>NZ_JBFAIN010000013.1:0-203290 GCF_040654735.1 Saccharopolyspora sp. NPDC050642 | reverse complement strand
CGTCCTCGACCGCGTCCGCTGCTGCCCCCACCAAGTCGGCACCCTCGCCAAAGCCATCCTCACCCTCGAACACGAAACAAGATGAAAAACGCTCAATGGAAATTGCGGAGGACGGAGTCCAGGCCGCGGCCGTAGCTCCCATAGGGGCCGCTACCCCGCACCGCCCGCGCAAAAAGGCGTGCGGAGACTGGGATTCAGGCGTGCTGACTGCTGGCGGACAGGACCTCGCCGGTGAGGTACGACGCGTAGTCACTGGCAAGGAAGACCATCACGTTCGCGATCTCCCACGGTTCGGCCGCGCGGCCGAACGCCTCCCGGCCCTTGAGCTCGGCGAGCAGCTCGTCGCTGGTGACCTTCGCCAGGAACGGGTGCATGGCCAGGCTGGGCGAGACCGCGTTGACCCGGATGCCGTGCGGAGCCAGGTCCATCGCGGCGCATCGGGTCAGCGCCATCACGCCGGCCTTCGCCGCCGCGTAGTGCGCCTGCCCCTCCTGCGCGCGCCAGCCCACCACCGAGGCGTTGTTGACGATGACGCCCTTCTTGCCGGCGTCGACCATGCGCTTGCCTGCTGCCCGGACGCAGCGGAAGGTACCGGTCAGCGTCACGTCGAGGACCTTGTGCCACTGCTCGTCGGTCATCTCCAGCACGGACGCCGTGCCGCCGAGACCGGCATTGTTGATCACCACGTCCGCGCCGCCGAACGCCTCGGTCGCGTCGAACAACGCGTCGATCTGCGCCTCATCGGTCACGTCGCACACGACCGCGGCGACCCGGTCGCCGCCGAACTCGCCGGCCAGCGCCTTCTCCGACTCGGCGAGGCGCCGCTCGTGCGTGTCGCCGATGACGACGGCCTTGGCGCCCTCTTCGAGGCAGCGGCGGGCGGCGGCGGCCCCGATCCCGGCCCCCGCGGCGGCGGTGACCACGACGGTCCTGCCTTCGAGCAGGCGGTGGGCCGGCGGGCATTCCGGCGTGGGCTGTTCCTTCTTCGACGACGTCACTGCGGCTCCCAAACCGATCGCTGTGAGCGGATGAGCGCGGGTCCTGGCCAAGGACCGGCGATCTCCCGTAGGGTAGCAAACCAAGCACTTGTTTGGGAAAGGACGTGAAGGAGCATGCCCAGTACCAGCGACGACTCGGTGGTCACCTACGAACGCCGAGGCGCGGTCGCCCTCGTGACCCTGAACCGGCCCGAGTACCGCAACGCGCAGAACTCGAAGATGACCTACGCCCTCGATGCCGCGTTCAGCCGCGCCGTGGACGCCGACGGGGTCAAGGTGATCGTGCTCGCTGGCAACGGCAAGCACTTCTGCGCAGGGCACGACATCGGCACGCCGGAGCGCGACGCCGACCAGAGCTTCGACCGCAAGGCCGTGATCTGGTGGGACCACACCGGCCGGGAGGGCGTGGACCGCCGCTTCGCGCGCGAGTCGGAGGTCTACCTCGGCATGTGCCGCCGGTGGCGGGAGATCCCGAAGCCGATGATCGCGATGGTGCACGGCGCGTGCGTGGCCGGCGGGCTGATGCTCGCCTGGTCGTGCGATTTCATCGTCGCCTCCGACGACGCGTTCTTCGCCGACCCGGTGGTGAAGATGGGCATCCCGGGCGTCGAGTACTTCGCCCACCCGTGGGTCATGAACCCGCGCGCCGCCAAGGAGTTCCTCTACACCGGCGACCGCATGCCCGCGCAGCGCGCGCACGAGCTGGGCATGGTCAACCACGTCGTGGAGCGGGCCGAGCTGGAATCCTTCACCCTCGACCTCGCCGGGCGCATCGGCGCGATGCCGGGCTTCGGGCTCGCCCTGACCAAGAAGGCGATCAACCAGGCGGAGGACCTGCAGGGCATGCGGGCCGGCATGGACTCGGTGTTCGGCCTGCACCACGCCGCGCACGCGCACAACGCGGAGGTCGGCGGCGACTCCCTGGCCGGGATGGACGCGCGCAAGATGCGCGACGCGGCGGAGCGGAAAGACAAGGACGCATGAACGTCGACTTCACCGCGCAGGAGCTGGCCTTCCGCGACGAAGCCCGGGCCTGGCTGCACGACCACGTCCCGGCGAAGCCGCTGCCGCCGCTGGATTCCGCCGAGGGGTTCGCGGCCCGCCGGGAATGGGAGGCCACCCTCGCCGAGGCCCGCTGGTCGGTCGTCTCGTGGCCGGCGGAGTACCGCGGCCGGGACGCCTCGATGATCGAGTGGGTCCTGTTCGAAGAGGAGTACTACCGCAGCGGCGCGCCGGTGCGCGTCGCGCAGAACGGGATCTCGTTGCTCGCCCCGATCATCTTCGGGCACGGCACCCGGGAACAGCGGGACCGGTACCTGCCGTCGATAGCGGACGGCACCGAGATCTGGGCCCAGGCGTGGTCGGAGCCCGAGGCCGGCAGCGACCTCGCGTCGATCCGCAGCACGGCCACGCGCGACGACGCACGCGGCGGCTGGGTGCTCAACGGGCAGAAGACGTGGAGCTCGCGGGCGCCCTTCGCCGACCGCGGGTTCGGCCTGTTCCGCTCGGACCCGGACGCCGAAAGGCACCGCGGGCTGACCTACTTCCTGTTCCCGTTGAACGCCGATGGCATCACCATCCGGCCGATCCCCCAGCTGGACGGGCACCCCGGTTTCGCGGAGATCTTCTTCGACGACGTGTTCGTGCCCGACGCCGACGTGCTCGGCGCGCCGGGCGACGGCTGGCGGGTGGCCATGAGCACCGCGGGCAACGAGCGCGGCCTGTCGTTGCGCTCGCCGGGCCGGTTCTGCGCTGCGGCCGACCGGTTGGTGGCGCTGTGGCGCGAACGCGGCGCGGATCAGCCGCACCTGCGCGACCGCGTGGTCGACTCGTGGATCGCGGCGCAGGCCTACCGGCTCTACACGTGGGGCACGGTCACGCGGCTTTCCGACGGCGGCGATATCGGCGCGCACGGCAGCGTGAACAAGCTGTTCTGGTCCCAACTCGACGTCGCGCTGCACGAGACCGCACTGGATCTCCTCGGGCCGGAGTCCGAGCTGCGCGGCCCGGACGCGGCGGCCGACGGCGCGTGGCTGGACGGCTACCTGTTCTCGCTGTCGGGGCCCATCTACGCGGGGACGAACGAGATTCAGCGCAACATCGTGGCCGAGCGCTTGCTCGGCCTGCCGAAGGAGGGCCGCGCCCGATGAGGTTCGCATTGAACGACGAACAGCTCGCCTTCTCCCGGTCGTTGGACGACTTCCTCGGCACCGCGGGAGTGCCAGCCGCGGCCCGCGCGTGGGGCGAGGGCGATGCGGCGGCCGGGCGGAAGATCTGGCAGCGCCTGGCCGACCTCGGCGTGCACGCCCTGTGCGTGCCGGAGGATGCCGGTGGGCTCGGGGCGTCGCCGATCGACGTGGTCGTCGCGTTCGAGCAGATCGGCCGCCACCTCGTGCCCGGGCCGTACATCGAGTCCGTCGTCGTCGCGCCCGCGCTGCTGCAGGCGACCGACCCGGAGTCGCTCGCGGAGCTGGCCGCCGGAAGCCGGGTGGTCACGCTCGCCGCGCCGCCCGGCACGCCCTTCGCGCTCGACGCCGATGTCGCCGACCGCGTCCTGCTGGTCGACGGCGATGAGCTGCACCTCGCGGAGGCGGGATCGCTGCGGCGTTCCGTGGACAGCACCCGCAGGCTCTTCGAGGTGACCGCGAAGGACCGGCTCGCCGCACTGCCGGCCGGCGCGGTCGACGCCGCGCTCGACGCTGCCGCGCTCGCCTGCTCGGCCCAGCTGCTCGGCGCCGGCGAGCGCCTGCTCGACGAGGCCGTGGATTACGCCAAGAACCGGCGTCAGTTCGGCCGGGCGATCGGCGAGTTCCAGGCCCTCAAGCACGCGCTCGCCGATGTCCGCGTGGCACTCGACTTCGCCCGGCCGCTGCTGCACGGCGCGGCGGTGTCGGTGGGGTCGGCCGATGCCGCGCGGGACGTGTCGGCGGCCAAGGTCGCCGCCTCCGATGCGGCCTACCTCGCTGCCCGCACGGCGCTGCAGGTGCACGGCGCGATCGGCTACACGCTGGAGCACGATCTCGGTCTGTGGATCACGAAGGTGCGCGCCCTGGTCGCGGCCTGGGGCACCACGGCGGCCCACCGCGCCCGCGTCCTCGCGGCGATCACCGCGGCCTGAAACGAAGATCGGTGCTCGCCGCGACATCAGCGGCGAGCACCGATTGGCATACTGGCACGCAAACTCGTTCAGCAACGACGAAATCGTCCGGTGAGACGCGCATGATCGTCCGGCGAGACGCGCATGGCGAAGCCGAGTTGCCCCGCCCCCACAGACCTCGAAGGCCGGAACCAACAGGCAGACGGCCCGGCCCTGCCGACCTTCCAGACCCGCAATTTCAATGGAAATCGAGGGTCCGATTTCCATTGAAATTGCGGTCGGGCAGGAAGCCGCTGAACACCCCCCGGGGTCACGCCACGGGGCTCGGTGGCGTGCGTTCGCAGCGCCGGCGGTGCCGTCGGTACCTCGTTGTCCCGTAGGCCGCGCGGGCGGCGGGGTCGCCCCCGCCGCTCCACCGTCAGCGAGCTGTGAACACGAACCCCTCGTAGCCGTCGGCCTTGATCGCCTCGCAGCGCTCGCGGTAGGCGCCCAGTCCTGCCACGTAGGGCATGAACCGGCGCGGCTTGCCCTCGATGTTCGCGCCGAGGTACCAGGAGTTGGCCCGGGGGAACAGCGTGGCGTCCGCGGCCTGCTGGACGTGATCGGTCCACTTCACCGCGGCGTCGTCGCGCACTTCCACTTGGGCGGCCCCGGTCTCGTCGGCGTGCCGGATCAGCTCGGCCAACCAGTCGACCTGCTGCTCCGCGGTCAGCACCATGTTCGACAGCACCGATGGCGCGCCGGGGCCGTTGACGGTGAAGAGGTTGGGGAAGCCGGGGATCTGCACGCCGAGGTAGGTGACCGGCCCCTCGGCCCACGCGTCCTGGATCCGGTCGCCGCGCGGGCCGGTGATGTCGATCCGGGTGAGCGCACCGGTCATCGCGTCGAACCCGGTGGCGTAGACCAGCACGTCCAGTTCGTGGAATCCCGCGCTGGTCTCGATGCCCGCGCCGGTGATCCGCGTGATGGGTTCCCGGCGCAGGTTGACCAGCGCGACCTTGTCCAGGTTGAACGTCTCGAAGTACCCGGAGTCGGTGCAGATCCGCTTGGTCCCGATGGGGTGGTCGGTGGGGATCAGGTCCTCGGCGGTGCGCGGGTCCGCAACGATCTGCCGGATCTTCCGCTCCGCGAACTCGCGCGCGAAGTCGTTCGCCTCGATGTCGGTGAACTGGTCGGGGAAGGTCTTGCCGAACAGCACACCACCGTTGCGCCACCCCGCCTCCAGCGCGGCCTCGCGCTCTTCCGGGGTGCACTCGGCCGCGCGCTTCGGGTGCGGCTGGTGCGGCGAACCGCCGCCGCTCATGCGCGCCTTCGCCCGTCGCGCCGGGTACTCCTCGCGGATGCGGCGCTGGTCGGCGTCGGTGAGCTGCCGGTTCAGCGCGGGCACGCTGTAGTTCGGCGTGCGCTGGAAAACGGTGAGCGAGTCGGCCTCCCCGGCGAGGATCGGCACCGACTGGACCGACGACGAGCCCGTGCCGATGATGCCGACGCGCTTGCCCTGCAGCGACGGGCCGGGCTCCGGCCAGCGCGCGGTGAAGTAGGTCTCGCCGGCGAAGGTGTCGGCGCCGGGGATGTCCGGCTTGTTCGGGGCCGACAGCGAACCGGTGGCGAACAGGACGTACCGCGCGAGGTGCTCGTCCCCGTCCTCGGTGCGCACCGCCCACCGCGACGCGCTCTCGTCGAAGTCCGCGGCCACGACCCGCTTGTTCAACTCGACGTGCGAGCGCAGGTCGAACCGGTCCGCGACGTGGTGGATGTAGGAGAGGATCTCCGGCTGGGTCGCGTAGCGCTCGCTCCACACCCAGTCGCGCTGCAGGTCTTCGTCGAACGAGTAGGAGTAGTCGATGCTCTCCACGTCGCAGCGGGCGCCGGGATAGCGGTTGAAGAACCACGTGCCGCCGACGTCCTCGCCTGCTTCGAGGCAGATCACGTCGAGCCCGGCTCGCCGGAACGCGTGCACGGCGTACAGACCGGCGAATCCGGCGCCGACGACCAGGACGTCGCGCACCGCGCTGTGAGCTCCGATGGTCAAGACGTTGCTCCTTGCTTCGTAGCTGCGCACAGGTCGTGCCACAGCAGATCGTGGGCCGACCGGGCGGCCTGCAGGGACATGATGGTCAGGAACCCGTGGAACAGGCCCGGATAGTGCCGGTGCGTCACCGGAACTCCGTCCCGGGCCAGCGCGGCCGCGTACGCCCTTCCCTCGTCGGACAGCGGGTCCAGGCCCGCGGTGACGACGACGGCGGGCGGCAGGCCGCGCAAGGTGTCCGCGGCGGGCGGGACGACCTGGTGCCGGGGCCCGGCCACGCCGTCCGCCGGCAGGTACTGGCGCCAGTACCACTCCATGGCGGCCCTGGTGTTCCCGTAACCGGTGCCGTACTCGCGGTAGCTGCCGGTGTCGCACGACGGGTCGAGCACGGGGTAGATCAGCACTTGCCCGGCCACTGCGGGCCCTCCGCCGTCCCGGGCCATCAGGCAGGCGGCAGCGGCGAGGTTCCCGCCCGCGCTGTCGCCCGCGATCAGCAGCCGGCCCGGGTCTCCACCGAACCCGCGGGCGTTCTCGGCGGCCCAGGTCAGTGCGGCATAGGCGTCGAGGACGGCGGCGGGCGTCTTGTTCTCGGGCGCGAGCCGGTAGTCCACCGAGACCACCACCGACGACGTCCGTCCCGACAGCTCGCGGCAGAACGCGTCGTGCGACTCGATGTCGCAGAACACGAACCCGCCGCCGTGGCAGAAGACGACGACCGGCAACGGTTCGTCACCGCGCCGGTGCGGGAAGTACAGGCGGACGGGCACACCGCCCCCAGGACCGGGGATCTCGCGGTCCTCGGTGCGCGCCACATCATCCCGGTTCCGCACCGGTTGCCGCCGCGCCGCGATCGCCGCCCGCGCCTCCGCCCCCGTCATCTCCTCGACCTTCGGGAATCCCGCGTCGAGCGACCGGATGACCGCCGCGACCTCTGCGTCGAACACGTTCGCCTCCTCAGATCGTCTGGCCGCCGTCGATCACGAAGTCCTGCCCGGTGCAGTAGCTGCTTGCGTCGCCAGCCAGGAACGCCACGAGCGCGGACACCTCCGCGGGCGCACCGACCCGCGGGATCGGCTGGTTCGCCACCGCGCCGCGGCCCGCTCTGGTCTCGTCGGAGATCATCGCGGTGTCGATCGCGCCGGGGCAGATGCAGTTGACCCGGATCCCGAACTCGCCGAGCTCCTTGGCCGCCGACTTGCTCGCCCCACGCAGCCCCCACTTCGAGGCGCCGTAGCCGATCCCACCGGCGAACCCCGTGAGCCCCGCGGTCGAGGCGACGTTGATGATCGAGCCACCCCGGTCGCGCATCAGCGGGAGCACGGCCTGCATTCCGAGGACCGGCCCGACCAGGTTGACGTCCAGCGCCCGCACGAGGTGGTCCTCCTCGAGCGCCGCCAGCGGGGCCAAGCCGTAGAACCCCGCGTTGTTGACGAGCGCGTCGACCCGGCCGAACTCGGCCCGAGTGCGCCGCATCGCCTCGTCCCACGCGCTCTTGCTCCGCACGTCCAGTTCCAGGGCGAGGGTCTTCGCGTCGATCTCCGCAGCGACCGCAGCAACCGCGCGCTCGTCCAGGTCGGCAAGCACCACGTCTGCCCCGAGCCGCGCCAGCGTTCTGGCGTGTTCGGCACCCTGCCCCTGTGCGGCACCGGTGATGAACACGACCTCGTCCCGCAAGTCCACCAGTTGCTCCGTCACATCCCACATCCCTCGTGCCGATCACCGAGCAAGCGCTTGGTGGACCATACACTCTCCCGGGGAATGGAGCGAGGTCGTCCGTACCAATCCACGACATCGACGACATGAAGCGGGCCGGATCCGGAGACCTCGCACAGAGCTTTGCCCGGGACCGTAGAAATCGACGGCGTCGGCGAAGCCCACTTCGCGCCCAGCAACGGCGTGCACGCCCGGATGCCGCAGGACCCGGCTCCGCCTCACTTCCCCACTGCCGTCCAACCGCCGTCGACCGGCAGGAAGAACACGGTGACGAAAGGATCTTCCCGGAGCAGGAACTCGATAGCGCGGGCCTGTTCGCCCGGCGGGCCAGCGGGGTGTGGGCACGGGCGACCCCGGTATCGCAGCCCCGGCCGATCATCTCCTGGACCATGGGGGCCAGCGCGCGCCCGGGCGCTACCGGACGCCGCGATCCGCCCATTCGACCGCGAAGTTCTCGGCGACGCCGGGCGGCCGTTTTCGCGACGCCGTAATCGGCCGGGTCGGCTCAATCCCGATGAGTGGTCGCGGATGACGTGGTCACGATGGACGTGCCCGCGGCGACGTCACCGATCTGGCCTCAACTCGTCGCAGCAGGACGAAGCCGTCGAAGACGGCCGAATAGGAGGAGGACACGCGACGGGCGGGCGGCGACGAGTCGGCTGGCACCTCTTCCGGCCCCAGGCCGGAGGCGCCGACCCATCGGCGAGGAGCTGCGGCCGATCCGCGAGACCGGTGGCCGGCGGACAGCCGCAGCCGCGGGGCTAGCTCGCGAGGAGGCCGCCGTAGAGGACGTGGAGGTACTGCTTGGCGATGGCCTCCGGCTTGTACTTGCCGCGGGGGCGGTACCAGCGCACGGACGACCACACGGTGTCGCGGATGAACCGGTAGGTGATGTTCATGTCGACGTCGGCGCGGAAGATCCCGGCCTTCTGCCCGGCGACCAGCAATCGCAGCCAGATCTTCTCGATCTCCCGGCTGAACTCGCCGACGTACTCGAAGCCGGGCTGGCGGGCGAGCGCCACCACCTGGGCCTGGTAGAGCGCGACCGCGTGCGGGGTCGCGGAGATGGCCTCGAAGGACGCGACGATCAGCTCGTCGAGCGCCGCGCGGGGGTCGACGCTGTCCTGCTCGATCTTGTGGAACCGGTCGCGCAGGGCGGACAGGAAGTCCCGCAGGATCTCGTCGAGCATCGCCTCCTTCGAGCTGAAGTGGTGGTAGAGGCTGCCCGAGAGGATGCCCGCCTCGTCGGCGATGTCCCGGACGGTGGTCTCGGCGTACCCTCTCGTGGCGAACAGCGTCGCGGCGATGCTCAGCAGCTGGCTCCGCCGGTCGGAGCCGCTGCCGCCTCCTGCCGAGGCCGCACCGCGCTTGGCCGACCCCGGCCGGGTCCTCGTCGCCATCTCGCCTTCCTTCCCGCAGACCGCGAATCCCCCACAACAACAAGCGTTTGGTCGATAGTCTGCCACAGCCGCGCCCGCGCGCCCTCCGCGGCACGCCGGTCCCGCACCGCGCAAGGCCTGGTCTGCGGGCGCACCCGTCGCTAGGATCACCTAGCAAGCATTTGGTCGGCTCGAAGGAGAGCGTGGGCACGGTGAACACCCCGATGACGATCCCCCTCCTCGTCGCGGAGGCCGCGCGGCGGCATCCCAACCAACCTGCCGTCGTCGACGGGGACATCCGGGTCAACTACGAACAGCTGGCCGGGCTCGTGACCGAGACGGCGCGCGCGTATGCGGCGCGCGGCCTGCGCCGGGGCGACCGCGCGGCCATCTGGGCGCCGAACCGGCTGGAGTTCATCCTCGCGCTCCTGGGCGCGCAGTCCATCGGCGCCATCGTCGTCCCGCTCAACAGCCGCTACCGGGGCCACGAGGCGGCGACCGTCCTGGCCCGCTCCCGCGCCTCGATGCTCGTCCTCGCCAACGGGTTCCTGGACATCGACTTCCTCGAGATGCTCCGCACCGCCGCCGCGGAATCGCCTGGTCAGGCCGGGGACGGCCCCATCCCCGGGCTGCCCCACCTGCACACCGTGGTGGACCTGGGCGAGCGGTCCGCCGACGGCGTGCTCAGCTGGCCGGACTTCATCTCCGGCGGCCGCTCGGTGGACCACGACCGGTTCGAGGCGATGGTCGCAGCTGTGACGCCCGACGACATCTGCGACATCATGTTCACCTCGGGCACCACGGGCATCCCCAAGGGCGTGCTCACGGCGCACCGGCAGACGATCGACGTCGCGCGGGTCTGGGCCGAGCGGGCCGAGCTGAGCACGGCCGACCGCTACGCCATCGTCAACCCGTTCTTCCACGGTTTCGGCTACAAGGCCGGGATGATCACCGCGATCACCGCGGGGAGCACGATCTACCCGGTCGCCACCTTCCAGGCCGACGAGCTGCTCGAACTCATCCAGGCGGAGCGGATCTCGGTGCTGCCCGGCGCGCCGACCCTGTTCACGTCCCTGCTCAACCACCCCCGGCTGGCGGAGTACGACCTCTCGTCGCTGCGGTTCTCCGTCGCGGGGGCCGCGACGGTGCCGAAGTCGCTGTTCCAGCGGATGCGCGACGAGCTGGGCTTCACGTCCGTGAGCCAGGCCTACGGCCTGACCGAGGCGGTCGTGGTGACCCAGTCCCTCCCGGACGACGACCCGGCGCACATCGCGGAGACGACCGGCCCGCCCGTCGACGGGATGGAGCTCCGCATCGTGGACCCCGCGGGCGACGACGTGCCCGCCGGCGACGAGGGCGAGATCCTGATCCGGGGTCGCAACGTCATGCTCGGCTACTTCGAGGACGAGAAGGCCACCGCCGAGACCATCGACGCCGACGGATGGCTCCGCACCGGCGACGTGGGCCGCCTCGACGAGCACGGATGCCTGCAGGTCACCGACCGGATCAAGGACATGTTCACCGTCGGCGGGTTCAACGTCTACCCGGCCGAGGTGGAGAACGTCCTCGCCACGCACCCGGAGGTGTCGGAGTCGGCCGTCGTGGCGAAGCCCGACCAGCGGATGGGCTCGGTCGCCCTCGCGTTCGTGGTGCCGCGCGGCGGGAGCAGGCCGACGGAGGACGCGCTGATCGAGTACTGCCGGGCCCGGCTCGCGAACTTCAAGGTGCCGAAAGAGATCGTCGTCCGGGACGAGTTGCCGAAGAACGCCAGCGGCAAGATCCTCAAGACCAAGCTCCGCCCCGCGGCGAAGGAAGCGTGACGCCCCGGGTCGGCAGCGGTCACCCGCCGCCGACCCGGCGCCTGAACCCCGCCGACCGCACGAACGCGATTTCGCGAGGAATTGCGTCATCCCAGGGTGATGACACCCTTCGCTCCCCGTGGCCACACCTCGCCATTTCCGCAGGTGGTGCGCAATTTTGCGAGAAACGTGCCGTCGTCCGGGTGGACTTCGAACTCTAGCGAAGCCGACAGCGGGTGATTTGCGCTCGACGACTCACCGCGCACCAGGTGAACTCCGCAGGAAAACGGGCCACTCACCGCCATCATCCACATTGGACATCGCACGCGCGCTGCGCGCACCGATGCCGGAGCGCGCGCCATCGTAACCAGAAAAACAAGCAAACGCTAGGTTTGTATTCTCGCCTCGCTCTCGTAGGATTCCGTTATGAGATACGCCGTAATGGCTCCGGTGGCGGCTGGCGTCACCGCCCGGCCCGATTGGATGGGCGAGTTCGCCCGGCACGCCGAGGCATGCGGGTTCGAATCGATCGTCGCGGTCGAGCACGCCGTCGTGGTCAGCCGGTACTCCAGCGTCTACCCCTACGCGAGCTCCGGGAAGATGGAGCTGGCCGACGACTGCGACATCCCGGATCCGCTGGACCTGCTGATGTTCCTCGCCGCGCACACGACCCGCATCGAGCTGGCCACGGGCGTGCTCGTGCTGCCCAACCACCATCCGGTGGTGCTGGCCAAGCGAGCGGCCACCATCGACGCGCTCTCCGGCGGCCGGCTGCGCCTGTGCGTCGGCATGGGCTGGATGCGGGAGGAGATCGAGGCGTGCGGGGCCGAGTTCGAGACCCGCGGGCGGCGGGCCGACGAGCAGATCGACGTGCTGCGCAAGCTGTGGGCCGACCGGTCGTCGACCGGTGTCGACCACGACGGCCGGTTCTTCTCCTTCGCCGGGGCGATGACCTACCCGAAGCCGGTCCGGACCGGCGGGGTCCCCATCCACATCGGCGGACACAGCCGCGCTGCCGCGCGGCGCGCGGGACGCCGCGGTGACGGCCTGCAGCCGCTCGGCGTCGGCGGTGCCGAGCTGCAGGAGCTCGTCGACCTGATGCGGCAGGAGGCCGAAGCAGCGGACCGGGATCCCGACGCGCTGGAGGTCACGCTCGGGCACCTCGTCTCGGCGATCACCACCGAGAAGGCCGAGTCGCTGGCCGCGCGGGGCGCGAGCCGGATCGTCCTGCAGCCCACGCCGACCACCGACCTGGCCGCGGTCAAGGACGAGCTCTCCGCGTGCGCGCAGCGGCTCGGCCTGGCCGGGCGATGATGCTCACCACGGGCGACCGGGTCGAGCTCGCCGACCTGGTCGCCCGCTACGCGGCCGCCGTGGACGACCGCGCGTTCGCCGCGGCGGCGGCCCTGTTCACCGAGGACGCCGTGCTGGCGATGCCGTCCCCGCCCGCCGAGCTCGGCCCTGCCGACGTCCACAGTGGCCGATCGACGATCGCCGGCGCGCTGCGCGCCGTCGAGGCTTTCGAACTCACCCAGCACGCAATCGTCGGCCAGGTATTCGACGGCGACGGGCGGACCGCGACCGGCCGCATCGCGTGCATCGCCCACCACTTGAGCAAGCGGTCGTCGCCGATCAACCTCGTGTGGCACCTGCGCTACGCCGACGGCTACCTCAGGCAGGACGGCGCGTGGCGGTTCGCGCGCCGGGAGCTGTCCATCGACTGGATCGAGACCCGAACACCACGCCGCTCGCGCGTCCCCTCTTGGAGCGAAGATGACTGACCGACCACGGATCTGCGTTGTGACCGGAGGTGCGCTGGGCATCGGCGGCGCCATCAGCCGCCGATTCGCCAGTGCCGGGGATCTCGTCGTGCTCAACGACGTGGACGGCGACGCCGCCCGCGCCGCGCAACTCGAGATCGAGGCCGCCGGCGGTCGCTGCGTGGTCGTCGTCGGCGACATCACCGACGACGCCGTGGTGGCCGAGACCGCCGGGGCGGCGCTGTCCGCGGGAGACGGCCGAGTCGACGTGCTGGTCAACAACGTCGGGGATTTCCGCCCGACGTCGTGGACGTTCGTGCGGTCGACGCCCGAGCAGTGGCGCCGGCTCTACGAGCTGAACCTGCACCACGTGTTCACCATGACCCACGCGCTGTTGCCCGCGATGATCGAGCAGCGTCGCGGTGCCATCGTGAACAACTCGACCGTCGAGGCCTTCCGCGGCATCCCGGGCAAGGCCGCCTACTCGGCGTTCAACGCCGGAGTCTCGGCGTTCACGAAGAGCCTGGCGGTGGAGGTCGGGCAGCACGGCGTCAGGGTGAACGCCATCGCGCCCGATCTCGCGGACACCCCGCAGACCCCCGCCGCCGCGATGCTGCGCGGCCGCGATCCCGAGCTGATCCGGACCTGGGTCCCGCTCGGCCGCTTCGGCGACGCGGACGACTACGCCGCGGCCGTGCAGTTCCTCGCCTCGGACGAGGCCTGCTACATCACCGGCCACACCCTGCCGGTCGACGGAGGCACGCTGGCCGCCTCGGGCTGGTACGGCCGCGCCGACGGCAAGGGCTGGACCAACTTCCCGAACAATCCCTAGAGAGGACCCACACCGCATGCGGCTAACGCCGCATCTGGAACAAACCCCTAGGCACCACAACGGAAAGGCCGATCGTGACGGATTTCCAGGACAGGCGCGGCGTCGCGGTGGTGACCGGCGGGACCGGCGGTCTCGGTACCGCGATCTGCCGGATGCTCGCCGAACGCGGCGCCGGGGTCGCCCTGACCTACCGCAGCGACCAGCGGGCCGCCGAGCGCCTGGTCGCGGAGCTCGCCGAGCGCGGCGGGGTGGCCGCAGCGGACCGGCTCGACCTCACCGACGCGAATCAGAGCAAGGTCTACCTGGACAGCGTCGTCGAACGCTTCGGCGCGATCCACACGCTCGTCCACGCGGCCGGTCCGCTGATCCCGCAGGTCCACCTCTCCAAGGTCGAACCGGCCGACTTCGCCAAGCACCTCGCCGCCGAGGCCGAGGCGTTCTTCAACGTCGTGCACGCCGCGCTGCCCGCGCTGCGCGCCAGCCGGGGCTCGATCGTCGCGATCACCACCGCGGCCACCCACCGCTACCCGGTCCGCGACGGGCTGTCCGCGGGCCCCAAGGGCGCCGTCGAGGCGACGGCCCGGGCGCTCGCCGCCGAGGAGGGCCGGTTCGGGATCCGGGTGAACTGCGTCGGCCCCGGCATGCTGACCGACGGCATGGCCGCCGAGCTGATGGCCAGCGGCGACCTCGACGAGCGGGCGCTGGAGGTCACCAAGCGCAACATCCCGCTGCGCGCATTCGGCAGCGCCCAGGACATCGCGGAAGCCGCGTGCTTCCTCGCGTCGGACCGCGCGAAGTTCATCACCGGGCAGAAGCTCGACGTGGACGGCGGATACGGCGTCTGACCACCGACTACCCCTTCGAGGAGCACCCGTGCCGAACACCGCTCAGCCCACCATCGACCTCGGTTTCACCCCTGGAGACGTCCTGCTGGTCAGCGGCGCCGGGAGCGGGATCGGCGAGGCCGTCGCCCTCCGCGCCGCGGAGCTGGGACTCGCCGTCGCCGCCTGGGACCTCGACGAGAGCGCCGTCGCCGCCACCGTCGACCGGATCACCGCGTCCGGCGGCAAGGCCCTCGCGGTCACGGCCGACGTCTCCGCGCCGGCCGAGGTCGAGCAGGGCTTCGCCGAGAGCCGTCGTCTCGGCGAGATCCGCTACCTGGTGAACAACGCCGGGCCTTCCTCCGCCGGGAACCTCGACTTCGACGAGGGCGTCCGGATCGCGGTCGGCAGCGTCCGGTTGATGACCGAGACCTGGCTCGCCGGCGGGGTTCCCGAGGGTGCCGCGCTGGTGAACGTCTCGTCGCTGGCCGGCAACCTCATCGGCACGGACTCGCCCTGGTACTGCGCCGCCAAGGCGGGGATCGCCGGCTACACCAGGCATCTCGCCACCTACCGGAACGCCGAGGTGCGCAGCAACGCGGTCGCCCCGGGCATGACCGACACCCCGCGGCTGCAGGGCTTCGTGCAGAGCGAGGTCGGGCAGCAGTCGTTGGAGAAGAACCCGATGAAGCGGATGGCGACCGGTGATGACATCGCGTGGGCCGCGCTGTTCCTGCTCTGCCCGCTCGCCTCCTACATCAACGGCGTCCTGCTGCCGGTGGACGGCGGCTGGACGGTGACCCAGTGACCGATCCGCTGACGGAACTGCTGGACGGACAGCGGATCCGCGAGGTCGTGCTGCGCTACTGCCGCGGGATCGACCGGCTCGATTTCGACCTGGTGCGCTCGGCCTACCACCCCGGCGGCATCGACCACCACACCGGATTCGACGGCACGGTCGACGAATTCGTCGAGTGGGTGCGTCCCCTGCTCAGCGGCTTCACCGGCACCATGCACATCGTCGGCAACCACCTCTGCGAGCTGCGCGGTGACCAGGCGGTCGCCGAGACCTACGGGACCGCCGTCCACTGGGGATCGCCGGAGTCCGATCCGCGGCGCAACTTCATCAGCGGCTTCCGCTACGTCGATCACATGGCCAAGCGCGACGGGCGGTGGGCGATCGTCGAACGGTTCGCGGTGCGCGAGTGGACGCACTCGACGGTGGGCGCACAACTCGCCCCGGAAGGCGACGGGCCGCGCGGGAGCCGGGACGCGGACGATCCGTACTACGTGCTGGCCCGGCGCATCCAGGAGGGCTGATGCCGGGCGGGACGATCGGCATCACCCGTGTGCCTAGGCTGCGGGCGTGAACCTCGACGAGCTGGTCAGCAAGGTCGAAGCCGTGTCGGCGAACTACGCGCGCAAGTACGGCGTCGAACGGGACGCGACGTGGTTCCTGCTGAAGCTCCACGAAGAGCTCGGCGAGCTGACGCAGGCGTTCCTCATGATGACCGGGCAAGCGCGGGACAAGGGGAAGAGCCCGGAAGAGCTGGCGGCCGACTTCCGCGCGGAGGTGGCCGACGTGCTGTGCCAGCTGCTGCTCCTCGCCCACCACCACGACGTCGATCTGGCAACGGAGGTCGCGCGCAAGTGGCTGGTGTGGAACCCCGCACCCCCGTCCTGATCAACGGCCACCGCGGCTTCGGCGAGCCCTAGCGTCACTACCATCACCGTCACGCCCGGGCGATGGCCCGGGGTTGGGCGGCACCGGTGCCCGACGTGACGGCTGGTGAAACGCCATGAAGGACGAGCAGTTGCGCGTGTCGGAACTGGCATCCGATGCGCTGTCGGTGTTCCGGGTCATCTCGTACTTCGACGCCCTCAGCGAGTCCGCTGCCAACGCCGACGCCATCGTGCGGTCCGCGGCGCTGCTCGCGGAGTGCCCGGTCGGCGCGCAGTGGGCGTCGGGCCCGGTCATCAGGTACGGGGCGTTGGGCGACCCGCTCGACGAGAGCCGCCTCGCGACGCCGACCACTGCGGATCCGGCTGTCTGGCTCGAACGCACTGCCGCCGAGCACCCGCTCGACTCGCTTCTCCTCGATCGGCTTCAGCACGTCTTGCGCGTGGCGGCGCAGCGGTCGGCAGTGCCGGCCGGTCCGCCGTTGGGGCATCCGGCGCTGCTGGAAGTGGTGCTTTCCGACAAGGAAAGGCGTGAGGACCGGGTTCGGGCGGTGGGATTGCTCGGATTGGACGCGACCCGGCAGGTGCGCGCGATGGCGGTCTCCACGGCGTCGAGCAAGGCGGCGCTGGACTTGGTCGCGCACAGCTGCCCAGGTCGCCTCGCGGGTCGGCGTGGCCGTGGAGCGCGCCTGGCGTGGCTGGGAATCAGTGCAGAGTGCGGGCGATGAGGGCGGCTCGCAGGTGCGCCGCGTCCGTCGGGTCGGCAGAGTTCAGGCCCGTGAGTTCGGCGACCTTGCGCATCCGGTAGTCGACCGTGTTCGGGTGGACGTGCAGTCGGCGGGCGGTGCGGCGCCGGTTCAGGCCCGTGCCGAGGTGGGTGCACAGCGTTTCCAGCAGGTCGGGCTCGTCCTCGATCGCGCGGAGCTTTCCCGCCAGCACGTCGCGGGCCGGGCCGGGGCGGGTGAGCTGGTAGTCCAGCGCTAGTTCGTCGAGCGTGTAGATCCCCGGTGGACGCCCGGCCACCGCGAGCCGGCGCAACTCGTGCGCGGTCCGCGCGGCCTCGGGGATACCGGGGACGGACGCCGATACCGCGCCCACCGTCACGTCGGCGCCCGCCGCCGCGCCCGCGGCCAGGACCAGGTCGTGAACGCGCCGGTCCGGATCGGCCGCGTCGTCGCGGGCCAGCAGCACCACCCCGCCGTGCTTGTTGAGCCGGGACAGCAGCGGTTGCGGCGACCGGCGTTCCAGTTCCGCGCGGAACCGGCGGAGCTTCCGCCACCGCGCCACGTCCGCGTTGGTGCCCGGCGCGGACTCGTCCGGATGCGCGGCGATCTCCACGTCGAGCACCGCGTAGCTGTCGGCCAACCGAATTCCCAGCCGGGCCGCCGCGTCGATCGAGTCGCCTCCGGTCAGCAACGCCGCCAGCAGGTCCTGCTTCGCGGCGTGCGCATCGGCCAGGAAGGTGTCCCGCTCCTGGAAGTACACGGACGAGGCCACCGAGGTGATCTCGCGCAGGTAGCGGAGCACGAGGTCCACCACCCCGACCAGGGCGTGCATGTCCTCGGGCCGGGCCTGCGCGCTGAAGTGCTCCCACGCCACCCGGACACCCACGTTGTGCGCGTTGAGCACCGCCTCGATCGGCACGCCCTCTTCGGCCCGGTGCAGGATGTCGTCGCGCAGGTCGGTCAGCGACTTCGGGTCGGGGGCGCCGCCGTTGCGCAACATCCGCCCGACCATCGCCATGCCCCGCTCGATGATCCGCGTGATGTCCCCGCGCAGCTCCTCCTCCGGCAGTTCGGCGTACGCGGGCAGCTCCGCGATCAGCCGCGCGAGCACGGCGGGCACCAGCGCGGGCGCGGCGGCGGCGAGCACCTGGTGGAGCGGTTCGCCGCGCCAGCGGAGTTCGAGCGGGACCGCGTTGGATTCGATCACAACGATGACCTCCCAAGACTGGAGAACTCACCACCACCACTCCCCTCGTGCGGGGTCCAGCATGGTGACCAGAACCTTACCCAGAGGTAACTTGCGGTCGGCCGCACATCGTCAGGGAAGATCGAACGGCAACAGGGGATGCTATGAACTCTCGCGGGAACGGCCGGATCAGCCGGCGCTCCGTGCTCATCACCGGCGGTGCGGCCGCGGTGAGCGCGGCCTTGCCCACAGCTGCCGCAGCCGCCGCACCGCACACCGCCTCGGGTGCCGATGCCGACGCGATCGTCGTGGGCGGCGGCCTGGCCGGGCTGGTGGCCACCGCGGAGCTGGCGGCCGCGGGCCGCAAGGTCCTGCTCCTGGACCAGGAACCCGAGGCCAGCCTCGGTGGGCAGGCGTTCTGGTCGCTCGGCGGGCTGTTCTTCATCGACTCCGCGGAGCAGCGGCTGGCGGGGATCCGCGACTCGCTGGAACTGGCCCGCGCGGACTGGTTCGGCAACGCCGGTTTCGACCGCGGCACCGAGGACCCGCTGGGCGAGGACTACTGGGCTGCCCGCTGGGCCGAGGCGTACCTGGAATTCGCCGCGACGGAAAAGCGGTCCTGGCTGCACGGGATGGGTGTGCGGTGGGTGCCCATCGTCGGCTGGGCCGAGCGGGGCGGCCAGCTCGCGGACGGGCCGGGCAATTCGGTCCCCCGCTTCCACCTCACGCTCGGCACCGGTCCCGGCGTCATGGAGCCGTTCGAGAAGAAGGTGCGCGAGGCCGCCGCGCGGGGCCTGGTCTCCTTCCGGTTCCGCCACCAGGTGGACGAGCTCACGATCACCAACGGCGTCGTCGACGGCGTGCGGGGCGGTGTCCTGCAGCCCAGCGACGCGCCGCGCGGCACGCCGAGTTCCCGCGCCAGGGTCGGCGATTTCGAACTGCACGCGCCGGTGGTGATCGTCACCTCCGGCGGGATCGGCGGCAACCAGGACCTCGTCCGGCAGAACTGGCCGGACCGGCTGGGCGCGCCGCCGAAGCGCATGGTGACCGGCGTGCCGGCCCACGTCGACGGCCGGATGCTGGCCATCAGCGAGCGGGCCGGTGCCCGGCTGGTCAACCGCGACCGCATGTGGCACTACACGGAGGGACTGGCCAACCACAGCCCGATCTGGCCCGACCACGGCATCCGGGTGCTCGCCGCGCCGTCCTCGCTGTGGTTCGACGCGCGCGGCCGCCGGTTCCCGAATCCCGGCATCCCGAGCTACGACACCCTCGGGACGCTCAAGCTGATCAAGGACACCGGCTACGACTATTCGTGGTTCGTGCTGAACCAGCGGATCATCGACAAGGAGTTCGTCCTCTCCGGTTCCGAGCAGAACCCGGAACTGACCCGGAAGGACCTGGCGGGCTACCTGGCGAGCAGGCTGCTGAACTCGACCCCGCCACCGGTCAAGGCGTTCCAGGACCGGGGCGAGGACTTCGTCGTCGCGCGAACCCTGCCGGAGCTGGTGGCCGGGATGAACCGGCTGGCCGGTGCGGACCTCGTGGACCCCGGCGACCTGGAACGCCAGATCGTGATGCGGGACCGCCAGGTGGACAACAACTTCACCAAGGACGAACAGATCATGGGGATCCGCAACTCGCTGGCCTACTCCGGCGATCTCCTCGCGCGCACCACGCCCCTGCACAAGATCCTGGACCCCGCCGCCGGTCCGCTGATCGCCATCAGGATGAACATCCTGACGCGCAAGACGCTCGGCGGCCTCCAGACCGACCTGTCCGGCCGGGTCCTGGACGCGCGAGCCGTTCCGATCCCCGGGCTGTACGCCGCGGGCGAGGTATCCGGCTTCGGCGGCGGCGGGGTCCACGGCTACCGCGCGCTGGAGGGCACTTTCCTCGGCGGCTGCCTGTTCTCCGGCCGCCAAGCGGGCCGGGCCGCAGCCGCGGCAACGGCCTGACCCGGCGGCAGAACCGTTGAAGCGCTGATGGGGGCGACGTTGGCCGTCCCCATCAGCGCTCAGCTCCGGCCGACCGCGTTCAGGGCGTGTGCTGTCGCCGGTCGAGGATTTCGGCCCGCCGCTGCTGGGCATCGCGGTCGAGTGCCGGACCGGCGTTGCGCAGCGGGTAGGCTCGTCGAAGATCTCTACGACCTGTGGAGTTGAGCCTCCCCCGATGGCGAAGTCCAAGCGCAGGCGCGATCCGGATGAGCAACCGCGCCCCCAGGTGAAGCCCGTCGTCTGGATTTCGGCCGTGCTCGTCCTTCTCGCGCTGGCGCTGGCAGCGGTGGCTGTCCCCGTCAACGCCGTGGCGCTCGGGATGCCGTTGGCGTTGGCGTTCCTGCTCAGCATCGCCCAATCCGGATCGATCGGCATCGCGCTCTTCTACCCGCGGCCGGCCGCCGTCATCTCCTGTTCGGCCGTGTTCCTGCTCGCGATGGCGGCCCGCAGCGACGATCCCGCGGCCATCTGGCCGGTCTCGGTGACGACGCTGATCGGTCACGGGCTGGTGATCAGCGTGCTCGGCGTGCACCAGGCGTGGCCGGCCGGCCTGCGATGCTGGCTCGGTGGCGTCGCGGCAGCTGTCGGAGCTGCCGTGCTCGTGCCGCAGAGCGTGCCGGCGAATGCTGTGGTGGGGAACCTCTTTCTGTTCGGCGCAATCACCGGTGGTGTGTTCGGCGGCGCGCTGGTGGTTCGGCAGTGGCGGCAGATCTCCTCGCAGCTCGTGCAGGAACGCAGGCTCAGCGCCGACGAGCACGCCAAGCGCGTGATAGCCGAGGAGAAGACGCGGATCGCCCGCGAGCTGCACGACGTGATCGCGCACAGCATGTCGCTGATCAACGTGCAAGCGACCACTGCGCAGTACCGGCACCCGAACCTCGACCCGCTTCTCGCCGCGGAATTCGACGAGATGGCGGCGGCGTCCCGGCAGGCGTTGGGCGAGATGCGCAGCGTTCTGGGCGTGCTGCGCAACGGCCAGACTGGCGGCGAGCTGGTTCCGCAGCCGGGTTTGGCCCGCATTCCGGAGCTGATCGACAGCGCCGGCCGCGCGGGCGTGGACGTTTCCGCGCACGGCACGGAGTTGCTGGAAGACGGGACGGGCAGCGAGATCGCGGGCATCGCGGCGTTCCGCATCGTGCAGGAAGCGTTGAGCAACGTGACCAGGCACGCCCCCGGCGCGCGCACCGAGGTGCGTTTCGCCCGCTCCGGCGGTGAGCTGACGATCACCGTGCGCAACAGCGCCCCGGACCGGGCGGTGACCCCGGTGCAGGGCGGTGGGCACGGCCTCGTCGGCATGCAGGAGCGGGCCGCGATCGTCGACGGGAACGTCCACTTCAGACATCTCGACGACGGCGGCTACGAAGTACGAGCGGTTCTCCCGCTGCACACGGCCGGAAACGATTCGCAGGAGCGGGAAGACCAATGACCATCAAGGTGATCGTCGTCGATGATCAGGCCATGGTGCGCGCCGGGTTCGCCGCCCTGCTCGACGCCCAGCCCGACATGGAGGTGGTCGGCGAGGCGGAGAACGGCGCGCGCGCAATCGAGATCAGCCACGCCCGCCACCCGGACGTCGTCGTGATGGACGTGCGGATGCCGGTGCTCAACGGGATCGACACGACGCGGCAGCTGATGCACCCGCCCGCGGGCGTCGGGCACGTGCCCCGCGTGCTGATGCTGACGACCTTCGACATCGACGACTACGTGTACGACGCGATCCGGGCGGGCGCCAGCGGCTTCCTGCTCAAGGACGCGCTGCCCGCCGACCTGGTTTCGGCGGTGCGCGTGGTCGCCGGCGGCGAGGCGCTGCTGGCACCGACGGTCACGCGCCGGATGATCGAGCACTTCGCCCGGTCCGCCCCGCCGCGCCAGAAGACCGCACCGCGGCTGGCGGCGCTCACCGAACGGGAGCGCGAGGTGCTTGTCCTCGTCGCGCAAGGGCTTTCGAACAACGAGATCGCCGGCGCGTTGTTCATCACCGAGCAGACCGTGAAGAGCCACGTCAGCCGCATCATCGGCAAGCTGGGCGTCCGCGACCGGGTGCAGGCCGTCATCGCCGCCTACGAATGCGGTCTGGTCTCTGCCGCCGGCGCATGATGGGCCCAGTACCGGGGAGGTAGTGGTCGCCCCACCCCCTACCGCGGTAGGGGTCCTGAATGCGCTCCCAGGACGGACGCGCTCACGGCCGCCGAATTCATACGCTTTTTCCGGTCCGGAATTCGTCCGGACTCTTTCACGGGAGAAGCGACAGTGGCCAATCTGCGCACACCTTTTGCACCGGCACCGCCCGCCGGCCCAGGACCATCCCGCGACCGAGTCCTCGACCTGGTCAGGTCCGCCTGCCTGGTGGTGGTCGTCGTCCTGCACGCCATGATGGCGGGCATCGAGGTCAGCGCGTCGGGCATCCAGATCACGAACGCCCTGGAGAACCAGCGGTGGTTCACCCCGATCTCCTGGATCATCCAGGTGATGCCGTTGTTCTTCGTCGTCGGCGGATTCGCCGGCATCACGCAGTGGCGCCGAATGCGCGACGCCGGTGCGGCGCCGGCCGATTTCGTCCGGACCCGCCTCACCCGGCTCGCGCGGCCCGCGCTGGTCGCCTTCGCGGCGATCGCAGGCGCGCTGGCGCTGGCGAGCGCGGCCGGGGTCTCGCCGGACCTGCTCGCACAGGTCGGGTTCCGGATGGGCCAGCCGATGTGGTTCATCGGCGTCTACCTGGGGACTTCCGCGCTGGTCCCGCTGATGTGCCGGCTGCACGAGCGAGCGCCGCGGGCAACGCTTGCGCTGCTCGTCGCATTCGCGCTCGGTGTCGACGTGCTGTCGATCGCCACCGCTACGCCGGCGATCGGGTTCGCCAACCTCGCGTTCGTCTGGCTGGCCATCCAGCAGATCGGGTTCTGGTACGCCGACGGCTGGTTCCGGTTCCGGTCCAACAACCTGCTGCTGGGTGTGGCGCTCGGCGCGTTCGCGTTGCTGCTGACCGGCACGACCACCGCCCCCTACCCGGCCGACATGCTGGCCAACCTCAACCCGCCGACCATCAACCTGGTGCTGCTCGGCGTCGTCCAGGTGTGCCTGCTGTCGCTCATCACCGCTCGCCTCGCGGTCCTCATGGGACGGCCGGGCCTGCGCGCCGCCGTCGACGTGATCGGCAAGCATTCGCTGACCATCTACCTCTGGCACATGCCCGCCGTGGTGCTGCTCGCCGCCGTGCTGCTGGTGCTGGGATTCCCCTGGCCGGAGCCGCTCGGCGCCGCGTGGTGGTTGACCCGGGGCCCGTGGTTGGCCGGGATCGCGCTGGTCCTCATCCCGCTCGCTGGCCGACTGGGCCGATTCGAGCGCGGGACCACCGGGCCTCCTCGTCGCACGCCCGGGCTCGCCGCGGCCGGTGTGGTCATCGCCATCGCGGCCATCGTCACGGTGCTGGTCGCGGGATTCACCACCGTTTCAGCGACGATCGCTGCGATCCTGCTCCTGGTAGCGCTGCGCCTGCAACACTCCTCGAAGCGTTCACCAGTCGCCAGGAACACGCATGACCGCATTCAGACCGACGCCACGGACACGTCCATTGTGGACTCGCATTCGACGTTCCGTCAGCCGGAGGACACCAGTGCTCCGAACGATCGCGGCCTGATCGGGAGCACTGACGGAGGCGTCACTTGGCACCCGCTGCCGCTGCACGGCGAGATCGACTTCCACTCCCTGGAAGCCAAGCACGGCCAGGTGTACGGCTACAGCAGCACGACGGGCGAGATCATGGTCAGCCGCGACCACACCTCCTGGGACCGGCGGGGGAAGATCGCGCTGGCGGATTTCGCGGTCAGCCCGACCAACCCCGATGAACTCGTCGCCACCACCGAGCAGGGGCCCGCTCGCAGCACCGACGGCGGGCGAACCTTCGCCGCCATCCCGGGCGCACCTGCGCTGGCGCTCGCCGACTGGCCGACTCCCGAGCAGGCCTACGGCATCGACGCCCGGGGCCGCGTCCACGTCAGCACCGACGGTGGAACGTCCCGGACACCGCGCGGCCAGCTCTCCAGCGCACCGCAGGCGACGGGCGGCTGCACGTCGCGACCGAGTCCGATCTGGTGACGTCGGCCGACGGCGGGCAGACCTTCACCGCGCGAGCCCCGTCGAGCTGATCGCGGGAACACCGCAGGCGTTCACGTGCGCACGGGGCGAACCCGTATCCTCGGCCGCAGGAGCAGGAGGTTCGGCATGCAGGGTCTGGGAGAGCTCGAAGGCGCCGTGATGGACGTGGTGTGGCAGTCCGCGGAGCCGATGACCGTTCGCGAAGTCCTCGCGGAACTCAACAACACGCGCGATCTCGCCTACACGACGGTCATGACCGTGCTCGACAACCTCCACAGGAAGGGGTGGGTCGAGCGGGAGCTGCACAACCGCGCATACCTCTACACCCCGGCCGAAGCCCGCGAAGCGGCAGCGGCCCGGGCCATGCGCGAGCTGCTCGAATCCAGCGGTGACCCGGAGGCCGTCCTGCTGCACTTCGCCCAGTCCGCGTCCGAAGACGAAACGGCCGCCCTGCGGCGGGGCCTGCGGCGGCGGCCCCGGCGATGATCCTCGCGTTCGCCCTGCTCCTCGGCGTCGGCATCGTCGTCGGCTACTCCCCCGGCCTGCTGGACCGGATGATGGCGCGGCGAATCGATCCGCAGGTCGTGCTGGCGACCTGGGTTGCGCTGGTGGCGACGACGTTCCTCACGGTCGTAGCCGCCCTGGTCGTGGTCCTGCTGCCCGCCCACGGGCCCACATCCCTGCTCATGGAGTTGGTCCACCACTGCTTGACCGCCGTGCAACACGGTGCGCTCCCGCAGTTCCACGCGGTGACGGCACTGCTGCTCCTGCTCGGTCTCGCCAGCGTGCTGCTGCTCGTCAGCGTCAGGCTGATGCACCACGTTCGGCGGCAACGCCGGATGCACCGGCGGCAGCTCGAACTGCTGCGGGTCGCCGCGCAGCCCGAGGCCGGCCCGTTCCCCACCATGTGGCTGCCGCACCCGAAGCCCCTGGCCTACAGCGTTGCCGGAACGCCCGCATTCGTGGTCGCCACCGACGGCGTCCGGGAAGAACTCTGCGCGGGCGATGCCGCCGCAGTCATCGAGCACGAACGCGCCCACCTCCACGGGCGCCACCACATGCTGGTCGGCCTGGCCGAAGCCCTCGCTCGTTCGGCACCGTGGATCCCGCTGATGCGCCACTCCCCCGCCCTGGTGCGCACGGCCGTCGAACTGGCCGCCGATCGCGCCGCGGCGCGTCTGCACGGTGCCGGCTCCGTGCGCTCGGCCCTGCTGATCATGTCGGGTTGCCACGGCGGTCCGGCCACTCCCCAGCACGCCCTGGGCATGGCCGACAGCGCCGTCGCCCTCCGCTTGCACCACCTCGAATTCCTGGGGCCCTGCGCACCACGAGCCAGGCGCGCGCTGGCCTCCGGCATGGCGGGGCTGACCGCCGCACTCCTCCCGGCGCTCGCGGGCCTGGGCATCCTCGCCAGCCTCGCGATGATCACGTGCCCCATCCTGTTCGAGATTTGAGCCGCATCGGCGGAACCCGCGATTTCTCAAGCCTGGTAGGACATCGTCGTCATCATTCCGGCTTCGCCGTGGTAGGCGTTGTGGCAGTGGATCATCCACTGGCCGGGGTTGTCCGCCTGGAAGTCCACCTCCAGCGTCTCCATCGGGAGCACGATCGAGGTGTCCTTCCGCGGCCCGGCGCCCGGCCCGGTCACCACTTGGTACGTGTGCCCGTGCAGGTGCATCGGGTGGAACATCATCGTCCTGTTCACGAAGCGCAGCCGGACCCGCTCGCCCTGGCCGACCGGAAGTGGCCGGCCCTCCTCGAAGGTCTTGCCGTTGATCGTCCACCGGTACGGGGCCGACATGTCCATCCCCAGCTCCAGCGCGTGCGTGCGGTCCGGCCCCCGCGCCGGTAGCCGGACCGGCTCCGCAGCGACGAGGGACCCTGCTGCGAGGAGCCGACCGTCCAGCTCCGCCGGACGCACATCGGGCGCCGGGGGCGTCCCGGATCCCGTGCGCACCAGGGCGAGCCCTTGCCCCTGCTTGCCCTCCGCAGACGCCACGAGCGGGAAGACGCCATCGCCCGCGGTGATCACGGCGTCGTAGCGCTCACCCATGCCGATCAGCAGGGAGTCGGTCTCCGCCGGCTGCACCGGGAACCCGTCGGTGTGGGTGATCACCATCCGGTGGCCGCCGAGCGCCACGCGGAACGCGGTGTCCGACGCCGCGTTGATGATGCGCAACCGCAGCCGCTGCCCCGGCCGGGCGCCGATCGTGCTCGGCGCGGCCGGCACCCGCCCGTTGATCAGGTAGTGCGGGTAGTCCACATCGCCGGTGTCCGACCCCAGCGGGCCCGCGTTTCCGCTCGTGCTTCCGTGATCCATGCCGCCCATGCCCGGCATCCCGCCGTGGTCCATGCCGCCCATCTGCATGCCCTTGGCCGTCAGCTCGGCGAGCTTCGCGTCGGGGTCTCCGGCAACGCCGTCCAGCCAGTCGTCGAGGACGACGACCGCCTCGGCGTCGTACCGCCCGCGCTCGTCGGGGTCCTCGACGATCAGCGGCGCGTAGAGCCCGCGGTCGAGCTGCACGCCGACGTGCGGGTGGAAGAAGTAGGTCCCCGGATCCGGCACGGTGAACTCGTAGTCGAACTTCGTGCCCGGCCGCACGGCTTCCTGGGTCACGCCGGGCACGCCGTCCATGTCGTTGCGCATCGCAATGCCGTGCCAGTGGACGGAGGTGTCCTGCGGGAGCTCGTTGACCAGGCTCGCCCGGAGCACCTCGCCTCGCCGGAGCCGGATCTCCCCGCCAGGCAGCCGATCATCGAAGGTCCAGGTCGCCACCTCGGGACCGCCGAGGTCCACAATGCTCGGTCGCGCACGCAGGTCCACGTGCACGATTCGCGCGTTCGCCGCGCGACGCGCGCGCTCGGATTCCAGCACCTGCGGCCCTGTCGGCGAGACCGGTGCCGGTGCAGCGGGGCTCGAGCAGGCCTGCGCCACGCCGACGGCGGCAAGCCCTGCTCCTAGTCCCAGGAAACCCCGCCTGCTCAGGGCACCGGGACGATGCCCGCCGTCGGACGAATTCCCACCAACACCACCACCATCATCATCATCGATGCGCATTGCGACCTTCCGGAACCACGAGCAGACATCTACTAAGCTAGATAGTACATATCGACTCGGGAGGGCCGGCCTGCTCGAGGCCGGCCACGCCACCCGGACGCCGGGCGGCCGCCGTGCGTCCCGTCACATCCTGCCCCATCAGGTACCCCCCGGGGTATGGTCGGCACAGGAGGAGAGACATGCAGATGAAACCCGAACTCCTGGGCGACGCCCTGGTCCGCCTCCGGCGCGCGCAGGGTCAGCTGGCCGGCGTCATCGAGGCGATCGAAGAAGGCGACGACTGCGCGGCGGTGCTGACCCAGCTTGCCGCCGTTTCCCGTGCCCTGGACCGCGCCGGCTTCAAGATCGTGGCCAGCGGCATGCGGTACTGCCAGCAGGCGCGGGACAACGGGGACGAACCCCCGATGACCGAGCAGGAGCTCGAACGGCTCTTCCTGGCCCTCGCCTGACAACCGGCGCGACCTCGCCCAGCGCACAGGTGCGCCCGAACCATACCCCCCGGGGTATCGGAGGTGAATCGAAGTGACAGCAGCGCCCTCACGACTCGCCGGGCTCCGCGTCGAGGTCGTCGAAACCTCGTCGCTGGGCGACCGCAGCTACCTGGCCACCGACGGGCGGCGCGCGGTGGTGATCGACCCCCAGCGCGACGTGGACCGCATCATCGCCCTCGCCGGCCGGCTGGGCACGCGGATCGTGCTGGTCCTGGAAACCCACGTCCACAACGACTACGTCTCCGGCGGCCTGGAGCTCGCCCGGCTGACGGGAGCCGAGTACGGCATCGCCGCGGCCGACGACGCGCCGTTCACCCACCGCCCGCTGCGCGACGGCGACCTGCTCGACGTCGCCGACGGTTTCCGGGTGCGCGTCGTGGCCACGCCCGGGCACACCTTCCACCACCTCTCGTACGTGCTGGAGAGCGACGGCGCACCGGTCGGCGTGTTCACCGGCGGATCCCTGCTCTACGGCACGACCGGGCGCACCGATCTGCTCGGCGAGCAGCACAGCGAAGAACTCGCCCGGCACCAGCACAGGTCGGCCCGGAAGCTCGCCGACCTGCTGCCGGAGGGCACCCAGATCTGGCCCACGCACGGATTCGGCAGCTTCTGCTCGGCGACCCAGGCCGACGGCGACTCGTCGACGATCGGCGAGCAGCGTTCGGCCAATCCGGCGTTGTCGCTGGCCGAGCAGGACTTCGTCGACACCACCCTGGCCGGCTTGGACGCCTACCCCGCCTACTACGCGCACATGGGGACGCGCAACATCGCCGGCCCCGAGCCGCTGGACCTGCGCGCACCCGCCGAGGCGACGCCGGCCGACCTCGCCGAACGCTTGCGGCGCGGCGAATGGGTCATCGACCTGCGGTCCCGCAAGGCCTACGTCGACACGCACCTGGCGGGCACGATCAGCCTCGGCCTGGACGGGCCGATGGCCACCTGGCTGGGCTGGATGATCGACTGGGGCGCGCCGATCACGCTGGTCGGGGAGTCGAGCGAGCAGGTCGCCGACGCGCAGCGGGAGCTCGCCCGCATCGGCATCGACCACTTCGCCGGCGCCGCGACCGGGCAGCCCGCGGAGCTGGCCGCCGACGAGTCCCAGGTGGTGAGCACCCCGGCCGCCACGTTCGCCGAACTGGCCACCGCGTTGGCCGGCGCACCCGGCGAGCTCCCGAGCGCCGACGTCGTGCTGGACGTCCGGACCAACAACGAATGGCGCGCCTCGCACGTCGAAGGCGCCGTGCACATCCCGCTCTACGAGCTGGCGGACCGGCTGCCGGAGATCCCGGCCGGATCGGTGTGGGTGCACTGCGGCAGCGGATACCGGGCGACCGCCGCGGCATCGCTGCTGGAATCCGCCGGGCGGACCGCCGTCGTCGTCGACGACGCGTTCGCCGCCGCGGGCCCGGCCGGGATTCCCCTGGTCACCGCGGCATGACGACACATTTCGACACAAGGAGGACCATGACCGGCTCGTTATCATCCACTGTGGACGTTTCCCGTGCTCGCGCGCTGCTCGAGGACGAACCCCGGGCGCGGCTGATCGACGTTCGCACGCCCGGCGAGTTCGCCGCCACGCACATCCCCGGCTCCTACAACGTGCCGCTCGACCTGCTGCGGGAAGCCGACCTGGCCGCTGGGCACGACGACCCGGTCGTGCTGGTGTGCGGTTCCGGCGTCCGGGCAGAGGACGCCCGCACCCTGCTCGCCGCCGCCGGGCTGGGCCGGCCGACCGTCCTCGCCGGCGGCATCAACGCGTGGGACCAGCAGGGCGCCCCGGTCGCGCGCGGAACCGGCAAGTGGGCGATGGAACGCCAGGTGCGGCTGGTCGCCGGATCGCTGGTGCTGACCGGCGTCCTGGGCAGCGTCGTCGCCCCGAAGATGAAGTGGCTGGCCGGATTCATCGGTGGCGGGCTGACGTTCTCCGCGCTGAGCAACACCTGCGCGATGGCGCGGGTGCTCTCGCTGCTGCCGTACAACCGGACTCCGGCGCAGGACGCGCCGACGCTGCTCGCGGCGCTGACCGCGGACGACGCACCGGCCCGCTGAAGCGATGCTGCCGGTCGTCGTTTTCGGCGCCGTGATCGGCCTTTCTGTGGGCCTGCTCGGCGCCGGTGGTTCCATCCTGGCGGTCCCGGCGCTCGTCTACGGTGTCGGGCAACCGCTGAGCACCGCGATCCCGACCGCGTTGGTGGTGGTGGCCGCGTCGTCGATCGGCGGTTTGTCGTCCCGGACCCGGCTGCGCGCAGTGCAGTGGCCGGTGGCGCTGGTGTTCGGCGCCGCCGGCCTGCCGGGGACCTTCGCTGGCACGGCGCTCGGCCGGGATTTCCCGCAGCGCTGGTTGTTGTTGGCTTTCGCAGCGCTCATGGTCGTCGTGGCCGTGCGCATGTTCACCGGCAACGACGAGCACACGGGCGCGTGCCGGATGCCGGATGGCGGTATCGATCACCGCCGCTGCCTGCCGAAGTCGGCAGCGGCCGGGGCCGGCGTCGGCGTGCTCACCGGGCTGTTCGGCGTCGGCGGCGGCTTCATCGTCGTCCCGGCGCTGTCCGTGCTGCTCGGCCTGGCCGCGCCGCAAGCCGTGGCCACCTCCCTGGTGGTGGTGCTGATCAACGCGAGCAGCGGGCTGCTCGCGCACATCGGCACCGCGGGCGGCATCGAGGTGGGCGTGCTGATCGCGTTCGCCGGTACTGCGCTGCTCGTGTCGGTGGCCGCAGGCAGGTTCGCGGCTCGCCTCCCGGCGACCACCGTCCGCCGCGCGTTCGCCTGCGTCGTGCTGGCCGTCGCGCTGGGAGTGGGCATCTCGTCCGGACTCGATCTGCCCACCGCAGGCTGAGGGCCGAGCACGGCACCCAGACCGGGCTTCACAGCGATGCGGCGCTTTTCGCTCGTGGAACCTCGTCAGCGACGACGAGCAGCTGCGTCGTTCGGTGGACGGGCGATGAACCGTCCGTTGTCGAGCAGGAGCAGGTTTCGCCGAACGGGAGCGCACGGATCAGGCCGCCGGCTTGCGGGCGACGAGCCTCTCGACGATCCCCAGCTTGAAACGATCATGCTGCTCGATGCTGAACCCTGCGGCCCGCACGTGCTTGATGGGGCGACGCCGGAAGTTCTCCCCGCCCACCGGGATCGTGACGACTTCCAGCAGCCGCTGCACAACCCGAGCCGGCCACGACGTGCTCACCACGTGGTCGGCCAGGAGCAACCGTCCGCCCGGCCGCAGAACACGCTTCATCTCCCCGACGGCCACCCGATCATCCGGAATCGCGCACAGGGAGAACGTGCAGACCACGGTGTCGAACGAGGCGTCCGGGAACTCGAGCCGCTGGGCGTCGCCGATGCTCAGCGCGACCTCCCGGCCCGCCTCTTCCGCACGACGGCGCGCGTGGTCGAGCATGCCCGATTTCCACCCGGGCCCGGCGCGAGTTCGCGCGCCCCGATCTCGGAAATCCACATTGGACGCCTGGACGACCGGATCAGATGGGCAACGTGAAGCCGACGATCGGACCGCGCAACCGAGATCAACTCGCCCCACACCCCCGTCAACGTCGGGCCGAGGCAACGGCGTCCGACCGAGCCCGTCCGAACGGTAACTACTACGAACCTTAGTAGATACTGCACCAGCCTCTCCACCGGATCGACCGGCGAGCAGCCCGTCCGATCGGGCAGCCCCCGCGGGCTTGACCTACATACCCCATGGGGGTATAAATCTGATGTCGCCGATACAGATACCCCCTAGGGGTAGGAGCGGCGACGAACCGAACGACATGACACCGAGGAGCTCCTGATGGCCGAATCCACCTACACCGTCGTCGGCATGACCTGCGGGCACTGCGTGCAGTCGGTGACCGAGGAGGTCGGCAAGATCCGCGGCGTCTCCGACGTGGCCGTCGACCTGCCCACCGGCTCCGTCACCGTGACCAGCGCCGACGCGATCAGCGACGCCGATCTGCGGGCCGCCGTCGAAGAGGCCGGCTACGAGCTGGCCCCCAGCTGACCTCCACCCCCGATCGGGCCGGGCTCCCGGCCCAGCCCAGCACAGCGAGGAATCATGAACACAGCAGGCAAGCTCTCCGCCTACGGTGCGGCGCTCGCCCTGGTCGCCGGTGGCGCCTGGGCGACCGGTACCGCCGTCGGTCCCTTCACCGCCATGTCCGCCCCGAGCGGTCACGGCGACATGCCCGGCGGTGAGGTCGCCGGGCACGGGGACACCCACAGCGGCACCGTCGCGGAGACCGCCCTGCCCAGCGGACTGACGTCGTCCAGGGGCGGCTACACCCTCGCGCCCACCGACACGACGCAGGACACCGGCACCACCGAGCCCTTCTCCTTCCGCATCCTCGGCCCGGACGGCAACGCGGTCACCGGGTTCGACGTCGAGCACGACAAGCGGATGCACCTCATCGTGGTGCGCCGCGACACCGCGGGATTCCAGCACCTGCACCCGGAGATGGCCGCGGACGGCACCTGGACCGTCCCGCTGAACCTGCCCGAAGCCGGCAGCTACCGGGTCTTCGCCGACTTCACCCCGACCGGCGCCGCTCCGGCCACCCTCGGCACCGACATCGCCGCCGGCGGGTCCTTCGAACCGCGCGACTTCGCTCCTTCCCGGGTCGCAGAGGTCGACGGCTACCGGGTCCAGCTGGCCGGTGAGCTCGTCCCCGGCCAGGCCTCCCCCGTCCGGCTCGCGGTCGCCAAGGACGGCCGGCCCGTCACCGACCTGCAGCCGTACCTGTCCGCCTACGGACACCTGGTGGCACTGCGCGAAGGCGACCTGGCCTACCTGCACGTGCACCCCGAGGGAGCGCCCGGCGACGGCAGGACGGCACCCGGCCCGGAGATCGACTTCGTCGCGGAAGTACCCACCGCCGGTACCTACCGGCTGTTCCTGGACTTCCAGCACAACGGCGTCGTGCGCACCGCGGAGTTCACCGTGGACGCCGCGGGCGACACCACCCCGGAAACCCAGCGCGGTGACGGCCACGCCAGCCACGACGGCTGACCGAAGAGCTCGAGCAGCAAGGAGAGAACGGCATGACCGCCACGGAACGACCCCCGCAAGTCACCAACGAACTCGAACTTTCGATCTCCGGCATGACGTGCGCCTCTTGCGCGGCGCGCATCGAGCGCAAGCTGAACAAGCTCGACGGCGTCGCGGCGACCGTCAACTACGCCACCGAGAAGGCGAAGGTCAGCGTCCCGGAAGGCATCGACCCGCAACAGCTCATCGCGGAGGTCGAGGCCGCAGGGTACGGCGCGACCCTGCCCAGGACCGAACAGGACAGCGGCCCGGCGACCGAGCGGGACGACGAGGAAGCGGACTCGACCCGGACCCTGCGGCAGCGGCTGATCACATCGGTCGTGCTGTCCGTGCCCGTGATCGCGTTGGCGATGGTCCCGGCCCTGCAGTTCACCTACTGGCAGTGGATCTCGCTGACGCTGGCCGCACCGGTGCTGGTGTGGGGCGCCTGGCCGTTCCACAAGGCGGCGTGGACGAACCTGCGCCACGGCGCGGCCACGATGGACACCCTGGTCTCCATGGGCACCATCGCGGCGTTCCTGTGGTCCCTGTACGCGCTGCTGTTCGGCACCGCGGGCACGCCCGGCATGACGCACCCCTTCGAGCTGACCATCCAGCGCACCGATGGTGCGGGCTCGATCTACCTGGAGGTCGCAGCGGGGGTGACGACGTTCATCCTGGCCGGGCGCTACTTCGAGGCGCGGTCGAAGCGGCGCGCAGGTGCGGCGTTGCGGGCGTTGCTGGAGCTCGGTGCGAAGGACGTCGCGGTGCTCCGCGACGGCCGCGAAGTCCGCATCCCCACCGGCGAACTCGCCGTCGGGGACCGGTTCGTCGTCCGGCCCGGCGAGAAGATCGCCACCGACGGTGTGATCGAAGAGGGCAACTCGGCGGTCGACGCCAGCATGCTCACCGGCGAATCCGTCCCTGTCGAGGTCGGTCCCGGCGATAACGTCGTCGGTGCCACCGTCAACGCCGGCGGTCGGCTGGTGGTGCGGGCGACCCGGGTCGGTTCGGACACCCAGCTCGCCCAGATGGCCAAGCTGGTCGAGGACGCGCAGACCGGCAAGGCCGCCGTGCAGCGGCTCGCGGACCGGATCTCGGCGGTGTTCGTGCCGATCGTGATCGCGCTGTCGGTGGGAACGCTGGCGTTCTGGCTGGGCTCGGGCACCGGACTGGCGGCAGCGTTCACCGCCGCCGTCGCGGTGCTGATCATCGCCTGCCCGTGCGCCCTTGGCCTGGCCACCCCGACCGCGCTGCTGGTCGGCACCGGCCGCGGCGCGCAGCTCGGCATCCTGATCAAGGGCCCGGAAGTGCTGGAATCCACCCGGCGCATCGACACCGTCGTCCTGGACAAGACCGGCACCGTCACCACCGGCCAGATGGAACTGATCGACGTCCACCTCACCACCGGCACCGACCGCGACGAGGTCCTGCGGATCGCCGGGGCGCTGGAGAACGCCTCCGAACACCCCATCGCCCGCGCCATCGCACGCGGCGCGGAGCGGACGGTGGGCGAGCTGCCCGCGGTGGAGGACTTCACCAACGTGGAAGGCCTGGGCGTGCAGGGCATCGTCGACGGGCACGCGGTGCTGGTCGGCCGCTCGGCGCTGCTGGCGGAGTGGAGCCAGCCGCTGACCGCGGAGCTCGCCGCGGCGAAGGCCGCTGCGGAAGCAGAAGGCCGCACCGCGGTGGCGGTCGCCTGGGACGGGCAGGCCCGGGCGGTGCTGGTCGTCGCCGACACGGTCAAGCCCACCTCGGCGCAGGCCATCGCGCAGCTGCGGGAGCTCGGCCTGACGCCGGTGCTGCTCACCGGCGACAACGAGGCCGTCGCCAAGTCCGTGGCCGAGCAGGTCGGCATCGACGAGGTCATCGCCGAGGTGCTGCCTAAGGACAAGGTCGACGTGGTCACGCGCCTGCAGGGCGAGGGCAAGGTCGTGGCGATGGTCGGCGACGGCGTCAACGACGCCGCGGCCCTGGCCAAGGCCGACCTCGGCCTGGCCATGGGCACCGGCACCGACGTCGCCATCGAGGCCAGCGACCTGACGCTGGTCCGCGGCGACCTCCGCGCCGCCGTCGACGCCATCCGGTTGTCCCGCCGCACCCTGCGCACCATCAAGGGCAACCTGTTCTGGGCCTTCGCCTACAACGTGGCCGCCCTCCCGCTGGCCGCAGCGGGACTGCTGAACCCGATGATCGCCGGGGCGGCGATGGCGTTCAGCTCGGTGTTCGTGGTCAGCAACAGCCTGCGGCTGCGCGGCTTCCGCAGCACCGCGGGAGATCCGGCCGACCTCGCCCCGGTCATCGACCGGCGGGAACCGGTGACCGGGCGCGACTGACCGCCCGAGCTGAACAGGCCACCACGCAGGACGTGGTGGCCCGTTCAGCTTTTCCGGCCCGACGGACACGTCAAAGCCGCCGGCAGTGCCTTGCGCGGAGCCTGGAATGCTGGCTCGTGAGGCGCCGTACGCCAAGGGACGTCTCGTCCTCGTCCGCCACGACCGGAAGAAGGAATCACCTATGAGCAGCACCGTCGCCACTCACCAGGCCGGCGCCCCGGCGAAGGCGGATTCCACCGAGTACGACGTCGTGGTGCTCGGAGCCGGGCCCGTGGGCGAGAACGTCGCCGACCGCACCCGAGCGGCCGGTCTCTCCACCGCGATCGTCGAGAGCGAGCTGATCGGCGGCGAATGCTCGTACTGGGCCTGCATGCCCAGCAAGGCACTGCTGCGCCCGGCCATCGCCCGGGCCGATGCCCGCCGGGTGCCCGGACTGCGCCAACTGGTCCGCGGCGATCTCGACGCGGCCGCGGTCCTCGCCCACCGGGACCACTACACCTCCCACTGGAAGGACGACGGCCAGGTCGGGTGGCTGGAGAACATCGGCGCCGACATCTACCGCGGCCACGGCCGCCTCTCCGGACCCCGCGCGGTGACCGTGACCGGTCCGGACGGCGAGCAGCACATCCTCACCGCCCGGCACGCCGTCGCCGTCTGCACCGGCAGCCGAGCCCAGCTGCCCGACCTGCCCGGGCTCGCCGACGTACGCCCCTGGACCAGCCGCGAAGCCACGAGCTCCCGAACCGTTCCCGGCCGCCTGGTCGTGGTCGGCGGCGGCGTGGTCGCCACCGAGCTGGCCACGGCCTGGCAAGCGCTCGGCTCGCAGGTCACCGTCCTGGTGCGCGGCAAGGGCCTGCTACCCCGCATGGAATCCTTCGCCGGCGAGCTCGTCGCCGAGGCACTTTCCGAGGCAGGCGCGGAGATTCGCACCGGCACCTCCGTCGCCTCCGTGGCGCGCGAGAACGGCACGGTCGTCGTGACCACCGACACCGGCGACCACTTCGAGGCCGACGAAATCCTCTTCGCCACCGGACGCGCACCGCGCACCGACGACATCGGCCTGGAAACGGTAGGCGTGGAGCCAGGATCCTGGCTGTCCGTGGACGACAGCCTCCTCGTCACCGGCACCGACTGGCTCTACGCCGTCGGCGACGTCAACCACCGTGCGCTCCTCACCCACCAGGGCAAGTACCAGGCCCGGATCGCGGGCGCCGCCATCGCCGCCCGAGCCCAGGGCACGCCCCTGCTCGAACCGGGCCCCTGGGGCGCGCACGCCGCGACCGCCGACCACGCCGCCGTCCCGCAGGTCGTCTTCACCGACCCGGAGGCCGCGGCCGCCGGCCTCACCTTCGCCGAGGCCCAGCAGGCCGGACACCGCGCCCGTGCTGTCGACGTCGAGTTCTCCTCGGTCGCCGGGGCAGGCTTGTACGCCGACGGCTACCGGGGCCGGGCCCGCATGGTCGTCGATCTCGACAGCGAGACGCTCCTCGGCGTCACCTTCGTCGGGCCCGGCGTCGGCGAACTCGTCCACTCGGCCACCATCGCCATCGCCGGGCAGGTCCCGGTCAGCCGCCTGTGGCACGCCGTGCCGTCGTATCCGACGATCAGCGAGGTGTGGCTCCGGCTGCTGGAGACGTACCGGGGCTGACCGCGCCCGCGCGTCCACCGGCCGGTCACCTCGGCGCGCTCGATGGCGGCTTCGAACGCCGCGACATCGAGGCCGAGCACGCGAGCGAGCCCGACGAACGGTGGTCTACCTGCAAGAAGTGACCTCCGACGTCCGACGTGGACGAAACCCGTTGGCACGAAGCGGTGTTTGACGGAGCAGCACACCATTGGCCGCTTGCCCGAGCACGCCGGTCAGTTGGGCGCCGGGAGCGGCTTCGCACCGCGCTCGGCGAGCATCTGGTTCATGACTTCGATTTCGGTGCTCTGCGCGTTCAGCATCTGCTGAGCGAGGTTGCGCACCTGGGGTTGCTCCGCGCGCTCCGCCGCCTCGCTCATCATCGGGGCTCCGCCCTGGTGGTGCCGCACCATGAGCTGGAGGAAGAACGTGTCGAACTCGGTTCCCGCCGAACCGCGCAGCTTCGCCAGCTCCTCCGCAGAAGCCATCCCCGGCATCACCGCTGCCGCCTGGGCTCCCTGTCCGTGTTGGCCGTGCGACGGCATCTGACGCATCCAGGTCATGTACCCGCCGAGGGGCAGTTCCGGCTGGTTCCACAGGCCGAGCCAGCCCTTCATGCGCCCGGCCTGCTCCAACTGCGACGTCTCGACGTCGAAGGCCAACTGCCTGATCGCCGGATCCCCGCTGCGTTCGCGCGCGATGTTCGCCATCTGGACACCCTGGAGGTGGTGCGCGCTCATGTCCTGCGCGAAGCCCACGTCCACCGAGTCGGCGGCCTTGGCCGCCACGCGATCCGGGGTCGCGACGAAGAACACCCCTGCGGCGATCAGCAGACCGACCGCCAGCAGGACGCCTGCGGCGAGGACGAACTTCAACGGACGGGATACGCCGCGTTCCCCGGTCATCTCGCTCACATCCAGTTCCCTTGCCTCGCACCGGTCCCGTTGCCGGCCGCCATGGGCACGGCGTCGGGGCCCGGCGGATTCGGGTCGAAGGGCGGCGGCGCGTCGGGGTCGAACTGGCCGGCGCCGAGAGCGTCGCAGGACGCCCCGACCTCGGGGTGGGTGTACTGGTTGGTGCGGGTGGCCCGGATGAACTGGTCGACCCGCGGGTCGTCGGCGCGCTCGACCTTGAGCTGACGTCCCCACGACTGCAGCGAGATCGGCTTGTCCAGCCCCGGGTACGGCGACATCGTCAGGTACTGCTGCCCTTGGACCTTCTCCCGGAGCGCCGCAACACCAGCGTCAGCAACGAGTTCCGGGTCGTAGGTGATCCACACGGCACCGTGCTCGAGGGAGTGGATGAAGTTCTCCGTCCGAACCGGACTTTCGTAGACCACGCCGTTGCACGACGCCCAGGCCCCGTCGTGCGGACCGCCGAAAGGCGGGCTGGCGTCGTAGTCGACGCGCTGAGCCGGCGTCACGTGCTTCCCCGCCTCGTAGTCCTGGACCACGACACCGGGAATCTTCCGCGCCGGATCCCGGTTCGCCTCCGATGGCGTCCACTCGGCGACCGCGGCTTCGCGCTCCGCCTTGGCCGAGTACTGCAGGTAGACGTACCCGAAGATGGATCCGGCGAAGGCGACGACGACCGCCACCGCCGCGACCACGGCCCAGGATACGGATCTGCCCCGCACCGCAGCGACGCCGTTCTTCCTGGCCTGCTTCCCGCTCACCATTCTCGACCGTCCCGAGTCCGTGATTTACCAATTTCGATGGTGGAACTGCACCCGGGAACGGGGCGACATCGCGCCGAGCGCCCCATTCCGCCGCCAGCTGGCCTTCGGTGGGGGCGTCGATCATCTTCCCGCCCCCGACGTACATGCCGACGTGGTGAATGGCCGAGGGGTTGCCGCTGCCGTCGTCGAAGAAGATCAGGTCTCCCGGCTGCAGCTGGTCCTTCGACACCGGCCGCCCCACACCCCACTGGGCCCGGCTGTTGCCCGGAATCGTGATCCCGGCCTGCTTGTACGCCCAATAGGTCAGGCCGGAGCAGTCGAACGTACCGGGCCCCTTGGAACCCCAAACGTACTCGGAACCCCGCTTGGACAAGGCCGCCTGCAGGGCGGTGTTCGCCGCACCGGGCGGCCCGAGGTAGCTGCCGGTGTCGACCGGCCCCTTCAGGCCGGCCCTTTCCTCGGAGCTCAACGCGTTCATCGCCTTGCGCAGGTCGCCGACCTGCTCGTCCAGGTCCTGCTTGCGCTTTCGCACGTCCTCCAGGAGCCTGGCCGCCGTATCGGCGGCCTCCTGCGCACGTCGCTCGGCCGACTCGGCCGTGCCGCGAGCCTCCGTGGCGCTCGCGGAGGCGCGGGCGTACCCGCCCAGGACTTCGTTGTTGTCCGCGGCCATCACCTCGAGAGCTGTGGCACGGTCGAGGAACGCGTCGGGATTCTCGCTGGCGAGCAAGGCCGATAGCCCGTTGAGCCGCGAACCGCGATATGCCGCACCCGCGAGCTCGTCGACCCGGCCCCGCAGGCGCGCTTCGTCCGCCCGGCTCTGCTGCTCAACGCTCCTGGCCGCAGTCACTTGCGCCTTCGCGGCGTCGAGTTCGGCCTGCTTCCTGTCAAGTTCGTCCTGAGCGACGAGAACGTCCTCGTTCGCCTTGCTCGCGTCCTCGCTCAGCTGCTTGTAGCGCCTCATCTCGGCGGAACCGCTTGCCGGATCCGACGGCTGCGCAACTGCGGGCAAGGCCACCGACACTGCCGCCACGGCCACCGCGGAGGCCGAGATCGCGCTCCGCATCGAACGCTTCAACTGGCGCAAAGCCACGCTGGACCGCTCTCCTTCGTCTCTACGGGCTCCCGCCGGCGGCCGGTCGGGCACATGGCCCCAGCCGCCGGAGAGCCTGCACTCGAGTCGTCGATGTGGGCTCCCCGCAACCCGGGAGCGGAACCTGCTCGACGATCGAACACTTGCCTACTATTCACGTTAGTACCCAATCTACTAGCTCGCCTAGTAGAAAATCCAGAGTGCCGCAGCCCAGGCTCCGGCATCCACTATCGACACAGGACGCCAGCCATCGGATAGCGTTGCCGCACAAGAAAGAACACGTCATCGACGTGCCGCCACCAATGCCAACCCCGCCGAGCAGTGACCGGCAGCACGCGCTACAGTCGTCACTGTGCGAGCTCAGTCGTTCACCGTCCGCCACATCGGCGGGGCTTGGTCGTGCATCGCGCTTCTCGTGTTGACGGCGTTCCTCGCCACGCATGTGGTGATCGGACTCGACCCAGCGCACTCCGCCGCCGTCCATGCGGGCGCCAACGCTTCGAACCTCCCCAGCCAGGAGTGCGACAACAGCCAGCACCCAGGCGACGACGACACCACGCGGCACGGCCCGATCGACTCGCATTGCGGGCTTTCAGCACGGGACATCTCGCCGTTCCTGGACACGGCCGCGCCGGAACCGGAGGCGTGGCCGCCCTTCCCCCGCAGCGACCACGGGTGGATTTCGCTCGCGAGCTCCTCGCACCCGGCACTACCGCCGAGCGGGCGTCAGATCCTCGCCTCCTCGTGCACCTCACGAACGTGATCAGCGTTCGCTTCCCACGCTGATCACGATCACCGTGCCTTTCCCAGCGCGACCGAGGTCCTCCTGGTCACGCCGGACCGGCACGCCTTCCTGCCCTGCGCCTGAACGCGCAGCGATCCGAGGAACACGAATGGATACCCTTCTCCCACCCGCGCGAACCGATGCCGCTCTCGCCCAGCTGGCGAGGAATTCCGCTGCTCCCGCCACTTCGAACACCATCGACACGACGGTCGGGAACACCCCGGTGCTGTGGATCGACCGGCCGTTCAACCCAGCGGGCTGCGGTTTCTGGGCGAAACTGGAATGCCACAACCCGGGCGGCATGAAAGACCGGCCCGCACTGCACATGGTGGAACGGGCCCGCCAACGCGGTGAGCTGGCGCCCGGCGGCGCGATCGTCGAGTCGACCAGCGGCACCCTGGGACTGGGCCTGGCGTTGGCCGGCATCAGGTACCAGCACCCGGTCACCCTGGTGACCGATCCGGGCATGGAGCCGATCATGCATCGGATGCTGCGGGCCTACGGGGCCCGCGTCGATGTGGTGGACGAACCGCACGCCACCGGCGGATGGCAGCAGGCGCGCCGCGAGCGCGTGACCGAGCTCCTCGCGGAGAATCCCGGCTCGTTCTGCCCAGACCAGTACAACAATCCCGACAACGTGGACGGATACGCGTCGCTGGCGTTGGAACTGGTGACCCAGCTCCGCAGGCTCGACGTCCTGGTGTGCTCCGTCGGAACCGGTGGTCATTCGGCGGGTGTCAGCAGGGTGTTGCGAACGTTCTTCCCCGAGCTGCGCCTGGTGGGCGTCGACACCATCGGCTCGACGATCTTCGGGCAACCTGCGCGCCAGCGCCTCATGCGCGGCCTCGGTTCGAGCATCTACCCGCGGAACATCGACTACGACTCGTTCGACGAGGCGCACTGGGTCGGCCCGAGCGAAGCCGTGTGGTCGGCGCGAGAACTGGCGGCCGCCACCTACGCCAGCGGCGGCTGGAGCGTCGGCGCGGTTGCGCTCGTCGCCGGCTGGACAGCACGCACGGCAGGACCGGACACCCGCATCGCGGCGGTCTTCCCGGATGGGCCACAGCGATACTTCGACACCGTGTACAGCGATGAGTACTGCGCTCGACACGGTCTTCTGGGGACGACTCCGCCCGAAGATCCGGACTTGATCGAGCACCCCGGGCAACGCGAAGTGACCCGGTGGACGCGGTGCGAGCACGTGTCGAACCCGACCGAGGCCGCACCTGCCGGAGGTGGGCTGTGATCCGGACGCTCCGCCAGTTCCGGTCCTTCAGCCGACCGGTTCAGCTGCTCGTCATCAACCAGTTCACCATCAACCTCGGCTTCTACATGCTCATCCCCTACCTGGCCGCGCACCTGTCCGACGGGCTGGGCCTGGCGACCTGGCTGGTGGGGCTCATCCTCGGGGTCCGCAACTTCTCGCAGCAAGGCATGTTCCTGATCGGCGGCACCCTCGCCGACCGCTTGGGCTACAAGCCGCTCATCCTCGCCGGATGCCTGCTGCGGACGGCGGGATTCGCACTGCTGGGCGTCGTGGACTCGGTTCCGGCGCTGGTGCTCGCCTCGGCTGCGACCGGCTTCGCCGGGGCCTTGTTCAACCCGGCCGTGCGCGCCTACCTCTCGCACGATGCCGGTGACCGACGAGTAGAGGCGTTCGCGCTGTTCAACGTCTTCTACCAGGCCGGCATCCTGCTGGGCCCGCTGGTGGGGATGGTGTTGACCGGCGTGGCGTTCCAGCTCACGTGCTTCGTCGCCGCAGCCGTCTTCGCGGCCCTGACGATCCTGCAAGCCCGTGCTCTGCCACAACGCAAGGCGCAGCGGGCGGACTCGCCTGCGGGCCCCAGTCCGTCAGTCCTCTCGGACTGGCGAACGGCATTCGCCAACGGGCCGTTCGTCATGTTCTCCGTCGCGATGATCGGCAGCTACGTGCTGACGTTCCAGGTCTACCTGGCACTGCCCCTGGAGGCGCGCCGGCTGGCGGGGGAGGGCCTGCCCGGAACGGCAACCGTGGCAGCGCTCTTCGCGGTGTCGGGAATGCTGGCGATCGCCGGTCAAGTGCGGATCACCGCGTGGTGCAAGCGGCGATGGGAACCCGGCCGATGCCTCACCGTCGGCCTGGTGTTGATGAGCGCGGCGTTCCTCCCGCCATTGATCACCGCGAGCACGCCCAGCGCAGCCGGGAGCCTCTCTCCGGCCGAAGTCGCCGTTCGAGCGGTCCCGCTGCTGCTGTCGGCGGCACTCCTCGCGCTGGGCCAGGTCATCGTGTTCCCCTTCGAGATGGAGACGATCGTGACGCTGGCGGGCAACCGGCTCGTCGCGACCTACTACGGGCTCTACAACACGGTCTGCGGCGTGGGCATCATGGCCGGCAATCTCCTGACCGGCAGCGCGCTGGACATCGCCCGATCGTCCGGGTTCGCGATGCTGCCCTGGCTGGGCATGGCGGTCATCGGCCTGTGTTGCGCCGCCGGAATCAGCACTCTCGAACGGACCAGCCGCCTGAGCGCGGTCCCGCAACCCGCGCAGAGCTGACCGGGCAACACCACCTACTGGTCGATCGGTGTTCCGGGGGGCCGCTGGAGACGTCCTGGCTCCGGCGGCCTCCCACATCAGGACGGTCGCTCGGCGTCACGCCCGAACTGGTCGCTCCTGCGCACCGGAAGATCGCCGGGCGTCCAGCAGTACGCTCCGCCCGGTCGACCGCGGACAGAGATCGGGCGCGGCGGATTTCCCTTCCGAGCAACAGGTTTGCTGGCCGTCAAGTCCACTTCGGACTTGTCGGATCCGCTGCTGATCCTGTTCGGCTATCACCCGAGAAGAGGTATCGCTCTCCAAAGTGGAACAAGGCGAGCACGCTCACCGGGCGCGTGGCGTGTCCTGCCTGCGAAAGCCTGTCGAGTCGGGCGCACCGCTACGAATGACGGACGCAGAACCAGCCGCCAGCCAAACCCGACTGGGGCAGGCGGCGAGCGTTGCACCGCGTCAAGACGCAACAGGTGGCACATGAGCCGGTTCTGATCGGCGCGGCTCGCCGAGTCGTCAGGGCGTCACCGTGCCTGGGTGATTTCGCTGTGCTGGAGCGCGCGGTCCGCCGCCGGGATCGTCCAGCCGCGGAGCGTTGCGGGGATTGTCGATCGGAATGCGCTCTCGGCTGTGGCGGTGTCGAGCGCCCCCGCCAGTTCGAGGGTCACAAGTCCGTGCAGGGTCACCCAGAACGAGAGCGCGATAGATGTTGCGTCGCCAGTGAACACGGACGCCGCCAAGGCGCGATCGATAGCGTGCAGGAGGGGTCGGACGGGGTCGCCGGTTCCGACCGCGCCCGACGGGTCGAAGGTCTGCACGCCACCGAACAACACCATGTAGAGGTGGGTGTGCTCGCGTCCCCATCGCCGGTATGTGATGGCGAGAGCGTAGAGGTCGGCGAGGGGGTCGTCGGAGGTCGGCACTGCCGCCAGGTCGTGGAACAGCCCTGCGACCGCTCTGTTGCGCACCTCGTTGATCAGTGCGTCTTTGCTGCCGAACAGCGTGTACACCGCCGCTGTCGCGGTTCCGGCGGCGGCAGCCAGGGCGCGGACAGTGATCGACTCACGTGGACGGGTTGCGAACAGCTTGGTGGCTGCCTCGACAAGACGCTCTCTCACGGTGTCGTCGTTCGTTCTCGGCCTACCCACGGTGACCAGTCTAGCTCGCGTGCTAACGTCGTTTTGAAACTTAGTTTTGAAACTCTCGCAGGGACTCGTGATGCCAAAAATCCTCATCCGTCTTGCCCGCTCCACCGGTCGCCTGGTACTGGCCTTGGGCGCCGTCGTGGGGCTGGTCGGCCTGTTCCTGGCGCTGCTCGTCCTGACGGATGGTGCGGGATCGGGGCTCGCGGCATGGCTGACGACCCTCGGAGTCGGGGCCGCCGTCGCGATATGGCGGGGCCGCCGCCGTGCGGGGCCGCGCAAACTCGTGCCGCTCCTACCGGTGGTCATCGCGGTAGCGCTGACGGCGTCGGTCTGCATCCCGAGCGTGCCAACCGACCGGCGATTCCCAGCCGACCTGCCGTTCGTGGCGACGCAGAAGTGGAGTCTGGCCACGGGAAGCCGGGTCGCGGTATACCACTACCCGCCCGCCCCGGGCAGTCTCCGCCGCGCAACACCCCTCGTGTACCTCCACGGCGGACCCGTCCGCAGCATCTCGGTGCTCGATCACCGTTTCCTGCAGCTCTTGGCACGACAGGGCTACGACATCTACGCCTACGAGCAAGCCGGCGGTGGACGAAGCGAGCTGCTTCCCATGGATCAGTACAACCCCTCCAGATCGGTCCGCGACCTCGAAGCATTCATCGACCACCTGGACAAGGGCCGGGTCGACGTCCTCGGATTCTCCGCAGGAGGGGGCATACTCACCCGGGCCCTGGCCGAGCCGGACGTCGCCGCCCGCGTGCACAAAGCGATCATCGCCGAGCCTGGCCCGATGGACGGCCCCACAGCGCAGATCGCCGGGCAACAAGGACGGCCGACCGCGCGCGGCATCGCTCCGGCCCCGACCGGCCCACGTTCCACGAATGTCCCCAGGTATGCCGTCGCCCTCGGCCTCATGCGACTTGGGCTCCTCTCGCCCGATACCGGGCTGCTCGGACAGGCCGAAGGCGACAACGCCTTCACAGCCGCCGACCTCGGCAGCGACACCGCATCCGCTTACTGCGCACAGGACGCTGACCGCATCCCCACCGAGGACACGGCCGAGAACTTCTCCTTCAGCCCCGCCCCGAGCCTGCAGTTCCAGCAAACGATCAGGGACTCATCCTCGATTGCTGCGCAACTGGGGCGCTCCGACATCCCCGCAATGCTGATGATCGCCGAGTGCTCTTCGCAGATTCGTCAATGGGCGACCACCATTCTGGCCAACGATCCCGCCATCGAACGAACCCAGTACATGCCCGGCGTCGGACACCACATGTGGAACGGCCTCGACGACAACGACGAACGAGCCTACGCCGTCGTCAACGCATTCCTGCAAAGCGAGCCAGCACCCTTGCCGAACTACCCGACCCGCAGTGACATCCCCGCATTCCTCCATGGCCAAAGGTGACCGTCCCAACGTGAACGGTCGGTCGCGAACTCATCCGCCGCGCACTTGACCCAGCCACCACCAGCGGCTTCCTAAGGGGGCAAGAACCACGCGAGCTGGTCGGGTCAGCCCTGCTGGCCGCCGGCGAAGCAGCACGCCGAGCCCGACCTGCTCCGCAAACGCATCCTGTTCGGCGACTGATCCCCGGCCGGACTCTCGGGAACGTCGATCGCCGACTGTCCGGCGTTGCAGTGCCAGGCAGCCGGCGATCTCTGCTGGTACCGGTCGTGGTCACGGGTTCGACGTCCCGACGCGCGATGCCTCCGCTTCGCGGACGGTTTCATCGGCGTCTTGCTGGAGGTCGGCGGGCGGTCCGGAAGCGCTCGGCGCCCTCGTCCAGGTCGACGATCGGCTCCGGGTAGTCCAACCGCCGCCGGATGTCGGGATCGAGGCGCCAGGGCTGGTGCACGGCACCGCCGTCGATGCCGCGCAGTTCCGGCACGTAGCGGCGCACGTAGTCGCCGTTCGGGTCGTAGCGCTTCGCCTGCGCCAACGGGTTGAGGACGCGGTTGGGGCGGGTGTCGGTGCCGGTGCCCGCGACCCATTGCCAGTTCATCTGGTTGTTGGCGATGTCGCCATCGACCAGCAGGTCGAGGAAGTGCCGGGCTCCCCAGCGCCAATCGATGTACAGCGTCTTGACGAGGAAACTCCCGGCGATCAACCGGGCCCGGTTGTGCATCCAGCCTTCGCGGGCCAGCTGGCGCATGCCGGCGTCGACGATCGGGTAGCCCGTGCGGCCCTGCTTCCACGCCTCCAGCGCGCGCCCGTCGTGGCGCCACCGGTCGCCTCGAGACCGGTAGTCGTGTTGCGAGGCCGCTGGTCGAGCGGCCAGCACCTGGTGGTGGAAATCGCGCCAGGCGACCTGCCGCACGAACGCTTCGGCGCCGGGATCGCCGGTGCCGACCCGGTCGACCAGTTCCACTGGGGACAGACAGCCGAAGTGCAGGTAGGGCGACAGCCGCGACGTGTTGTCCGCCGCCAGATCGTCGTGGTCGTCCGCGTAGTCGCGCACCGACCGGGTCCACTCGTCGAACAAGCGCCGCGCCGCGCTTTCCCCTCCGACGGGCCGGTCGGGCGAGGTCTCACCTGCGCACAGCTGTGCCACCGAGGGAGACCGCCCCGCGCTCAGGCGGGGCATCGTCAAGCATTGGGGTGGTCCGAGCGGGCGGCGTTTCGGCGCGGTCGACCAGCGGCGGTAGTACGGGGTGAACACCGCGAAGTGGTCCTTGCCCTGGGGTGTCACCTCTCCAGCTGGAACCGCGGTGATCACGGCCTCGTGCACCACCAGGTCACGGTCCGCGGCCGATAGTGCGCGGTGCAGCTCCCGGAGGCGACGCTGGGCATAGCCGCTGACGTCGGCGGCCACATGCACCTCGTCGGCACCGACTTCCTCCGCGACCCGGCTGACCTCCGCCACCACGGAACCGCGGCGGACGACGAGCCGGCCTCCGCGCTCGCGAAGTCCCGCATCGAGGTCGGCCAGGCTCTCGGCGAGGAACGCCGCCCGGTTCGGGCACGGGTGGTCGCCGCCGATGATCGCTTCGTCGAGCACGAACAGCGGAACCACCCGAGCTGCGGCGGCGGCCGCGGACAGCACGGGATTGTCGTGCACCCGAAGGTCCCGAGTGAACAGAGCGATCGAAACCCCGGCGTTCCCCACCAGGTACCTCCGCATCCGACCTGACTCGCAGCGGTCGACCCACCGCAGGCCGTCGACGGGCCGAGCCCAGGATAAAACTGTTCAGAACCTACGAGCAGTTTTCATCCTCTATGCGGAATGCCTGTGCCTCCGGGTCGTGAGTGGTCATGGCTGCTGTGGCGACCACAGGCACTCACGACCCCGGTACCGCGCACGCATGCCGCCTGCCGGCAACATGTTCCGGCCCGGCGCACTACTCAGGCCGAATGCGCGCGTGCCCTGAGTAGTTCACCCCGTACGCGGCACAGGTGTCGGGCGTCACAGTGGATAGCGCGACCAAAACAGCCATCCGCCGACGAATCGGGGTGTGTGACCATGTCCCAGCTCATCCTGCAATCCCACACCGAGTCGCTGACCTCCTGCCCCCTGGACGAACTCGATCGTCGCGTCAAGCTCGCCGAGCTCTGCATGAACCACGCGCTCGAACAGCAGTGCTGGGACCTCGTACGACGGCACCGCCGCGAAGCGCTCGTCGTCCAGGCGGAGATCAGCCGGCGCCTGAACGCGCTCGAGGACGTCCCCGGCCACATCGGAACGCGCCTCGCCGAGTGGACCGACGACACGGCCGACTCCTGGTGGGACCAGAACGACCCAGCCTGAGGCTGGGCCGCCACCACGAACGAGACCGGTCCGGCCCAGCGGACATATTCCTCAGCGTCAACCGCGTCGTTGTCATATTCCTTCCGACGCACTCACGCGGAACGTTCGCGCCAGGGCACCTGCTGCGGGCCGAGAGTCGATTCACGCCCTGCGAAACTGGCACTCCACCCTATTCCCAGCCGGCATCGAGATCGGCACAGGAGATCGAGAGCGTGCCTCCTATGAACACGATCTCGTGACTGCACCCATGCTTCGCAGGGAGAATCTCGTCGAGAAGTACAGGTCCCAGATCGTCGACGCTCGCCCCTGGTGCAGCCAGGTGAAGGTCCGACACCTGCGCGTACCTGATCACGAGACCTGAATCGTGCTTCCACTCGTTCGGGCCGAGTGGATCAGGACTTCCTCGACACGGTGATCAGGCGAGCAGGTGGGTGGAGGCCAGGTGGAGGACTTCTGTTCGGGTTCGGGGGCCGTGGTCTGCCGCCAGTAGGTGCTTCGCTATTGCGAGGGAGAAGGCGATCAGACTGCGGGCTTCGACGTCGTCTTCGTCGGTGCAGAACTTCCGGAACTGTTCGCGGGCGTAGTCCATGCGGCGGTTGTCGACTCGGCGGAGGCGTTCGGCGACCGCCTGGTCGTACCGGGCCCAGTCCCGGACCGCCAGGTCGATCGGGACCAGCTCGTCGGAGAACGTGAGCATGCCCGCTCTGCGAACCTTGTCCCTCGCGTCTCCGCACTCGGCCTCCACCTGGTCGATCACCTCGTCGATGCTGCGTTGTTCCCAGGTGTTCAGCATCGCTTCGAGGAGCGCGCCGCGGTCCTTGAAGTGCCAGTAGAAGCTGCCCCTGGTGGCGCCGAGCTCCTTCGCCAGCGGCTCGATCCGCACCGCGTCCGGTCCCCCGCTCGCGAGGGCCTTCAGGCCGGCTTCGATCCACGTGCTCGGCGGGGTGCGAGTCGGTGGCGCCATTGACCTGCTCCTGTTCGGTCTCGTGTGCTCGGTCAAGTGAAGCATCGCCCCCGCTCCGGGGTTGACGCTGCCTTCCCGGCACCACTAGCGTCATCCATACAGTACTGAATGGATGGTGGAATCCGGTGGAGGTCCACCAACGATTCGAATTCCCGTGGAGGAGCAGCCATGGTTGAGTCCACGACGCAGACTTCGGCCGCAGTGCGCGAGATCGAGGTACCACCGGGAGCGCTCGCCCTGTGCACGCTGGCCCGGATCGACTACCAGAACGCCGTCATCGCCGAGTTCGACGGCGTGGCCGACCGGACCGCCGAGCAGTGGGCTCGCGCGACCCTCGAAGACCATCCGGCGGCGATGCGGGAGGCCATGACGAACGGGTTCGGCGCGCTCGGCGTGCGACTCGGCCCGATCCCGTCCGACGACCACGTGCTCGGCTGGCAGGTGCGGCAGCGCACCCCGGACCACGTGCTGCTCGGGGCGGGGTCCGCCATCGGGCTGCTCCCCGAGATCGTCGTTCAGCGCGCTGATGGCGCCCTGGTGTTCGCCTACTTCAACCAGCAGGAGACGGACGAGGCGCGGACGCGCTGGGCCGCCGTCGAGCACACGCACGTGCCGGCGATGATTCAGCTTCTCCAGCACGCCGTGGACCGCTTCCACGCAGGCCGTTAACCCTGGTGCGCGTAGTAGCAGCAGTGCTGGTCAGCAACGGGCGAGTACTGCTCGGGCACCGCGCCCGGCCCGGTGAGCGTCAGGTGGCTGGCAGCAGCACCGAGGAGTCCGGTTCGCGCCCGGTGCTGAAGCCGCCGACGATCGATCTGCTTCCCAGGTCCACGATGCTGACCTGATCGGCGTCTCCGAGCTGCGAGGCGTAAGCCAATGCCGCGCTCGGGTGGAACGACACCGCCGACGGCGTGCCCGGCAACTTCAGGGACCAGAGCCGTCGCAGGTCCGGGGTGAACGCGGTGAGGCTGTTGTCCGCGATATCGGTCACCAGCACGACACCGTCGGGACGTGCGTACACGCGCAGCGGATCGCCTGGCACGGACACCGTCGTGCGCACGGTCATCCGCTGCGCGTCCAACGCCACCAACCTTCGACTTCGCCGCGCACCGACGTACAAAGTGCGTTCGTCGTGGCTGAGGCAGAGTCCCTCGGGGCGCTCGCCCGGTGTCATCACGACGGGTCGTGCGACCGGGTCGTACGGCCGGACCAGGCTGACAGTGTGCGAGAGCAGCCCTGTCACGTAGGCGCGTTCGCCGTCCCGGCTGATCGCGAACAGGTGCGTCTTGATGCCATCGGTCGGCACCGCCCGCGTCGGCTCCTGGTCGGTGGACGGATCGTCGAAGCCCAGCAACGTCGCCTTCGCCTCACTCAGCGCGTACAGGCGGTCCCGCGCGTCCATCCCCACACCGTGAATCCGGTTGAACGGCCGGAGATCCACCGTGCGGATCAGTTTGCGCGCGGCCAGATCCAGCACGAAGACCGCGGCACCGCCTTCCCCGGTGTCGGAGGACATCCGGACGCCGTAGTGACCGACGTAGCCCCATCGCCGTCCGCAGTCCGCCGCGAGTTCGTGCGGATACTGCGGCAGCGCGATCGAATCCTGCCGCCGCCCGGTGGAGGTGTCGTAGAAGCTCACGGCATGGCCGCTCTTCTCGACCACGGCGAGCACATCTCCCCCGGGCGGCGCTGCTCGAATCGCGGAAGGAGCCACCGCGGCCACCGCCGCGGCGTTTCCGATTCCCTTGATCACCGCACGCCGGGTCACCATGCGCCGATCTTCACATCCGGGCAGGAATCCGGAACGGAAGCCGCCGAAAAATCACCGGGACGCCCGATGCGCGCGGGTGCGATCGGCCGAATCCGGCTTACGGATTCGGGAACTCCGGTCCGGTGTAGGTCGTTTTCACCTCCACCTCGCCGTCGACGATCTGCCGGCCGAGGCGGTCCAGTTCGGCGCGCACGTGGTCGGGGACGTCGGGGGCGAGGGCGAGGCGGACGGCTTCGGGGGATTCCAGGCCGATCCGGACGTTCTCGCCGCCGTGCAGTCTGCCGTGGGCGAAGTCGTCGATGGCCCGGAAGACCGCTTCGCCCGAGTCGGCGACGGCGGAGCCGGCGAAGACCGCGGGGGCGTCGGCGGTGAAGTCGCGGACGTTGCCGAACTGGCGGCCCTTTCCGGTGGCCCTGATGGCCTCGGCGACACCGGGGCGTCCGGCGTTGAGCATGGTGAAGATGTAGTCCGCACCCGCGTCGAGTTCCGCGGTGGCGATGCGGCGGGCCAGCGCGATGTCGTCCTGGTCGCCGGAGAAGTTGGTCAGCACCCTTGCCGCGGGATTGGTGTGCGCGACGCCGTCGACGAAGGCCGCGCGGCCCTTCAGCCCGGGAACCGGGCGGATCCCCGACATGTGGCCGACCACGCCGGACTTCGTGAGCAGCCCGGCGGCGGCACCGGCGAGCCAGGCCGACTGCTCCTGCAGGACCTCGTAGCTCGCCAGGTTGGGGCCGGTGACGTCGGACTGCGTGACCACGAACGTCGTCTGCGGGAACTCCGCGGCCACCACCTTCGCGGCGGCGTTGTTCTGCCCGCCCTGCGCCACGACCAGGTCGACCCCGCCGCGGGCCAGGTCCCGCATCGCCGCTTCCAGTTCGGGCTGCCGCGGCGCCACCCGGTCGACGACCGTGATCTGGGCGCCCAGCTGCTGCTCCGCCCGCTTCGCGCCGTTGTAGCCGGCTTCCATGAACCCGCCGTCGTGGGTCGGCCCGGCCAGCAGCAGCCCCACCCGAACTTCGGCGGGGCCTGGTTCGGGAGCGTTGCGGTCGGAGGCGGCAGGGGCACCGCACGCCCCCGCCGCGAAGATCCCCGCCGCAGCCACCGCACTCACGATCACCTTCGGAACAACCCGCATCTCATCCGCCTCTTCTAGATCACGAACGAGCAGGACGGTATACCAACTAACGCGATTCAAGAGGGAATGAATGGACCGTCCCAGCCTGCGAGATTGAACTCGGTAAAGCCGAAACCCGCGCGAAACAAATTTCGTTCCACTATTTGGTGGCCGCATTCCCCGGAATGTTGGTATACCAAAATGTGCTAGAGTGGACCGATGGATGAAGCGGAGGGAACTCAGACCATCACGGCGGACGACCACGCACATCTTCGGCGCTGCGTCGACCTCGCGCGCGAGGCACTGGAGGACAGGGACGAGCCGTTCGGTTCCGTGCTCGTCGACGCCCGGGGCGCGGTCCGCTTCGAGGACCGGAACCGGGTCAAGGACGGCGACGCCACCCGGCACCCGGAGTTCGAGATCGCGCGCTGGGCAGCCGAGCACCTCTCCCCCGCCGAGCGCCGCGAGAGCACCGTCTACACCTCCGGCGAGCACTGCCCGATGTGCAGCGCCGCCCACGCATGGGTCGGCCTCGGGCGCATCGTCTACGCGACGAGCACCGAGCAGCTGACCGCATGGCACCGCGAGTGGGGCATCGGGGCGGGCGAGGTCGCCGCGCTGCCGATCAACGCGATCGCACCGAACGTCCCGGTGGCGGGACCGGATCCGGAGCTGGCCGACGAGGTCCGGCACCTGCACGCACGCCTGCACGGCATCAGCTGACAGCCGTCCCCGGGTAAGGGCGGACTAACCTGTGGGTTCGTGGCTCGGGTTCACCTGATCTCCGGCGCGGCCGGTTCCACCGCCTTGGACCGGACTTGCGCGGCGTACTACTCGTCGATCGCTCAGACCGACGAGAGCCGCGATGGCACCGTCCGACATCGGCTTCGTCCTGAGGTCGGTGACGGCACGATCGAGGTGACGTCGTTGCGGAGCGGTTTCCACATCCTCCGCTACGACGTCGCGTTCACCGGCGGTCATCAGGTCGGGTACGCGTTCCCCGGTGACCACTTCGAGCTGGAGCACTGCGTCGACGGGCGCATGCGCGTCAGCGAAACCGACGCCGGCGTCGGCGAGCTGCACACCGGCTCGGTGGCGTTGAGCCCCCGGTGCGCCACCGGGGGCGCCGTCGCACACGGCGACGGCGAGCGATACCGGGCGGTCTCGATCACCGGGACCTGGAGCGGGCTGGAGTCCTATCTCGGTGGCGCGGACGCCCTACCGGCCACGGGGCCCGAAGAAGTTGCGCGCGAACGGTATCTGGGCCGGTCCGCCGCTCTGCGCGCGGTGGCAGGCCCGCTCGAGGAGATCTTCGTGCACCGGCGCTCGTCACCGGGACGCCTGCTGTTCCTGGAATCGCGGGTCGTGGCGGCGCTGGCCGCACTGATCGACGGGCTCGCGGTCACGCCGCCGCACGCAGACTCCCGGGACCTCGTCCTGGACGACCACGAGGTGGCCGCGTTGCGCCGCGTTCCCGAGCTGCTCTGGCAGCGACGTCACGCGCCGCCGACGCTGGCCGATCTGGCCCGCGCGTCGTCGATGTCGGTCCGGCGCCTCACGACCGGATTCCGCGCGCTGTACGGGACATCGGTGCTGGCGCACCACCGGCGCCGCTGCCTCGACCGGGCCGCCGCTTTGCTCGTCGAGACCGACTGGCCCGTGGCCCGGATCGGGCACGAGGTCGGCTACTCCTCGCCCACCAACTTCGGCTACGCCTTCCGGCGCGACCGGGGAATCACCCCCGCGCGGTTCAGGCAGGCGCACTCCTGACGCCCGGGAAAGCACCGCGCTCCACATGCGTGGGCACCTCGCTCCACACCACGGCACCGCTCCGGCTCCAACGATGTGACGCGTAGCGGCCGCACCGGCCGTCACGCGTCCCCGAAGCAGACATCCTCCGATGGAGACCGATGAACGCCAGCATCGAAGCCACTTCCCCGCGCGCAGGAGCGGGGCGGCTCATCATCGTCCTAGGTGGACTCTCGGCGGTATCGCCGTTCGCCACCGACATGTACGCGCCCGCCTTCCCCCAGATCGTCACCTCGTTCGCAACCTCGGGAACGGCCGTCCAGCTCTCCCTTACGGCGTGCCTCGTCGGGCTCGCCGTCGGCCAGGTCGTGCTCGGCCCGGTCAGCGACGCGACGGGGCGGCGACGCCTGCTCCTCGCCGGTTCCGGCCTGTTCACCGCGTTGTCCCTGGTCTGCGCGTTCGCCCCGACCATCGCCGTGTTCGACGTCGCCCGGCTGCTGCAAGGGGTCGCAGGCAGCGCGGGGCTCGTCATCGGGCGGGCCGTCATCAGCGACCGGTTCACCGGCCCCAGCGCGGCCCGCAAGCTCTCGACGCTGAGCGTGATCGCGATGACCGCACCGGTGCTGGCACCGGTCGCCGGCGGCCTCATCCTCGGCGTCGGCTCGTGGCGCCTGGTGTTCGTGGCGCTGGCCGCGACCGGGCTGGCGCTGGGGACCGCCGTCTGGGCGTGGGTTCCCGAGTCGCTGCCCGCCGAGCGGCGTCGGGCCGGCGGACTGCGGTCCGCGCTCACCGCCATGGGCGGACTGCTCCGGCGGCGCGAGCTCGTCGGGTACCTCCTGGTCATGGGGTGCGGACTGGCCGCCCTGTTCGCCTACATCACCGGCTCGCCCTTCGTCTTCCAGAGCGTCTACGGCTTGTCCCCCACCGGTTACAGCCTCGTCTTCGCCACGAACGCCGTCGGCACCACAGTGGCCGGCGCGGTGTTCGGACGGCTGGCCGGACGTGTGCGGCTCAACTCCCTGCTCGTCATCGGGGTGGCCGTCACGGTCGCCGCCGCGATCGCGCTGGTCGCGTTGCTGACCGTCGGCATCAGCACGTTCCCGGCCACCTGGGCCTGCCTGTTCGGCCTGACCTCCGGGTTCGGCGTGGTGCTGCCCGCGTCGACGACCATCGTCCTCGCGGTCGGCGGCGACGCCCCCGGAGCCGCTTCCGGCCTGCTCGGCGGCACCCAGTTCGTGCTCGCCGCCGCGGCCGCACCCCTGCCCGGCGTCCTGGGCAGCACCACCGCCATGTCGATGGCCGTCGTGGTGCTGGGCTTCGTCCTCGCCTCCGCGTTGGCGCTGATCACGCTCGCCCGGCCGCGGCAGGACCATGGCGAGTCATCCACAGTGGACAAGTCGCGCCCCGGAACGTCTATTGTCTGTTCGTGACGTTCGTATAGGATGCGACATGAACCGGCGTCGGCTCCGCCCGCTCGGGCGGGGCGTGAGGAGAACCGATGGTCGATGCGACGAACACCCGTCCCATCGAGGACGAGGTGGTCAGGGATTTCCGCACCGCCATGTCCTACGGCCAGTACCTGAACCTCGACCAGCTGCTCGGTGCCCAGCAGCCCGTCAGCGAACCCGAGCACCACGACGAGCTGCTGTTCATCATCCAGCACCAGGCGGCGGAGCTGTGGCTCAAGCTCGTGCTGCACGAACTGCGGACGGCCTGCGAGCACCTGGCGGGCGACCGGTTGCAGCCCGCGCTCAAGGGGCTGGCCAGGGTCAAGCACATCCAGCACACCCTCACCGAGCAGTGGTCGGTGCTGGCGACCCTGACCCCGACGGAGTTCGTGCAGTTCCGCGGATTCCTCGGCAGGTCATCGGGATTCCAGTCCTACCAGTACCGCGCCGTGGAGTTCATCCTCGGCAACAAGAACGCCGAGATGCTGGAGGTGTTCCGCCACGACGAGCGCGCCCACGCCCTGCTCTCCGGGCTGCTCGGGCGCCCCAGCATCTACGACGAGTTCCTCCGGCACCTCTCCCGCTGCGGGTACCCGATCCCCGCGCCGCTGCTGGAGCGCGACGTCAGCCGCGCGCACACCTACGCGCCCGAGCTCGTGCCCGTCTTCCGGCAGATCTACGAGTCGGCCGAGGAGAACTGGGAAGCCTACGAGGCCTGCGAGGAACTCGTGGACCTGGAGGAGAACTTCCAGTTCTGGCGCTTCCGGCACCTCAAGACCGTGGAGCGCACGATCGGGTTCAAGCGGGGCACCGGCGGATCCAGCGGGGTGCCCTTCCTCCGCGACGCCCTGGACCTGACCTTCTTCCCCGAGCTGTACGCGGTGCGCACCGAGATCACCCGGTAACCCACGGTGCCCAGCGACGACGAGGACTGGGTGATCGCCGATTCCGCCTGGTGGGGCCGGTGGTTCGACCGGTGCGCATTGCGCCGCATGGCCGGTGACGATCCGGAGCTGCCGCAGGTCCGGGCCGTCGGAGCCTTCCTGACCGCGCCGGGCGGGTATCCCAGCGACCGGCCCTGGGCCCCGCCCGGTAGTTTCCGGGAGGTGCGTTCGGTGGTCGAGGTTCTCGACCCGTCCCCCACGTCCTGACTCGACCACCAGCAGAGGAAGAACGCCATGCCCGACCGCACCGACCTCCTGGAGAAGGCGCATGCGCTGGACGAAGCCGATCCGCTGCGCGGCTTCCGGGAGCGGTTCCTGACCCCCGAGGGCGCGGACGTCGTCGCCTACCTCGACGGCAACTCCCTGGGGCGCCCCGCCCGCGCGCTCCCCGAGCGCATGGACCGGTTCATCTACCAGCAGTGGGGGCAGCGCCTGATCCGGGGCTGGACCGACGAGTGGCTCGACTGGCCGGTCGCGGTCGGCGACCGCCTCGGCCGGGCCGCGCTCGGCGCCGGGGCCGGGCAGGTCGTCGTGGCCGACTCCACCACGGTCATGCTCTACAAGCTCGCCCGCGCCGCGGTCGCCGCCCGGCCCGGCCGCCGCGAAATCGTCCTCGACACCGACAACTTCCCCACCGACCGCTACGTCCTGGAAGGCATCGCCGCCGAACGCGATCTGGTCCTCAAGTGGATCGAGACCGACCCGGCGGCGGGCATCACCGACGAACAGGTCGCCGCGGCGGTGGGTCCGGACACCGCGCTGGTCGTGTTCAGCCACGTCGCGTACCGCTCAGGTTACCTGGCCGACGCCGCAGCGATCACCCGCACCGCGCACCGGGCGGGCGCGCTGGTGCTGTGGGACCTCTGCCATTCGGCCGGCTCGGTACCCGTTGAGCTCGACGCGTGGGACGCCGACTTCGCCGTCGGCTGCACCTACAAGTACCTCAACGGCGGGCCCGGATCTCCCGCCTTCGGCTACGTCAACAACCGCCACATCGGCTCCGCGCAGCAGCCGATCTGGGGCTGGATGGGACATCGCGAACCGTTCGAGATGGGCCCGGGTTACCACCCCGCCGACGGCATCCGCGGCATGCTCAGCGGCACGCCCCCGATCCTGGCGATGCTCCCCCTGCTCGCCAGCCTGGACATGCTCGAAGAAGCGGGGATCGAGGCGGTCCGCGCGAAGTCGTCGCTGCTGACCCAGTACGCCCTCGAACTGGCGGAGGCATGGCTGTTCGACCGGGGCGTCCAGCTCGCGTCACCGCGCGAACCCGAGCGCCGCGGCAGCCACATCACCGTGCGCCGGGCCGACTTCCGGGAGGTCACCGAGCAGCTCTGGGACCGCGGTGTCATCCCGGACTTCCGCGCGCCCGACGGGATCCGCATCGGACTCGCCCCGCTGAGCACCAGCTTCACCGAAGTCCACAACGGACTCTCCGCACTGCGCCAGATCCTCGACGACCGCCTCGGCACCTAGTTCGCCCCTGCACCCGGATCCGCAATTTCCATTGAAATCGAAGGTTCGATTTCAATGGAAATTGCGGAGGACGGAGTCCAGGCGGCCGCGTAGAACCAGTCCGGAGACCGGTGGTCAGGCCCGGGCGCGCTCGCGGAGGACGAAGCGCTGGAGCTTGCCGTTGCTGGTGCGGGGCAGGGCTTCCAGGAACTCGATCGCCCTCGGGTACTTGTACGGCGCGATGCGCTGCTTGACGAAGTCCTGCAGCTCGGCGGCCTTGTCCGCATCGCCCACCAGTCCGTCGCGCAGCACCACGTAGGCCTTGACGATCGAGCCGCGCTGTTCGTCCGGCGACGCCACCACCCCGGCTTCGACCACGTCTGGGTGCCCCAGCAGCGCGTCCTCCACTTCGGGGCCCGCGATGTTGTAGCCCGCGGAGATGATCATGTCGTCGTTGCGCGCCTGGTACCAGAAGTACCCGTCGCCGTCGCGGACGTAGGTGTCGCCGGTGATGTTCCAGCCGTGCTGGACGTACTGCTGCTGCCGGGCGTCGTCGAGGTAGCGGCAGCCGGTCGGCCCGCGCACCGCGAGGCGCCCCACCGAGCCATCGGGCACGGGTTCGCCGTCGTCGTCGAGGACCGCCGCCTCGAACCCGGGCACCGCCTTGCCGGTGGCGCCCGGCCGGATGTCGTCGTCGGCGGCCGAGATGAAGATGTGCAGCAGCTCGGTTCCGCCGATGCCGTTGATGATCTTGATGCCGGTCCGGGCGTGGAACGCCTCCCACACCTCCTCGGGCAGGTGTTCCCCGGCCGACACGCAGCGCCGCAGCGTCGCCAGGTCCGCGCCCCGGTCGGCCGACAGCAGTGCTTTGTAGGCCGTCGGCGCGGTGAACAGCACCGTGACGCCGTGCTCGGCGATCGCCTTGGCCAGGTCGTCCGGGCCGGCCTTCTCCAGCAGCAGCGACGACGCCCCGACGCGCATCGGGAACACGACCAGGCCGCCCAGCCCGAAGGTGAAGCCCAGCGGCGGGGTTCCGGTGAACACGTCGTCGGCGTCGGGCTTGAGCACGTGCTTGGCGAAGGTGTCCGCATTGGCCAGCACGTCGCGGTGGAAGTGCATGGTGGCCTTGGGTTTTCCGGTGGTGCCAGAGGTGGGCGCGAGCAGCGCGACGTCGTCGGCGGCCGTCGGCACCGCGGTGAACTCACCGGTCTTCGTCGCGCAGCGGCGGTCCAGGCTTCCGTCCGCGTCGACGCCGTACGTCGCGATCGCCACCCCGGGGGTCGCGTCGCGGAGCTCGGCGGCGAAGCGGTGATCGCAGAGAGCCAGGGCGGGGCGGGTGAGTTCGATCAGCTGGCCGATCTCGCCGGAGCGCAGTAGCGGCATCGTGGTCACCGCGACGCAACCGGCTTTGAGGACGCCGAACCAGCTCGCCACCAGCCACGGGTTGTTCGGGCCGCGCAGCAGCACCCGGTTGCCCGGCTGCAGACCGAAATCCTCTGCGAGCACTTGCGCCACCTGGTCGGCGCGCCGCTGGAGTTCCCCGTAGGTCCAGCGCTCGGTCGGCGTGACCAGGCACGGCCGGTCCGGCCCCCACCGCGCCACCGCGTCGTCCAGCAGCACTTCGGCGCAGTTGAGGCGCTCCGGGTACGCCAGCTCGGGCAGGTCGAACCGGAACTGCGGCCACTGCTCGCGCGGCGGCAAGTTGTCCCGGCAGAACGTGTCGACGTGCCCGGACACCGATAACTGCGACGAGGGCTGCATCGGCAGCGCTCCCTCCAACGACGACAGGGGCCACGCGATTTGCCCCAAGTATTCACTTGATGTGACGACAGTCAATATCTCGCCATACTCCTCCTCAAACATGTCGCGTTGATGACGGCAGTCAAATTTCGGTGATACGCTCCCGGCATCCGGCACGCCCAGGGAGGACGCCCCATGAGCCCGTTCCGCGGATCGGTCCCCATCACCGCCGAGTGGGAGCACTTCGGCTTCGAGCACGCCGATGGCGTCGCCACCGTCACCTTCGACCGGCCGGACAAGCTCAACGCGCTCACCTTCGAGGCGTACGCGGACCTGCGCGACCTGCTGACCGAGCTCCCGCAGCGCGGCGACACGCGAGCGCTCGTGCTGCGCGGCGAAGGGCGGGCGTTCTGCTCCGGCGGCGACGTCAACGAGATCATCGGCGAAACGCTGAAGATGGACGCCGACCGGCTGCTGGAGTTCACCAAGATGACCGGCGCGGTGATCAAGGCGATGCGGGAGTGCCCGATCCCGATCATCGTGGCGCTGCACGGCATGGCGGCCGGCGCGGGCTCCGTCATCGCCCTGGCGGCGGACTTCCGCATTGCGTCCCGCTCGGCGAAGTTCGCGTTCCTGTTCACCAAGGTCGGCCTCTCCGGCGCCGACATGGGCTCGGCCTACCTGCTACCCCGCCTGGTCGGCCTCGGCCGCGCCACCCAGCTGCTGATGCTCGGCGACACGATCGACGCGGAGAAGGCGGAACGCTACGGCCTGGTGAGCGAACTCGTCGAGGACGACGAACTGGACGAAGCGGTGGCCGCGCTGGCCCGACGCCTGGCCACCGGCCCGTTCCAGGGCTACGCCCAGACCAAGGAACTGCTCACCCGGGAACTCGACATGAGCCTCTCCGGAGCCCTGGAACTAGAAGCGGTAACCCAAGCCCTGCTGATGAAAACGGCGGACTACGCGGAGTTCCACGCCGCCTTCAACGCCAAGCGCCCCCCGAACTGGCAGGGCCGCTGACGATCGCAGCCACGACCTGGCCATGCGCGAAGGGCTATATCCAGCCCAGGTCCTGTTCGGCGGATCATGCGACCTGCCTGAGGTTCAAGTCGTTGGCATGTCCATGGAGCGCCTATGTCTGGCACGGCACTGTCACCGCGGCCTCGATCCGTGCCGGCTCAAGCCATGATCAGCCGGCTTCCAGGGCATCGGCCCGCCTCTCCAGGTCTGCCGCGATGTCGTCCCAGTCCGGCCCGTGAAGCCACAGGTTCTCGGCAGCCTCGCGCATCAGCGCCGGCTGGTCCGGCCGCTGCAACAACACCAGCCGATAGGCCAGATTCCGGACCCAGACCGGCAACTGGCCGTCAACCACGTGTGGACTGAGCCCACGCAGCATGGCGAGGATCTCGTCCGCGTCCGCGAAGGTCAGCTCCTCGACGAAGTAGTGCTCCCGGTGTTCCTGGTCGCACTCCGGCGTGGGTCGGTACGGGTCCCCGTAGAGACACCGGGCGTGCTCCGTCAGAGTGCTGTGCATGTCCTGGAGCCTACGACGCCATGATCCGCCGGACAGGGCCTGAGACTGCGGTTGAAGATGGCCGACTACGCGGAGTTCCACGCCGTCTTCAACGCCAAGCGCTCTCCGGTGTGGCAGGGCCGCTGACGGCCCCAGCCACGATCCGGAGCGCTAGTCGGCAGGCGCATCGCCGGCGCCAGGCCACAGCAGTGCCTGAGCCACGATCACGCGCTCGCCGTTGAAGGTCACGGCAGGGCCTTCGTGCAAGCGGTAGCCGAGCGCGATCGCCTCGCTGACCCGGCGGCAGAACGTCGCGTCATCGGGGCCGGTCAGGACTCGGTAGACCGGCAATCCATCCGGGGGTGCGCTCATGCGGTCATCATCTCAGCCGGGATCAGCGGTAGAGGTCGCGGGCGATGATGGTGCGTTGGACTTCCGAGGCTCCTTCGTAGATCCGCGGGGCTCGGACCTCCCGGTAGAGGTGTTCGAGCAGGTGTCCTTTGTGGAGCGCTCGGGCTCCGTGGATCTGGACCGCAGCGTCCACCACGTACTGGGCCGTCTCCGTGGCGAAGAGCTTCGCCATCGCCGAGCGCCCGGCCAGGTTCTGCTCGCCCGTGTCGTAGGCCGCTGCCGCCGAGTAGACCAGCAGGCGGGCCGCCTCGGTCCGGGTGGCCATCTCCGCCAGCGGGTGCGACACCGCTTGGAGGTCCTTGAGCGTTCCGCCGAAGGCCCGGCGCGCTCCGGCGTGCTCGACCGCCGCGTCCAGGGCCGCTTGCGCCATGCCCACCGCGAAGGCGCCGACACTGGGGCGGAACAGGTCCAGCGTGCGCATCGCCACCCGGAATCCCCGGTCCTGCTCCCCCAGCAGCTCCGCGCGGTGCACCCGGACGCCGTCGAAGGTCAGCCGGCCGATCGGATGCGGGCTGATCATGTCCAGGTGCTCGCCGGACAGCCCCCGGCGGTCGGCGGGCACCACGAAGGCGCTCACGCCCCTGGCTCCGGCACCGGCCGTCGTGCGGGCGAACACCGCGTAGAAGTCGGCTTCCGGAGCGTTGGAGATCCAGATCTTCTCCCCGGTCAGCCGCCAGCCGTCGCCGTCGGGCTCGGCGGCCAGTTCCAGCGCGGCGGCGTCCGACCCGGCCTCGGGCTCGGTGAGCGCGAACGCCGCGACCGCATCCCCGGCCGCGACCGCCGGGATCCAGCGCCGCACCTGCTCGTCCTGGCCGGACTGCAGCACCGGGTAGCTGCCCAGCCCCTGCAGCGCCAGTGCGGTCTCGGCCTCGGTGCACACGCGCGCCAGCGACTCGCGCAGCAGGCAGAGGTCCAGCGAGGCCGCCTCCCGCGATCCCGCGCCGCCGGGGAAGAGCTTCGTCAGCAGGCCCTGCTCCCCCATCGCCTTGATCAGGTCCCGGTTGACCGAGCCGGGCGTGCCGGACTCGGCCACCGGCCGCAGTTGTTCGGCGGCGACCCGGCCCACGTGTTCGACGAACTCGCGCTGTTGCGCGGTGAGTGCGAAGGTGCTCATTCCGTCCCCTCCTCGGCGGGGTTCCAGCGCGCGTGGGCGGTGCCCCGGCCGCCGCTGCGGATCAGCTCCAGGCGGGGTTTCGGCCCGTCCGTGCGCCCGGTCTGCGGCTTGCGCCTACCGGCCCGGAACTGCTTCGGCCACACCGCACCGGGACCGTCGTAGTCCTGCTCGATCGCCGCGTGCAGAGTCCATTGTGGATCGTAGAGATGGGTCCGGCCGACCGCGCACAGATCGGCCCGGCCCGCCAGGATCAGCGAGTTGACGTCGTCGTAGGAGGAGATCGCGCCGACCGCGATCACCGCGATGTCGTGCTCGCGCGCGACCTCGTTGCGGATCCGGTCGGCGAACGGCGTCTGGTAGCTCCGGCCGAACGCCGGTCGCTCGGCCTTGACCACCTGCCCGGTGGAGACGTCGATGCCCGCCGCGCCGTGCTCGGCGAACGCGCGCGCGACCCGCACCGCCTCGTCGGCGTCCACCCCGCCCTCGTGCCAGTCGGTGGCCGAGATCCGCACCGTCATCGGCCGGTCGGCCGGCCACACCTCGCGGACCGCGTCGAAGACCCCCAGCGGGAACCGCAGCCTGCCTGCCAGGGAACCGCCGTACTCGTCGGTGCGCTGGTTGGCCAACGGGGAGATGAAGGACGACAGCAGGTAACCGTGGGCGCAGTGCAGTTCGAGCACGTCGAAGCCGGCCCGCGCGGCGGCTTGCGCGGCGGCGACGAACTGCTGCTTGATGTCGGCGAGCTCGGCCGCGGTGAGCTCGCGCGGCGTCTGGTTCGCCGCCGAGTACGGCAGCGGCGAGGGGCCGACGACCTCCCAGTTCCCCTCGTCCAGCGGGTCGTCGATGCCGTCCCACATCAGCTTCGTCGAACCCTTGCGGCCCGAATGCCCCAGCTGGACGCCGATCTTCGCGGCGGTGTTCCCGTGCACGAAATCCACCACCCGCCGCCAGGCCGCCTCCTGCTCCGGGGTGCACAGGCAGGCGCAGCCCGGCGTGATCCGCCCCTGCTCGGACACGCACACCATCTCGGTCATCACCAGCCCGGCCCCGCCGAGGGCCTTGCTGCCGAGGTGCACGAGGTGGAAGTCGTCCGGCACGCCGTCGACCGCGCTGTACATGTCCATCGGCGAGACGACCACGCGGTTGGGCAGCTCCAGCGGTCCGAGCCGCACCGGCTGGAACATCGGCGGCCGGACCTCGCCCGCGCCGGCGAACCAGGCGTCGATCCCGGCGACGAATTCCGGGTCTCGCAGCCGCAGGTTGTCGTAGGTGACGCGGCGGCTGCGGGTGAGCAGGTTGAAGGCGAACTGCGCGGGATCCTGGTGCACGTACTGGCCGATGTTCTCGAACCACTCCAGGCTGGCCTGCGCCGCGCGCTGCGTGGAGGTCACCACCGCACGTCGCTCCGCCTCGTACGCCTCCAGCGCTGCGTCGATCGAGGGCTGCTCGTGCAGGCAGGCCACCAGCGCCAGAGCGTCTTCCATGGCCAGCTTCGTGCCGGAGCCGATGGAGAAGTGCGCGGTGTGCGCAGCATCGCCGAGCAGCACGACGTTGCCGCGGCGCCATGAATCGCAGCGCACGGTCCGGAAGCTCAGCCACTTCGAGTTGTTGGCGAAGACCTCGTGGCCGGCCAGGGTGTCGGCGAACAGCTCCCGGATCAGCTCGATGGACTTCTCGTCGCTGTCGCCGGGCCTGGTCGAGGCCGAGGCGGCGAAGTCGGCGAATCCGGCGCGCTGCCAGACGTCCTCGTGCATTTCGACGATGAAGGTGCTGGCATCGCGGCTGTAGGGGTAGCCGTGCAGCTGCATGATGCCGTGGGGCGTGTCCTGGACGACGAACTTGAACGCGTCGAAGACCAGGTCGGTGCCCAGCCAGATGTACTTGCAGCGCCCGGTTTCCACGCTGGGCCGGAAGGTCTCCGGGTACCGGGCGCGCACCGCCGAGTTCGCGCCGTCGGCCGCGACCACCAGGTCGTAGTCGGCGGACAGCCGCTCGACGTCCGGCGCCTCGGCCTGGAAGTGCAGCGCCACGCCCAGTTCGCGGCACCGCTCCTGCAGGATGCGCAGCAGCCGCTTGCGGCTCATCGCGGCGAAGCCGTGGCCGCCGGAGGTGGACGAGGCGCCCCGGTGGTGCACGTCGATGTCGTCCCACCTGGCGAATTCCCGTTGCATGGCGTGGAAGATCCCGGTGTCGGCGTGCTCGATGCCGCCGAGGGTCTCGTCGGAGAACACCACGCCGAATCCGAAGGTGTCGTCCGGCGCGTTGCGCTCCCACACGGCGATCTCGTGCTCCGGGCCGAGCTGCCGCAGCAGCGCGGAGAAGTACAGACCGCCTGGACCGCCACCGATGACCGCGATGCGCACCGCGGGCTCCTTCCGTCGGTTCCGCTCCCGGCAGCGTATGCCGCATTGCGCACGACCGTCAATTCTACGTAATATCGCCTCCGTGACGACAAGAAACTGCCTGGTCACCGGCGCCGGTAGGGGCATCGGTCGCGCCATCGCCCAGCGACTTTCCGAATCCGGCAACCGCGTCGCGCTCACCGCGCGAAGCGCCGGGGAGCTCGCCGAGGCCGCCGCGCGGCTGCCCGGGCCGGCGCTCGACCTGCCCGCCGACCTCGCCGACGCGCAGGCCCCGGACCGCGTTTTCGACGCGGTCGAACGCGAATGGGGGCCGGTCGAGGTCCTGGTGCTCAACGCGGGCACCGCGACCTCGGCACCGCTGACCGCGACGACCGACGACGACTGGGAACGCGCGCTGCAGATCAACCTGACCGCGCCGTTCCGCTTCCTGCGCCGGGCGGTTCCGGCGATGGTCGAACGCGGCTTCGGCCGGATCGTGGTGATCGCGTCGATGGCCGCCAAGCGCGGTGACCCCTACGTCAGCGCCTACACCGCCAGCAAGCACGGCGTGCTCGGTCTGGTGCGCTCGGCCGCCGCGGAGCTGGCCAGGACGGGTGTCACGGTCAACGCCGTGTGCCCCGGCTTCGTCGACACGCCGATGACCGAACGCACCATCGACAACATCACCGCCAAGACCGGGCGGAGCGCGCAACAGGCCCGCAGCGCGCTGGAGGGCCGGCAGCCCATCGGCCGGCTGATCAGCCCGGACGAGGTCGCCGACGTCGTGGAGCTGTGCGTGCGCAACGCCGCGATCAACGGGCAAGGGATCACTGTGGACGGAGGAGCGGTGCAATCATGACCATCGAACGGATCAACCCCGCGGAACTGGCCCGCCCGGCGGGTTTCTCGCACGCCGTGGTGGCCTCGGACTGCCGCCTGGTGTTCCTGGCCGGCCAGACCGCGCTCGACGCGGACGGCAAGATCGTCGGGGACGGCGTCGTCGCGCAGTTCCGGCAGGCGCTGGGCAACCTGCTCACCGCGCTGCGCGCCGCCGGGGGCCGCCCCGAGCAGGTGACCGAGCTGACCGTCTACATCGTGGACGTGGACGACTACCGCGCGCACGCCCGGGAAATCGGGGCGGTGTGGCGCGAACTCGCCGGACGGGACTACCCGGCGATGGCCGGGATCGGCGTGCAGCGCCTCTGGGACGCCGAGGCGCTGGTCGAGATCAAGGGCACCGCCGCGATCCCCGCCTGAGAAGTGGTTGCACCGGGTGGAGGTTTCGCGCGAAGCCGCCACCCGCCTCCACACGGAACGCCGGTTTCGCGGATGGGCGTTCCCGGAGCCTTCCGGAACAACTCCCGAGCGATCAGCGCGCGACGGCTTCGACGTGGTCGTGGGCCTGCCGCTCCAGCAGGGACTTCAGCTCGAAGAACACCTCGGCGGCCACCGTCCCGTTCCAGTCCTTCGGCAGCAGCTCGGCGGGCAGCCCGGGGTCCAGGTAGGGCAACCGGCGCCAGTCCGTGAGCACCCGCACGTAGTCGGCGAAGGCCTCCGGCCCGCGCGGCGACCGGCGGCGCCGCCACCGCCGCAGCACCGGCTGGTGCACCCCGATGAACTCGCCGTAGAGCTCCTGCAGCTGCTCCAGGTCCCACCACTGCGCCACCTTGGTCCGCAGATCGCCGAAGGCGAGGTGCTCCGCGTGGAACAGATCGGCGTAGCCGGCCAGCTCGTAGCGCTGCAGGACGCTGCTCGCCGCGTCCCGCAGGTCGGCCGGGGCGATCCACACCCCCGGCGCGGCGGTGCCGAAGCCCAGGCGCGTCAGCTGGGTGCGCAGCACGTGCCGCTTCTGCCGCTCGGATTCCGGGACCGAGAACACCGCCAGCACCCACCCGTCGGCGAGGGTGGCGCGCTCCCGGCGGAAGATCCGCTCGTCGCCTTCGCGCAGGATCTCCAGCGCGGCACCGGACAGCTCGTATCCCGCCGCCCCGCCGCGCCGCTCGGCCAGCAGGATGCCGCGCCGCTTCAGCCGCGAGATCGAGGAGCGCACCGCGGGCTCGTCGACGCCCAGATCCGCGAGCAGCCGCACCAACGACGCCACCGACAGCCAGCCACCGGCCTCCCGCGCGTACAAGCCGTAGAGGGTGACGATCAGCTGCCTGGGCTGCATGCCTCGGCCGGTCAGCTCGCCCACCACGGCATCGCCGACCGATGCGCCATCCGTCACGATGTCCGTCGTCACGCGAACACGATAACAGCGGCCGCGCGGACCGACTCGATCCACAGTGCTGCGCCCGAATTCCCTGCCGCACCGGGTGATTCCCGGCGCATTGGCAGCGCCCCGGACGCGAAGTAGGATCCCGCACGTCGTCCAGTTCCCGGATTCCGGAGGCGAAGAACGTGGCCGTCCTCGACGAACTGCTGCGGGCGCTGACGTCCGGCCGGATCAGCGTCATCGACCTGACCGCGCCCCTGACGTCCGACGTGCCCGTCCTGCGGCTACCGGAGCCGTTCTCCAACACGATCGGCTTCAGCCTGGAGGAGATCAGCCGGTTCGACGACCGCGGCCCCGCCTGGTACTGGAACAACATCCACACCGGGGAGCACACCGGCACCCACTTCGACGCGCCGGTGCACTGGGTCACCGGCCGCGACGGCCTCGACGTGGCTTCGGTCCCGCCCCGGCAGATGATCGGCCCGGCCGCGGTGCTGGACTGCTCCGCGCAGGTCGCCGAGGATCCGGACTTCCTGCTGGAGACCGGGCACATCCGCGAGTGGGAATCCGCGCACGGCCCCCTGCCCGAGGGCGGCTGGCTGCTGGTGCGGACCGGCTGGGACGCGCGCAGCGGCGATCAGGCGGAGTTCCTCAACGCCGACGACAGCGGCTCGCACACCCCGGGGATCTCGCCGGACTGCGCCCGCTGGCTGGCCGAGGAGAGCGCCCTGATCGGCATCGGAGTGGAGACGGTGGGCACCGACGCCGGGATGGCGCCCACCTTCGAACCGGCCTTCCCCTGCCACTCGCTGCTGCTCGGCGCCGGCAAGTACGGCCTCACCCAACTGCAGAACCTCGCGCTGCTGCCACCCACCGGAGCGGTGCTGATCGCCGCGCCGCTGCCGATCGTCAACGGCTCCGGCAGCCCGACGCGGGTCCTGGCGCTGATCGAGCAGGACTGACCCACCGGAAGGGACGAGATGAACGTCGCCGAGGTCGTCGGCCGCACGGTGGCCGCACTGGGCGCCGACCACGTCTTCGGCGTCGTCGGCAGCGGCAACTTCCACGTCACCAACGCACTGGTCGCCGCGGGTGCGCGGTTCGTGGCCGCCCGCCACGAAGGCGGCGCGGCGACGATGGCCGACGCGTATGCGCGCACCAGCGGCCGCCTCGGGGTGCTCTCGGTGCACCAGGGCTGCGGGCTGACCAATGCGCTCACCGGCATCACCGAAGCGGCCAAGAGCCGGACCCCGCTGCTCGTGCTCGCCGCGGAGACGGCCTCCGCGGCGATCCGCTCGAACTTCCGGATCGACCAGGATGCGCTGGCCACGGCCGTCGGCGCCCGCGCGGAGCGGGTGCACAGCGCGGCCACCGCCGTCGACGACGTGGTGCGGGCGGTCCGGCTGGCGACCGAGGGCAGGCGGACCGTGGTGCTGAACCTGCCGCTGGACGTCCAGGCGGCGGAGTTCGACGGCGAACCGCACGTCCCGCAGCTCCCGGCGCTGAACCCGGTCGCGCCGTCCGCCGCGGCGGTGCGGGAACTCGCCGACCGGCTGGTCACCGCGCAACGCCCGGTCTTCATCGCCGGTCGCGGTGCCCGGCACGCCGGCGCCGAGCTGCGGGCGCTGGCCGAGTCCTGCGGGGCGCTGCTGGCCACCTCGGCGGTGGCGCGGGGCCTGTTCCACGACGACCCGTGGTCGCTGGACGTCTCCGGCGGGTTCGCCACGCCGCTGGCCGCCGAGCTGATCTCCGGCGCGGACCTCATCGTCGGCTGGGGCACCGCCCTGAACATGTGGACCACGCGGCACGGCAACCTGATCGGCGCCGGGTCCGCGCTGGTGCAGGTCGACGTCGAGAGCGAGGCCATCGGCGCGCACCGCCCGGTCGACCTCGGGGTGCTCGGCGACGTCGCCGCGACCGCCGAGGCGGCCCGGGCCGAACTCGCCGATCGCGGCATCCGGCCCGCCGGTTACCGCGATCCGGAGGTGCGGGAGCGGATCGCGAGCGCTGGGTCCTGGCGCGACGTGGCTTTCGACGACGAGTCCACACCGGACGCCATCGATCCGCGCGCGCTGACCATCGCCCTGGACGCACTGCTGCCCGAAGAGCGGGTGCTGGCGGTGGATTCCGGCAACTTCATGGGCTACCCGAGCATGTTCCTGCGGGTCCCCGACGAGCAGGGCTTCTGCTTCACCCAGGCCTTCCAGTCCATCGGCCTCGGCCTGGCCACCGCCATCGGCGCGGCGCTGGCCCGCCCGGACCGGCTGCCGGTCGCCGCGCTCGGCGACGGCGGCGCGCTGATGGGCATCGCCGAACTGGAAACGGCGGCCCGGCTCGGCCTGCCGATGGTGATCGTGGTCTACAACGACCACGCCTACGGCGCGGAGGTCCACCACTTCGGCCCGGACGGCCACCGGTTGGACACCGTCGAGTTCCCGGACACCGACCTCGCGGCCGCCGCGCGCGGCTTCGACTGCACCGGACTCACGGTGCGCACCGAGGCCGACCTCGCGCCGGTCCGCGACTGGCTGAACGGACCGCGTGCCACGCCGCTGGTGATCGACGCCAAGATCGCCCCGGGCGAAGGCGCCTGGTGGCTCGTCGAAGCATTCCGCGGCCACTGACCGTCGCGGATTCGCGACGGACCCCGGAATCGGCGCAGAAGGTTCGCCGTCCCAGCGATTCTGTTCCAGCGCAAGCAATTCTGGCGCTCGGCGATCTGCGGTGCCGCGGTATTGACTTCGCGCGTACGGGGATTCATCCTCACTGAAATACTTCACCCACACCGAAGGCTCGAAGCCATGATCGGCCCCCACCTCCGGGAGTTGCGCCAGAAGCGCAACCTCACCCTCAAGCAGCTGGCCGAACTCACCGGCCTGTCCACCGGGCTGCTCAGCCAGGTCGAGCGCAGCATCCACGACCCCAGCCTGGAAACCCTGCGGCGACTGGCGAAAACGCTGGAAGTCCCGCTGTTCAGCCTCTTCGCCGAGGAGGACGTGCAGCAGGTGGCCGTGGTCCGCCGCGAGCGGCGGATGAAGGTCGGCTCGCCGCACGGCGGGATCGCCTACACGCGCCTGTCCCCCGGCTCGGGCCGCCTGGAGCTGCTCGAAGGCCGCCTGGAACCCGGTGCCGCGTCGTCGGAGGAGCCGTGGAGCCACCCCTCCGAGGAATGCGTGCTCGCCCAGGCGGGTGAGCTGCTGGTGGAGGTGGGCGACTCCCGGATCCGGCTGGAACCGGGCGACAGCTGCTACTTCGACTCGCGAGTCCCGCACCGCTTCGTCAACCCGGGTACCGACACCGCCACCTTCCTGGTATCGGTGACCCCGCCGAGCTACTGACCCGGCCGAATCCGCCCACCCGCAGAGGAATCGCACCGTGAACGCCACCCCGGCACAGCCCGCCGAGACCATCACCGACCCGGACCTGTTCCGCGCCTCCTTCCCGTCGCTGGCCGAGAACGTGCACCTGGCCAGTTGCAGCCAGGGCGCCGCCTCCTACCAGCTCGGCGACGCGCTCGCCGAGTTCCAACGCACCATGCACGTGCACGGAGCGCCGTGGGAGATCTGGATGGACCAGGTCGAACAGGCGCGTCGAGGCTTCGCGAAGCTGATCGGGGCCGAGCCCGACGAGATCGCGGTCCTGGCCAACGCCACCGAAGGCGCCTTCCAGGCGGCGTCGACCAGGTCCTACGCCGAGCGGCCGCGCATCGTCACCACCGACATGGAGTTCCCCTCCATCGCGCACGTGTGGCTCGCGCAGCGCGCCCGGGGAGCCGAGGTCGTCCACGTCGGGGCCGAAGACGGGCAGGTTCGCACCGAGGACTACCTGGACGCGATCGACGAGCGGACCCGGCTGGTGTCGGTGCCGCTGGTGTCCTACCGCAACGGCCTCCTGCTGCCGGTCCGCGAGGTGATCACCCGCGCGAAGGAGCAGGGCGCGACGACGTTCGTCGACGCCTACCAGGCCGCGGGCGTGCACCGCATCGACGTCGAGGAGCTCGGCTGCGACTTCCTCGTCGCCGGCGCGCTCAAGTACGTGCTGGGCATCCCCGGCATCGCGTTCCTGTACGCGCGCCGCGGCGTGCAGGATGCGGTGGCACCGCAGCTGACCGGGTGGTTCGGCCGCGAGAACCCGTTCGCGTTCGATCCGCGCTCGGTGGATCATCCGGCGCGCGCGAGCCGCTACGAAACCGGCACGCCCGGCATTCCGGCCGCCTACGGCGCGAACGCGAGCCTGGACCTGGTCAACCGCCTGGACCCGACAGCGGTGCACGACCACGTCAGCGGACTGACCCAGCGGCTGCAGGACGAGCTGCTGGCGGCGGGCGAGCGGCTCTGGTCACCGTCCGATCCGGCGTCGCGCGGGCCGCAGGTCGCGCTCCTCGACGACGACCCGGGCGAACTCGCCGCATGGCTCGCCGAACGCCGGATCGCGACCAGCCCGCGCGGCACCGTGCTGCGGATGTCCTTCCACTTCTACAACAACGAGTCCGATGTGGACGCCGTCGCTGCGGCCATCGCCGACTACCGCAGATCCGGGAGATGAAATGGACTCCACCACAGGCAGTGCAACCGGGGTGGGCACGTCCGGCACCGGGCTGCGCCGGCAGCTGACGCGCCGCCAGGTGACCATGATCGGGCTGGGCGGCGCGATCGGCACCGGCCTGTTCCTGGGGTCCAGCCTGGCGATCTCGCAGGCCGGGCCGGCCACCGTGCTCGCCTACCTCGCCTGCGCGCTGGTCGCGCTCGTGATCGCCTGGGCGCTGGCCGAGATGGTGGTCCAGCACCCGGACGCGGGCGCGTTCGGCGCGATCGCGCACCGCTACCTGGGCCCGTGGGCGGGGTTCGTGGTGCGCTGGACGTACTGGACCATCCAGGTCATCGCGGTGGGCGGCGAGCTGATCGCGGCCGGGATCTACACGCAGTTCTGGTGGCCCCAGCTGCCGCTGTGGCTGCCCGTGGTGGCGTTCTCGGTGCTCATCCTCGCGGTGAACGCGGGCGCGGTCGGGCTGTTCGGCACCTTCGAGTACTGGTTCTCGATGATCAAGGTCACCGCGATCGTGGTGTTCATCCTGCTGGCGCTCGCGCTGGTGACCGTCGGGCTGCCGAACGCCGAGCCCACCGGTTTCGACAACCTGGTGACGCACGGCGGGTTCCTGCCCAACGGGTGGACCGGCCTGTACCTGGCGATGGTGTTCGCGCTGTTCAGCTTCATCGGCACCGAGGTCGTCTCGGTGACCGCGGCCGAGTCGGAGAACCCGGAACGCGACATCCCCCGCGCGGCCCGGCAGATGGTGCTGCGGTTGTCCCTGTTCTACCTGCTGGCCATCGCCCTGGTCCTGACCGTGGTGCCCTGGACGACGGTCGCGCAGAGCAGCGGGGTGTCCGAGAGCCCTTTCGTGACGGTCTTCGGCGCGGCCGGAATCCCGTTCGCCGCGCTGGTGATGAACTTCGTGGTGCTGACCGCGGCGCTATCCAGCGCGAACACGAACCTCTACCTGTGCACCCGGATGCTGCACTCCCTCGCCGGGCACGGCTACGCGCCGCGCTGGACCGCCCGGTTGAGCAAGGGCGGCGTGCCGCGCAACGCGCTGCTGCTCAGCGCGGCCGGGCTGCTCGTCGCCACCGTGCTGTCGGCCGCGCAAGGCAACGCCGCGTACCTGGTGCTGTTCGGGTTGTCCATCTTCGGCGCCCTGGCGGTGTGGATCCTCATCCTCGTCACGCACCTGGCGTTCCGGCGGGCCCGCGCGGCGGCGGGCCTACCGCTGCCGAAGGTGCGTCTGCGCGGCGCGCCGGTCACCGGAATCGCAGCGATCCTCTTCCTGGTGGCCATCCTGGTGTCCACGGCGTTCATCGACGACCTGGCGGTCGCCTGGTGGGCGGGCGTGCCGTTCTTCATCGTGCTGAGCGCGATCTACTTCGCCATCGGCCGGAAGCCGCGCAGGAGGTCTTCCGCGCAACCGGAGCGCAGATGAGTCTCGCGCCGACTGCCTTTACACTGCAGGCGAAGGCAGGTTCGTCTCGTGAGGAGCGGTCATTACAACCGACGGTTCCACCACGCGAGCAGCCCTGGTGGTGAATGCACGGGCCCGCACCGGCGCCAAGGCATACGCGCGGGCGATCGACAAGCTGCGCAGCCTGGGCGTGCCGCTGGACTCGACCTTCCCGCTGCACGATCCGGCCCGGCTCCCGGAGACCGTGAACTCGGCCGTGGACGCGGGCCACGACCTGATCATCCTCGGCGGCGGTGACGGCAGCGTCAGCTCGGTGGTCGACGTCCTCGCACACCGCGGCGTGCCGTTGGGCCTACTGCCGCTGGGCACCGCCAACGACTTCGCCCGCACCCTGCACATCCCCACCGACCTCGACCAGGCGTGCCGCACCATCGCACACGGCAAATTGGTCGACATCGACCTCGGCCTCTGCGGGAACAACTACTACGTCAACCGCGCGTCGGTCGGGCTCGGCGCGGGCGTGGCCGAGGCGATGTCGCCGACGCTGAAGAGGTGGACCGGGGCACTGGCATACCCGGTGGCGACCGTCAAGGCCTTGCTGCGACACCGACCGTTCTCGGCGCGTCTGACGTTCCCCGATGGCGACCACGAGCCGCAGGAGCACCACGGATTGCTGCAGCTGTCGATCGCCAACGGCCGCTACTTCGGCGGCGGGCAGCTCGCGGCGCACGACGCCGGGATCGACGATGCGACGCTGGACATCTCCGTCATGCGGCACGGCAGCCTCCACGACCTGATCGCCGCCGCGCGCGATCTCAAACGCGGTGCGCTCGACAGCGAGCACGTCCGCCATTTCCGCACCAAACGGGTCGACGTGACGACCGGGCCCGACCTCCCGATCAACGTCGACGGTGAACTCGTCGACGGCACCCCGCAACGCTTCTCGGTCGCGCGCGACGCTCTCCACGTCGTCGTTCCCCGAACCTGGAAGGACGCCAGCAGCCCGGACTTCTAGGACGCGCCGGGAATCGTTGCCGGAAGCAGAGACGGCGCTTCAATACCGGTCCGGATCATGTTCGACGAGCTGTCCACAACGGACGGAGATCCTGGCAAGCCCGGCCGATCAACGGGATTTGCATCGGCAGAGCGTCAACGACGGTCTGGCCGCAGCCCCGACTCGCGCAGCAGCTCGTAGGCCGCCCCGCCGGAGCCCATGGTGCTGGTGAGCGCGCCCGGATTCGCGGTACTACGGGTACATCCACCCCCGCCGAGAAGACCGCTGGGCGCTACCCGACCCGGTCGACGAAGAACCCTGACCTGTCCACTTCGGACATGCCACTGCCCGGCGCCGCCGCGGCGTGGTCATCCGTCGAGGAAACGCACCAGCTCCGCGGTGACGAACTGGGGATTTTCCTCGGCGAGCCAGTGTCCGGCGCGCGGCACGTCCACCGCGCGAACGATGTTGGCCATCCGCGGGTCCACTGTGGCTCGGATCGCGTCGAGTTGTCCTTGGGCGGTCATGAGCAGGGTCGGGATGCGTACCGGTGCCGCTGACACCGTGTCGCGCACGTCCTCGTCGAGGGCGCGGTAGAGCTCGAAGCCGCCCGCCAGGGCCTCGGGCCGGCTGTATGTCCGTGCGTACTCGTCGATCTCGCCATCGGTGAACGGGGACCGATCCGTGGTGCCGCCGAATGCCGTGCCCTCGAACGAGACCTGGGGGTAGAACAGTGCCAGGTACTCGCGGACGTCGTCGCCCACGATCGCCTCGGGGACCCGTCGCTGGGAGTGGAGGGCGATGTGCCAGCTCAGCGTGCGGTACGTGGCTGCGTCGATCGCGGGCCCGGGTAGCGGCAGGTCGAGGTAGCCGAGGCGGGCGGTGTCGCCGGGGAACTGGCTGGCGTACTGGAACGCCACCGCGGCGCCGAAATCGTGCCCGATGACGGCGGCGTCCCGGACCCCGATCCTGTCGGCGATCAGCGTGTGCACGTACCGCGCCAGCGTGGCTTTGTCGTAGCCGGTCGGCGAGCCGGTGCTGTCGCCCAGTCCAGGAAGGTCGACCGCGTAGACGGTGTGGTGTTCGGCTAGGGCCGGCATGATCTGCCACCAGCCGTACCAGGTCTGGGGCCAGCCGTGGATCAGCACCACCGGCGTACCGCTGCCGCCGGTCACGTAGTGCATGCGGACACCGTCGACGTCGGCGAACTCGTGCCGGAAGGTGCCCTGGAAAGCCGGATCGTCCTGGGTGGCGACGTCGTAGGGGGCGACGTCGTCCGCGGTCGGCGCGGAACAGGCCGCGCCGCCGATCGTGAGCAGAAGGGTGAGCCCGAGGGTCGCCATCGTGCGCGCGGGCCGGCGGAACCTGCGCGTCAGCGGCCGAGTTGCGGTGATCATGTGTTCCTGTCCTGCGGAGGAAGTGTGGAGTCGGCGCCGGTCGCGCCGTCGATCAGCACCCAGTCTCAGCAGGCCCGCACCGATCTGGCACGGAATCTTGCCGTTATGGCAAGACAAGCGCGTGGACCGCGGAGCGGACGCGGTGCTCGACGAGGCGGGGACGCGACTTAGCGCGCTGCGCCGACCATCACCCTCGCCTACCTCTACCGAACGTCTCACGGCGGAAGCCGGCGGTGAACGCAGCGAGAGATTTCAGTGTTCGCGCCCGGCAACGAGCCTTGCCATGCAGAAGCCGCAGTCGACGAACCTGCCCCGCAGACCAAGTCGAACGCCGGCTGCCACAGCAAGCCATGGCGTTCCGACGACAAGTCGGAACACAAGGCTCGCCGAGAACCGTTGACCGACAACGGATTTTCCACTTGATCGGAAGGTCAGCAGTGCGCCCTCCTCGACGAGCCCCTGTCCGCAGGTGAGAACTACGCGAAGAAGCGCAATCCGGCTTTGAAGAAGTCCGCGCCGGTCCCGGTAGCGGGCGCGTCGGTCACGCACCAGCGGTCAGCCAGGTCTGCACGAGATGGGGCCTTCCGGGAGCGAGTTCGGGGCGGCCAGTTGCACCAGCACCGCACCGGCGAGCAGTACCACCGCCCCGGCCAGTTGCGTCGGGCTGAGCGCCTGGCCGAGCAGCAGCCAGGCGAGTCCGGCGGCGACCAGCGGTTCCACCAGGGCCAGCACGCTGGCCAGCGCCGAAGGCAGAATGCGCAGCGCCCGCAGCCCGGCAAGGTAGGGCAGCGCGGTGCCGACCACGGCCAGCACCAGCAGGGCCAGCCACACCGGAACCTGCAGGCCGCCGAGCACCGCGGGGGCGGTGAGCAGTCCCGAGGGCAGCGTCCACTGCAAGGCGACCACGGCCACCACCACCGCGCCGATCGACAGCCCGGCCGCTGTCAGCCCGAACGAGTCGTACCTGCTCGCGCCGTGCTCGCCGAGCAGGAAGTACCCGGCCGAGCAGGTCGCCGCGGCCAGCCCGGCGGCGACACCGAGCAGGTCCAGCTCCGATCCCTGCCAGATCTCCGCGACCAGGACCAATCCGGCCACGGCCAGCCCGATACCCAGCCACATCAGCCCCGGCAACCGGGTGCGCCGCACCACCCGCACCCACAGCGCGACCAGTGCGGGCGCCAGGTTGACCAGCACCATCGCCACCCCGACCGGGACCCGGGCCACGGCCAGGAAGAAGAACAGCTGCACCCCGGCGACACCGAGCAGGCCGTAGCCGAGCAGCAGCCACAGGTCGGCGCGATGGAACCGCAGCGCTTGCGGCCGCAGCACCGCGACCACCGGCACCAGCAGTGCCGCAGCCAGCGCGATCCGCACCGAGGTCACCGCGGCCGGGGACCAACCCGCCGCCATCACCGCCTTGGCCAGCGGGCCGGAACTCGCGAACAGCACCCACGAGGTCAGGCTCAGCCCCGTCGCCCACGCCCGGCCCGGCGCCCGCGCGGTCTTCTCCAGTACGGCCACGCCTGCAGTCTGGCTGCGGGATGACTAACCTGGCCAGCGGTTTTCCGGCGCACGAGCTCAGGCCGGGACGCATCCCGAGGACGCCGGGCGCCGGCGGCGATTTCGCGCGAAATCGCCGCCCTGCACCCCAGACAGTCGCATCTGAGCAACATTCGTCCACAAAGGATGATGGTTCAGCTGTCGGCGGCCAGGCGGGCGAGGCGTCGCGGGGTCGGCCAGCGGACATGGGAGGCCCAGCCGAGCCTCTCGAAGATCCAGATCACCCGGGCCGAGATGTCGATCTCGCCGCGCCGGACCCCGTGCCGGGCGCACGTCGGGTCGGCGTGGTGCAGGTTGTGCCACGACTCCCCCATGCTCAGCACCGCTAGCGGCCAGAAGTTGGCCGCCTTGTCACGGCTGCGGAACGGGCGATCGCCGACCAGGTGGCAGATCGAGTTCACCGACCACGTCACGTGGTGCAGCAAGGCCACCCGCACCAGCCCGGCCCAGAAGAACGCCGTCGCCGCGCCCCACCAGGTCCCCGTGATCACACCGCCGCACAGCGCGGGCAGGACGAACGTCGCCACCGTCAACGGACCGAACAGCCGGTGCACCAACCGGATGTCGGGGTCGGCCAGCAGGTCGGGCGCGAACCGCCGCTGGTTCGTCAGGTCCCGCTCGAAGATCCAGCCCATGTGCGCGTGCCAGAACCCGCGCGCCAGCGCGGCGGGAGACGTGCCGAACGCCCACGGCGAGTGCGGATCGCCCTCCCTGTCGGCGAAGGCGTGGTGGCGGCGGTGGTCGGCCACCCAGTGCAGGATCGGGCCCTGGACCGCCATGCTGCCCGCGACCGCGAGCGCGATGCGCAGCCAGCGCTTGGCGCGGAACGCGCCGTGCGTGAAGTAGCGGTGGTAGCCCACCGTCACGCCGAGGATGGTGAACACGTACCAGCCGGCCGCGAGCAGCGCGTCCCACCAGCGCAGCCCCCACCCCCACGCCAGCGGCACCGCCGCCACCAGCGCCAGGAACGGCAGGAGGATGAACACGTACACCGACAGGTGCGGGGCCAACGGCCTGCGGCCGGCCAGCAGCGGCTGGGGCGTCGACCCGGACGGTTCGGTGGCGACCATCGCAGCAGGAACCTCGAATCTGCGTCACAGGAAGTTCTGCCACCACACAACCGGTCTCGCGCCCGGAGCACAACGAATCGGCCCGCAAGGATGGGTGAACGTCAGACGAGGGCGCGGTGTCGGTCCCCCGTCCAACACGCCGGGCTCAGGCTTCGGCCGCCTTGAGCCTTCCGGTTCCGGGGGCGGCGATCAAGATCGACGTTGCCGGGCCCGCACCCCTGTCGTCGGCGCCCGATGTGGCGGTTTCAGCGTGGCAGCGGCGGCAACTCGGTGCTGTCCAGCCAGTTCGTGAAGAACCCGGCGAGCGGCCGGTTCGCGAATTCGTCGGCCAGCGCGGTGAAGTCCGCCGTGGTCGCCGTGCCGTGCCGGTGGTCGGCGACCCACTTCCGCAGCAGCTCGAAGAACGGCTCGTCGCCCAGTTCGCGGCGCAGCGCGTGCAGCGTCAGCGCGCCGCGCTTGTAGACCTGTTCGTCGAACATCCCGGCCACACCCGGATCGGCGATCCGGAGATCCGGCGGGCCTGCGGCGATGTGCGCGTGCCAGTTCGCCGCGTGCTGCTGCGCCGACGGGCCGCCCGAGAACTCCGACCACAACCATTCGGCGTAGGTGGCGAAGCCCTCGTTGAGCCAGATGTGCCGCCAGTCCGCGATCGTCACGCTGTTGCCGAACCACTGGTGCGCCAGTTCGTGCACGACGAGCCGCTCGTTCGTGCGTCGGCCGTCCAGGTGGCCCGCGCCGAAGACCGACATGCCCTGCGCCTCGACCGGCTCGTCCAGGTCGTCGTCGGTGACCACGACGACGTACTCGCCGAACGGGTACGGGCCGAACAACCGCTGCAGCACGTCCATGATCTGGCCGTGCCGCGCGAAGTCCGCGGCGAAGCGGTCGCCCAGCCGCGCGGGGATCGCCGCCCGCTGCGGCACCGGGCCGCCGGCCAGCTCCACCTCGGTGTACAGGCCGACCTGGATGCTCATCAGGTACGTCGCGGTCGGTTCCGGCCGCTCGTAGACCCAGGTCGTGGTGCTGCCGCGGCGTTGCCGCGACACCAGGTTCCCGGTCACCTGCACCGAGTACGGCGAGGCCGTCGTGAACGAGATCCGGTAGCCCGCCTTGTCCGCGAGGTGATCGTTGCAGGGAAACCACGACGGCGCGCCGACCGGCTGGCTGGCGACCAGGGAGCCGTCGGTCAGCTCGTCCCACCCGATCTCGCCCCACCGCCCGGAAATCGGCTGCGGATTGCCCGAATACCGGACGTCCACCCGGAATTCCGCCGCCGCGGCGACCGGACGCGCCGGTTTGATCCGGAGCTTCCCGCCGCCGTGCGTGAACTTGGCGGGACGGCCGTCCACGAGCACCCGGCGAACCCGCAGGTCGGCCAAGTCCAGGCTGAACCGCGACAGGGCCTGCGTCGCCACCGCCGAGATCGTCGCCTGCCCGGCGAGGCGGTTCGGGCCGACCTGGTACTCCAGGTCCAGGTCGTAGTGCTCTACGCGATAGCCGCCGTTGCCGTGCTCGGGCAGGTAGGAATCCGTCGACCGATCCGCCCCCGGTGCCGCCGCACCCGACTGGTCAGCACCAGGCTTCACCGGCGACGTCCTCCCGCTTTCCGCCACGTCGAGATCGGGTTGCCGAGCCACCGAGAGTGCGCGGGCACCTCGTCTCCCCGGGTCACCAGCGACCCGGGGCCGATGGTGGTGTGCGCACCGATGCTCGCACCGGGCAGCACGATGCCGTGCGGGCCCAGCGTAGCGCCGGCGTCCAGGCGCACCTCGTCCAACCGCATGACCCGATCATGGAACAGGTGGGTCTGCACCACGCAACCCCGGTTGACCGACGCGCCGTCGCCGAGCCGGACCAGGTCCGATTCGGGCAGCCAGTAGGTCTCCAGCCACACCCCGCGGCCGATCTTCGCGCCCATGCCGCGCTGCCACGCCGTCAGCAGCGGCGTCCCGCCGGCCGAACCGATCAGCCACGGGACGGCCAGCACCTCCACGAACATGTCCGCGAGCTCGGTCCGCCACACGAAGGAGCTCCACAGCGGGCGTTCGTCCGCCTGGTAGCGCCCGACCAGCAGCCACTTCACCGCGGTCGTCACGGCGCACGCCAGCAGGCCCGCGGCCAGCAGCACCGGCCCGGCCAGCAACGCGGCCAGCCACAGCCCGCCTTCGGCGTGCAGGAACGCCAGCGCCGCCAGCACCAGCACCGCCAGCGCCGCGCTGAACACGACCGGCACGAACCGGAACAGCTCGACCACCGCACGGGCCATCTTCAGCCGCAGCGGCGGGGCGAACGTCCGGCTCGCGTCGGCCTCGTCGACGGAACGGCGCAGCGGCATCGGCGGCATGCCCAGCCAGGACGAGCCCTTCTTGGCCTTGCGCGGCGTCGAGGACAGCACCCCGACCAGGCCGCGCTTGGGCACCGAACGCCCTGCCGCGGTCATGCCCGAGTTCCCGAGGAAGGCCTGCTTGCCGATGCGGGCCGGGGCCACGTGCAGCCAGCCGCCGCCGAGCTCGTAGGTGGCGACCATGGTGTCGTCGGCGAGGAAGGCGCCGTCGGCGACCTTCGTCATCTTCGGCAGCGCCAGCACCGTGGAGGCTTCCACGTCGCGACCGACCTTGGCACCGAGCAGCCGCAGCCACACCGGCGTGAACAGGCTGGCGTACAACGGGAACAGGCCGATGCGGGCCATGTCCATCAGGCGCTCGGTCGCCCACACCTGCCAGGCCATGCGGCCGTGCACCGGGTGGTAGCCCTCGCGCATCCCGATGCTCAGCGCGCGCACGCTCACCAGCACCAGCAACGCGTAGGAAACGAGGTAGCACGCGCTCGCCAGGGGCACCGCCAGCAGCGCCCGGGTCAGCGCCGAGCCGAGATCGGATGCGCCGCCGAGAGCGAGGCCGAGCACGCTGACGCCGGGCAGTGCCGCCAGCGCCGGCAGCAGCCCGAGCAGCACCGAGGTGACCCCGTAGACCGAGGCCCACACCTGCGACCTGGGCGGACGGCTCGACGGCCAGGTGCGGCCCGCTTCGCGCACCGGGACGGCCGGGGACCCGGCCCACCGCTGCCCCGCGGGCACCGAGCCGCGCACCGTGGAGCCGGCCGCGATCTCCGCGGACTTGCCGATCCGGGCGCCGGGGATCAGCGTGGTGCGGGCGCCGACGCGCGCACCGGCGCCGATCCGGATCTTGCCGATGTGCACCTCGTCGCCGTCGACCCAGTGGCCGGCGAGGTCCACCTCGGGTTCGACGGCCGCGCCCTTGCCGACCTTGAGCATGCCGGTGACCGGCGGCGGCGAGTGCAGGTCGACGTCCTTGGCCACCTTGGCGCCCAACGCCCGCGCGTAGTGGGTCATCCAGGAGGCACCCGACACGCCCGTCGCGCCGCTGAACTCGGCGAGCCGCTCGGCCGTCCACAGTCTCAAGTGGACACTGCCGCCGCGCGGGTAGGTGCCCGGGCGCACCCCGGCGAGCAGCAACCGCGCCCCACCGGCCGACAACGCGATCCGGCCCGCGGGGCTGAACAGGACCAGCCACGCCGCGGCGATCCACCACCACGACGCCGTCGGCGCGAACGACACGGATCCGGTCCAGGCCAGCACGTTGCTCAGCGCCGCCAGCACGGTCGTCCAGCGCAACCCGACGATGGCCAGCAGCGGCAGCATGATCAGGGCCTGCCACAGCCCGGTCAGCCGCGGCGTCGGCCGGACGACGCGCCGCGAGGTCTCGGTCATCGCCTCCAACGCGTCCAGGTGCGCGGCCAGCGAACCGAGCGTCGGGTGCTGGTAGATGTCGGCGACCGACACCTGGGCGTGGCGCATCCGGATGCGCGCGATCAGCTGGGCGGCGGTGAGGCTGCCGCCGCCGGTGGCGAAGAAGTCCGCGGCGGGGTCGGTCACCTCCACGCCGAGGATTTCCGCCCAGCCCTCCGCGAGCCACGCCTCGGTCGCCGACATCGCCGACCTCGCGGCGGGATCGCCGCCGGCGGTGGGCAGCGGCCACGGCAGCGCGGCACGATCCACCTTCCCGGAGGTGCGGGTCGGCAGGTCGGACACGACCGCGAGCAGCGGCACCAGCGCGGCGGGCAGCTGTTCCTGCAGCCGCCGCACTGCGTGGTCGTAGTCGAACCGCGCGTCCGCGGCCTCGGACTCCGCACGCGGCACCACGTAGCCGACGAGGATCTGGTTCCCGGCTGCGGTGGTCTGCACGGCCGAGGCCGCCCCGGCAACGCCGGGCAGGGCCTGCAGCACCGCGTCCACCTCACCGAGTTCGATGCGGCGGCCACCGAGTTTGACCTGTTCGTCGGCCCGGCCGACGAACAGCAGCCCCTCGGGCTCGGCCCGCACCACGTCACCGCTGCGGTAGGCCCGGGACCAGCCGAGCGACGGCAGCGGCGCGAACTTCTCGGCATCCTTGCCCGCGTCCAGGTACCGGGCGAGGCCGGCACCACCGATGATCAGCTCGCCGGTGTCGCCCATCGCAACCGGTTCGCCGCGCTCGTCGACAACCACGAGTTGCCAGCCCGCCAACGGCAAGCCGATCCGCACCGGCCCCTCGCCGGTGAGCCGGGCGGCGCAGGCGACGACGGTCGCTTCCGTGGGCCCGTAGGTGTTCCAGACCTCGCGGCCTTCGACTGCGAGTCGTTCGGCGAGTTCCGGCGGGCACGCCTCGCCGCCGAAGATGAGCAGCCGAACCTCTTCCAGCGCTTCGACGGGCCACAACGCGGCCAGCGTCGGCACCGTCGACACGATGCTGATGTGCCGCGCCACCAGCCAGGGGCCGAGGTCGACACCGGTGCGCACGAGGGCGCGCGGCGCGGGCACCAGGCAGGCCCCGTGCCGCCAGGCCAGCCACATCTCCTCGCACGAGGCGTCGAACGCCACGGACAGCCCCGCCAGCACCCGGTCCCCGGGGCCGATGGGTTCCTCGGTGAGGAACAGGCCGGCTTCGGCGTCGACGAAGGCCGCGGCGGCGGCGTGGCTCACCGCCACGCCCTTCGGCTTCCCCGTCGAACCGGAGGTGAAGATGATCCAGGCGTCGTCGGTGGGCGATGGTTCGCCCGGGCGACCGAGCGGCTCGCGGCGCAGCGCGAACGAGCCCCCGTCGGAGAGCACGGCGCAGACCTCGGCTTCACCGAACACGAGTTCGGCGCGCTCGTCGGGGTCATCCGCATCCACCGGAACGTAGGCGGCGCCGGCGGCCAGCACGCCCAGGATCGAGACGTAGAGTTCCGCGGTGCCGGAGGAAATCCGGATTCCGACCCGGTCGCCGACGCCGATGCCGGCGTCGGCGAGCCGTCGCCGCACGACGTCGATCTCGGCGGTCAGCCGGCCGTAGCTGAGCACCGTCGTGCCGTCGTCGATCGCCGGGGCGTCCGGGAATCGACGTGCCGTGCTGCCGAGAACCTCGACCAGGGTGCGCTGATCGGGCGCGAAGTCCGACCAGAAGACCGCGCTGGCCGCGGTTTCCGGAGGCGCGGACGGGACGAGCTGTTCACCTGCTGCCGTCAGAGTCACCGAACGCGCCGTCCCGCCGACGACCCGTTGCCCCGCTGCCCGCCGCGCAGCAGGTCCCGTGAGATGTCGCAACTCCGAACAGGACGTGAAATCACTGTCTCGCTCCGCAGTAGTCCAGGCGCGTACTCCGACGACCCGCCCAGGGCAGGCAGATCAGCTTACGGATCGAACGGGTTTCCGCATCCCGAAGGCCCCCGCGAAGTGCTTGCCATCACAACTCGAGGCGGCATTGGTCGTGCTGGTCCATCCAGGTGTCAAGCGATCGCTCGTCGTTTACCGCGCGCCGCGCTCCGGGTAGCGCTCGGTGAACGATCCGTTGCGAGTGGAAGTGGAGGGAAGTCCGATGCCGGATGCCAGTTCGTTCATGGTGTTCCTCGTCGTCGGCGCCGCGCTGGTGGTCGCCGACGGTCAGCTGATCCGGCGCAGCGGAACGACCTACCTGCAGTCGACCGCCCGCGATTCCGCCGCCGCGGATTCGGTGAACCGACTGGTCGTGGTCGTGTTCCACCTGGCAGCGCTGGGTTTGCTCGCGCTGATCTCCGTCGTGCCGATGGACCTCGGCAGCGCGCCGGAAACCGTGGTGGCGCGGCTGGGGGTCCTGCTGCTGGTGCTGGCGGTGGCGCACGGCGTGACGATCTGGACGCTGGGCCGGATCCGCACGCGCCAGCAGTCCCGGATGCTGCAGGAGGAAGTCGTCCGCGCGCAGGAGGGTTCGACCGACCGCTGACCCGAGCGAGCTCTGCAGGTGTTGGGCACGACGCTCCGGGTAGTCCTGAGTCGACAGTGCCTGATTTCCCGGAGGGCGCCATGGCAGAACGTCATGTCGTTCGCGACCACGCCGAAGGCACCTGGAAAGTCGTCGACGCGAGCACCGGAAAGACGGAGTCGCGAACCAGGACCCAGGCCGGGGCCATCGCCGAGGCGGCGGACAAAGCCCGGCGCACCGGGGGCGGTGACGTGGTCATCCACGGCTTCGACGGCGAGGTGAACGAGAAGCGCACGGTCGCACCCGCCACCTGACCCCCGCACCCGCTTCGGGTAGCGGGAAGCGACCGACATCCGTGGTCGTGGCGCGTCACCGGCGCATCGCCGCCCCTCGTGTGCGTGCACGGGGCAGTTGTGTCCAGCAGCCGCTCCTGCTGGCCCTGACCATTCCAAGGTGTTGCCGACGGCGGCCCGCCTGTCCTGCTGTTCGTCCACAATGGTCACTTTCGGCCCACCACGGCCGCCGGATCGATCGGTCGCCGCCATGTCAACGCTCCACCCCGCGCGGCACCAGGTCCTGCGCTCCACCGGGACTAGAACCAGTGCTTCCGCCCGGCGATAGCGCGGCCGCTGGCGCCCGAGATGGCGAAAACGACGCCCACGACGGCCAGCACCACACCCAGGATCCACAGGATCGAGATGTTGAGGAAGAAACCGAGCAGCAGTAGGACTACTCCGAGCACGATCACGGAGAACACCCCCGTTCAACGGGAAGTCCGGCACCCCGAAAGGCTGCCTGCGCATCCGGCAGGAGATCCGCTCCGCCGGGACTCGTCTCCGTCTTACTACCCCGCCTGACCCGTTTCCACACCTCGCGGTGTCACAGCACTCAACGCGAGCGCCGAGGCTCCAAGGAGCGAGCTCTGTCGCCCTGATGGACGTCCGATGCCCCCGCACCGGGTGGCCGAAGGGGGGGAAGCGGTCACCGTTGCCGGCCAACGAGATCCTTTGTGGATGTCGTCAGGGTGCTGGTGTCAGGCTTGGAGGTCTACGACGACCTTCACCTCGTCAGGTCCCGTGTCGAAGACATCGGTCCAGTGGCGCAACGGGATCCGGCGGCTGATCAAGGATTCCAGCCAGTTCCGATCTGCGGCGGCCAACGCCTGCACGGCCTGTTTGTAGTGGCGCAGGTTGGCGTTCACGCTGCTCACAACGACGTCGTTGTCCAGCATCAACTCGTTGCCGATCGCTGCCTCCGCGGGGAAGGGCATGGTGCGGTGGTGGCCCGCGAGACCGGTCAGCACGGTGATGGCGTTGCGCGCGGTGTGCTGCAGCACCTCGAACACCAGCCTGCCGGATCCGGTCGTCTCGATCACGACGTCCGGTTCGCAACGCAGATCGTCCAGCGACGTGTGGTACGTGGCGCCCAGCGCGCGGACCAGATCGGGTCTCGTCCCCTCGGCGACCTGGTCGAGGACATGCACCTCCAAGCCGCGCTGGACGCCTAGCAGCGCGGCGAGCAGGCCGATCGGTCCGGCCCTGGTCACCAGCGCGCGGTGGGGAGCGAAGTAGGCGCGTCGACCGATCATGTCGACCTGCTCCCACGCCTTGGCCACCACCGATGCGGGCTCGGTCAGCACGCCCAGAGCGCCGAGCCCAGGACTGACCTTGATCGCGAACTGGGGCTCGACGGTCCATAGCTGAGCACCGAATCCGTCCAGGCCCCGGATGCCGCGTTCGGTGTACTCACCGTTGAGGCAGAAGTCCCACTGCCCGGCGGCGCACGCCTCGCACGGCTCCGGGTCCGGACGCCGGACGACACCGACCACGTAGTCGCCATCCTGGAATCCGCTGATCGCAGGAGCGTGGACCGCCTGGCCGACGGATTCGTGGAAGAGGACCATGCGGTCCTGCCCCGGCGGCAAGGCACCATGCGCGTGTTCGGTGACATCACGATCAATGCGGCAGAACCCCACCAGCAGTCCTCGCACGAGTAGCTCGCCCGGCTCTGGAACGGGATCGGGCAGCTCGGTGACCGCCGACAGCTCCGGCTTTCCTGGCACCACGGTGGCAGCCTTCACCGGAATGCTCCTCCCTCACACCGTTGGCCGGGAACGAGCAGAACCCCCGGTCAGCAAGTCGTATCAACGCTGGCGAACCCGTACTGCAGGAGCTGGTTCGCTTGCCCCACCTGTACTGCAGGACACAGCCCCCACGTGCAGCTGTCAATGGTCAGCGGACGAATCGCAGGACACGAACCGCTCCCGTCAATGTCATTCGAGGACGGCCGGCGCCACTCGCGCCCTTCCAGGTGGTCGTCAGTGCCTGTTTTCCGCGCTCCCGGCCCGACGGATGTCGTCACTCGACACGGGTGGACGCGGGGGCTTTCTCCTCACCGGGCAGGCGGATGTCGGTGACTGCGATGTTGACCTCCACGACCTCCAATCCGGTCATGCGCTCCACCGCGGTGATGGTGTTGCGGCGCACCGCCCGCGCCAGATCCACCAGCGCGGACCCGTACTCCACGGTGATGTCCAGGTCGATGGCAGCCTGCTTCTCCCCGACCTCCACCGCCACCCCCGACGTTTGCGAAGCGCTCGAGCCAGGGATCCGTTCCCGGATCGCGCCGAATGCCCGGGCCACTCCTCCACCGAGTGCCGCCACTCCCGGGACTTCGCGAGTGGCGATTGCAGCTATCTTCTGCACCACCCCAGCGGCGATCGTCGTGCGACCGTGCTCGGTCTCGGCGACCTCGGCCGTCGGTGCAGCCTCTCTGGCTCGTCCTGACGTGGTCGCCCAGCTCCCTTCCGTGCTGACGTCCTCTCGACTCCGCTTCCCGGTCTCTTCCTTGGCCATCACCACCGCCTCCCCTCCTCCTTTTCTTCGCCGGCTGGCCTCCTCGACTTCACGATCACGGAAACGGCGCGCCGCGGCGGTGTTGATGATCGCAGCCGCGGGTATGGCGTGGTCATGGCCAAGGACAACAAGACCAGCAAGGTCGTCACCGATCCGGACCGAGCTCTTGCCCGGGCACGAGCGGCCGCCGAACAGATCAAGCCGAAGGATGAAGCGCTGTACTGGGCGACGATGGCTCAGGCCCTGCTCTTGAGCGAGATCCGCGACTTGATTCGCGAAACCCGCGCTCATCAAGGCGGGAGTGTGGAACTACCCGAACAAGCGCCGCCACGGGAAACAGCCAGGGTCACCGTCGTCGAGAAGTAGCACGGCGCGACGTCGCTGGGATGCCCGGCTTCTGCCGGTCTCATCCGATGGCAGCCGCACCATGATCGCGTAGGCGTCTCGGCATCGCTGGTCGAGCGCGTGGTTCCTGCAAGGTCGGCAATCGCCGGCCATCAGCGGGAACCACGAAGCCGGGCCAGTCGCCTCGAGCCTCGACCTCGCTTCGCGGCACCGGTCGTTTCGGCTGCCCTGGCCGCTGGGATGGCGTCCTCCGGTGGGAACGTCTCCCCAGCCGGCCGAGCACCCTCGTCAGTCGATGCTTCGGCTTCTTCGGGGGCTTCCTCCCGCCCGAGCGGACGTTCCTCCGGTTCCTTCGACGAACGCACCATGCGGTAAACGACGTACGCCACGGCAGCCCCTGCCGCGCTCCCCGCTGCCACCATGCTCGTGCGCCGCAAAAGCATCATCCGCCGCTCGTGGACCTTTGACCTCCGGGTAAACCTGCGCTTGCCGTGACGCCTCGACGCACGAGTTCCAAGCACGTCCTGGGCAGTCTTTCGAACGAGGCGCAATGCGATCTTGGCCATGCCCCAGACGCGCAGCAAATAGCCAAGGAGCGTGGCCAGATAAGCCTTGATCTTTATCATGTCTCGAGCTCCAAATCAGCGATGCCACCACACGTGCCAACGGTTGCAACCCATTCTTCTGCCGCAGGGAGCCGGACGCCATTCGCGAGTTCATACCTTCAAGCATCGCTCGATCCAGTGAGGCACAAGTGCCTCAACCTCGCTGCGTTGCCGCGCGGAACGCCATCACAACGGCACGCACGATCAACACCAGCAGGAGAACCACGCCCAACACCACCAGCAGGATGGGCAACAAGATCATCACGGCTACCAAGATGAGTTTGGCCTGCCAGCTCATCCCGGCTATTGCACCCTTGATCGCAGCCCAGACCGGACTTTTCCCGAGGATCGCTGCCCGCACCGCCCGAAGGGCAATCCCAGGCACCGCCCCGGACTTGTCCGCGCGTTCGGCGAGTTTGCCGACCACTCTCTCGATCTTCGTCGAGATGAGCTGTGCGCAGGCTTCGACCACGGCGCGGACGAGGTGCAAGAGGCTGTTCTCCAACCGCTCCACCGCAACTGCCATGCCCTCGTCGACCTCAGCGGGCGCACCGCTGCGATCGGCCACGTCTCCGGCGGTCGACTCCGCCGACGCGAACGTCGGCCGCCTGTGGGCTCGTCCGGACGATGCGAATTCTCGTTGCGATCGGGACTCGTCCCGCCCACTTCGATCGCCGATTACTGCCCCGGGCTGTTTCTTTCGCCGCCCCGGAGGGGCGCTTGCTTCTCTCACATCAACCCCGTTTTCCAGAATCGACTCCGACCTGGATTTCACACGACTACCTCTTGCCGCCCAGGAGTTTCATTCGCTTCCCGCGATTCGCACCTGCCCCACCCGAGCCCCTTCCGCGACTGGAACGACGCCCGAGAACGCTTCTCGATTTCTTCGCGCTCCCGGAGAATCCGAACCTTCGCCCGAACGCCACATCTGGCACTGCCCGTGAAAGCCTTCCAAAAGCACCCGCGAGTGTCGCGGACAACGTTCGAAGCCGTTGGAATGCTTTGCGGCCGAGGCGCCCCAAGGCCGGTTTCACCCCACCCCACCAGCCGAGCAAGATCCTGACGAGGTTCGCCAGTGCCACCTTGATCCGAATCACGGCCATCACCGAACCTTCGTTCCACCGGGTACCCGGGACCGCGCAACCGGAATCGTCGGCCAGTCCGGGCAATGGACGAGTATCCGAATAGGTTGTCGAGCGACAACCTTATTCGGGTACTTCCAGCCTCGTAGCAATCCGTGCACAACAGCAGTGTCACACGTCACAAGCACCTTCAGGTGTACGGCTAACGCGTCGCGGGTAAGCGTGGAGCGACTTCGCAAGACCATCGGATTGAGCTTTACGCGAAGGTGAGCGGGGTCTCGAGCAGTCGCACCAAGGGAGCATGACATGAGCACAGGCGACAAGGCCAAGCACAAGGCCGAAGAAATTGCCGGCAAGGCGAAGGAGAAGCTCGGTCAAGCCACCGGCGACAAGGAGAAAGAAGCCGCGGGCAAGAGCGAACAGACCACGAGTGCTCTGAAGCAGGCGGCGGACAAGGTAAAGGACGCCGTCACCGGGCACAAGGACAAGAAACCCGACCAAGACGGCTAGCCACGTGTTTCGTGGGCCGCGCACCCCCGCTGGTGTGCGGCCCACTTCGCGGTGTCCACACGAACGCGCTGCACCGACATCACAACGGAGGTGACCATCACTGGTCGTCCCGCGGCAGCAGGGGGCCGAGCGGACCGAGGTCGAGGTTGAGATCGTCGGTGGAGAGCTCAAATCGATCGCGCAGTTCCGTCATCGCCTGTTCCAGCTTCATGAGGGCCAGACCCAGCTCTTCGACCTGCTCATCATCGAGCGTGCCTTGGTCGACTCGACGCAAGGCCTGGCGCTCCATGAGCTGGCGCAGCAACTCGACGATGGTCAGCACGAGCCGGACCAGATCGCGCTGGACCGACTCCGCATCGGTTTCGATGCGGTGCTGCAGTCTTCCCGACCTGCCGACCCGTTGTTCTCCGGACGGTTCACCCATCGCTGCCCCGCTCCCAGGAGTCGACGTTCATCGTGCTCTCTTGGATCGATGTGATGATGGCCCGCAACGAGACCCGCACCAGGTCTACTCCAGCCAAGGAGATGGTGACGTCTCCGGTGAGCACCACTCCGCCGGCCAACAGCCGGTCGAGAAGGTCGACGAGCGCGATCTCACGAGCATCCCGAACAGTTCGCGTGCTGACGTCGTGTCCTGTGGTCATCGCCGCGCTCACTGCCTCTCCGCGGATACCACCGCGAACGAGTACGGCGCCCAAGGTCCCGTGAGCTCGATCTGCAGGGAGCTTCCGCTCTTGATTTCGTCGATCGCGGAGGTGAACTCCTCGGTCCGCGAGTCGTCGACCAGGTAGGCGCCGTTGAGCACCATCAAGCCTCGATAGGCCGCGAGGTCGCGATTCTGCGGCGGGTGCACGCGGTTCGCGTGAGCGAGCTCGCTCAAGGCATCGTGGATCTCGCTTGCTCGCTCCACTGCTTCATGCTCTGCCTCGGCCCGCCCCTTCCGCTGCTCCCGGATCTTGCGGAGGTAAGCCTGTCCCGGACGCTCACCCTCGCCGGTCTCCGGCTCAGCAGGTTCCCCGGGCGCACTCCCGACGAGGTCCGCGTATGCCTTGACCCCCCACTCCGTGCGGCCGGCTATCAGCGCCAGGACGTCGAGGAACATGGGCGCTTGTTCGGTCAATGCGGCCTGGACCCGAGCGTCGTTGTAGTAGACCGTGGCCAACGCCAGTGGCGCGACGGTCGAGGTGGCAGCTGCTGCGTCGACGACGCGATTGTGCTCGCGCACCGTTCTTTCCAGCCAGCGCAGGTCTTCCAAGTTCTTCCGCAGCCCTTGCTCGCCGAACTCCTCAGCGGACACCGTGCTGACCAGCGCTGCCAACTCGCCAGAGCTGACGAGCCGAACCCCCGACCCGGCGATCCCCGCGGCGCCGGGCTGCAAGTCGGCGTCCTTCCGGGAGATCGCGTAGACGTAGGACAGGGTTTCAGCCACGGTCCTGCTCCTCAGAGGTGCGCCGAGGAGGTGCGCTTCGACGACGCTCACTGCGTTGTTCGTCTTCGCCTTGCTCTATCGCGCCCTGCGGTGTGCCGCGCTCGGACTCGAGCTCTCGGACCTGAGAGCGCAGCTGCCGGTTCTCTTCGGCCAGATCGCGGTGGCCGGACGACAGAGTGGGGTCGTGCTCCCACCAGTCGATCCCCATCTCGCGGGCGCGTTCCACCGAGGCGACCACGAGCCGGAGTTTGATGGTCAGCAACTCGATGTCGAGCAGGTTCACCTGGATGTCACCGGCGATGACGATTCCCTTGTCCAAGACGCGTTCGAGGATGTCCGCGAGGTTCGCGGATTCCTGTCTGGCAGGTGGCGCCCCGCGCTGTCCGTACCAGGCGGGCGCCCGCGCCCCGCCGCCTCGAACCTCCGGCGCCGTCATCCGCTCCTCGCCATCGTGCCCGTTCATCGTTCGTTGCCTCGTCCCCTGGAGTAGCGATCGACCCGGCGGTAGGAAAGGAGGTCGCCGTCCTGGTCCAGCTCCGCTTCGTACACCGCCAGGATGTCCGCCGTGTCCGGAACCCGGTGGCTCTCGACCACCTCGACGCTTACGAGCCAGCCGTTCTCCACGCGCTCGAGCGAGGTGACACCCTCCGGTTGCCTGCCCGTCAGTTCATGCACTTGGCGGACGGCCAGCTGCGCGGCCTGGGCCGCCTTGAGCGAACGTCCCCCATCATCACTACCTCGCCGGTCCTCTTCATCTTCCGGTTCCCGACGCACTCGCTGCGGCTTGCGGTCCCTCTCGGCACGATCGTCGCGTGGCGCCGACGCCTTCGATCCCGTTTGCCGCGGCCGAGGTCGCCGAGGGCGATCAGCTGGTGGCTCGCGGTCCCTGGCGTCGTCGTCCCGCGTGGTGGCCACCGGATTCACATCTCCCCAGCGTCACGCCGGCGCTGCGCTTCGAACAGCCTGGCCAGCAGGTCCGCATGCAGTTCGTCGCGCTCGTGATCGGTCAGCTCGCCGGCGGCGTGCGCGTCATCGACGTCGGCTATCTGGCGCTGGATCAATGCGGGGTCGTAGTACTGCCGCTCCGCGTGCTGCTTGATCTGCTCAGCCACCCAGACGGCACCTCGGACCGGTGCCAGCGGAAGCGTGAGCAGTCCAGTGATGAGCCCCATGTCAGGTCTCCGGCAGAAAGTCGTAGGGAGCGAGAGGCCCGATCAACCGCAAGTTGATGCGCCCATCCCACTGCCGTCCGAGATCATCCACTGCTTGCTCGAACTGCGCTACCGCCTCGCGATCAACGAGGAAGGCGACGTGCATGGCGTCGTCCTCACCAGCGACCGCATGTGAAGCGGAAGCAGCGGAGAACTTCTCGAGAGAGCTGATCAGCGTCTCGGTATCGATTTCGCGTTTCCTGACCACCGCGTTGTTGACCAGTTCTCCCAGCCTCAAGCGCTCGGCGTAGCCCGCATCCTCGGGCAGCCCTTGAAGGGCCGCGCGGAGGTCCTGGATCTCGGGCTCTTCGGAAACGATTTCACGGAGGTGCGCGTTGTTCGCGTACCGGCCGCGAACGGTGAACTGCACCAGCCCGGCAAGCTCTGCGAGCACTTCCTCGAAGTGCCCCTGATGGGGCGCCAAGAGCTCGTCGACGACGGCTTCCCTGGTTCTCACGACGGATCCGAAACGCATTGGTATCACTGTCGCTTCCGCCGCGAGGGTGTCGAGTACCCGTTCATGCGCGAGCAAATCCTCGCGCGTCCCGAGCGGGCGAGCGAGCTGCACCTCGCTGACCAGGGCGGAGAGCTTGCCGTACGAGGCCAGGTCCACCTCTTCCTTGCCATCTCCAACTGAGGGCAGATCGTCCGGAAGCTTCTCCCGGTGGTCGACGATCCCGTACACGTACACGCCGCGATCGACGTCGTCTTGCTGTCCCGATTGGACCTGATCGCCTCGTTCTGCGCGTGTGGCCATCATTCACGCTCCCGACTGCGTGATTCCCTGCGCCGTACGGGCTGCTTCTCTCTCTTGTCGCCCTCGTCGGCACCGCGGAACTCGTCGAACTTGTCCTTGGCCGCGTCGATCACTCCCTTGGTCTTGCCCTTCGCGCCGCTCTCCGTCATGCCCTGCATCAGCTCCGGAAGGTCCTTGCCGCCCTTCTGATCCAGGTCCAGCCTGTTGGTCGCCTCGGCGAAGCGCAGGTAAGTGTCCACACTGGCCACGACGACGCGCGCATCGACCGTGAGGATCTCGATCCCCACGAGCGAAACGCGCACGAACACGTCGATGACCAGCCCCTTGTCGAGGATCAGCTCGACCACGTCTGCAAGAGTGCCTCCAGTTCCCCGCTGCACCGGGGACCCACCGCCGCCTTGCATGCTTGCGACGGTCATGCGATCACCTTCTCCGGCTGGATGTCACACGTTCACTTCGACGCCCTCCGCGTTCCTCCTCATCTTCTTCGTCACCCTCCCGGTACTCCTGGTCCTCGTCTCCGTACCCCTCTTCGTCCTCGTATCCTTCGCCCTCTTCGGCTTCGGCCTCTTCATCGGCTTCGCCGTAGTCCTCGTCTCGCTCGGCCTCGTCTTCCTCGTCGCCGTAACCTTCTTCTTCGCCCTCTTCCTCTTCGGGCTCCTCATCCACTTCGGCGCGCTCGCCTTCGTACTCCTCTTCTTCCTCGGCGGGTTCGCGGCCGTATCCTTCCTCCTCCTCGCGCAGGGCGTCCTCGTGAGTCCTGACGACCTCCCTGTCGCGGATCTCGCCGCGCCATCCTTCGATCTTGTCCTGTTCCAAGATCGTCCGGGTCATCATGTGCCGTTTGATGTACTTGAAGTCCGCTCGCACACGCCGCCCTTGCGCACGCCACATGTACGCCGTCTTCTCGAAGAATCCTTGCGGATAGTATTCGAGGACAAGCAGAATTCGCGTCATGCTCGGCGCGAGCTCGTGGAACGTGACCGTTCCATCCACGGTCCCCTTCGCGCCTGTCGAAGTCCAGATGATTCTGTCGTCGGGCACCTGTTCGACGATAGTGGCTTCCCAGCTTCGCTTCGACAGGAAGATCTGCGCCTTCCAGTTGACCTTCTCGTCGGATTCCTGGTCCACGCTGAGGACTTTCTTCGTCATGTCAGGAAAATCTTCGAACCTGGTCCACTGGTCGTACACAACGCGAAGCGGCAATCCCACATCATTGTGCTCGATGATGTTGACAACCTTGGCCTTGCCCTTCTTCCCCCCTTTACCTCCACCCATGCCCAGCTTCTCTTTTGCCTTTTCCTTCAATCCGGAGAAGCCGGCCTTCAGCGCCGACTTGACCGGGGACCCTCCCGCAGCCAACTCCTTACCCCCCGTCAATGCGGCCATCAACCCGGCACCACCGTTTTCAGCCGACTCCACGAGCTTTTCGGTCATGCCCTCGACCTTGTCGCTGACGAAACCAGCCGCCCGCTCCCCGGCTGCGGTCAACAAATCCTGGAACCCCGCTTTCAACGGTTCGAGCGGCAGCTCGCTCAACAACCCACCAGAACCGGAACGACGCCCATCGGGCTGCTCCGCCATGGTCATCACCTCAGCCACGCTCAAGACGACTTCTTAGTGGTGGACGACTTGGAACTCGTTCCCGACTTGTGCTGAGTCGACGTTCCGGAGCCGGTCCTGCTCCCGGCCCGGCCCGTCGAGCGGCCCGCAGCCGTGGCCGATGCCCCACTGCTGGCCGCCGACCTGGCGCGCTCGGTGGCCTTCGACCGTGGCTCGGGTTCCTTCTGCGCCGTGGAACCACCTTTCCGGCCACTCGGCTCAGAACGACGCGTGCTCGCGCGAGCCGATGCCGAACGTTCATCCGTCCGGTCACGGGCGTGGTCGGCGCTTCGCGGTGGCGGCACCGCAGCTCGCTCTTCCTCCTGCTCCTCGGTTGCCGCCTCACCCTCGTCCACTTCTTCCTCGGGAGTTTCTCCGGCGGCTTCCTCGGGAGTTTCTCCGGCGGCTTCCTCGGGAGTTTCTCCGGCGGCCCGCTTGCCGAGGCCAGACGCTCGCTTGCCGAGTCCAGCTGCTTGCTCACCAAGACCAGACGCCTGTTCCCCGACGTTGGAAGCCCGCAAACCGGCGGCCCGCTTGGTCAGATTGTCGCCAATCGAATCGATCTTGTTCGTCGCCGCCGCAATCGCAGCGGATTTCGCCGCGTCCACCAGGCGCTCACGCGCCTCACCCGTCAGCTTCTTCAACTCGGGGGACCCTGCGATCAGTTTGCCCCCCTGCGCGAGGAGATCCTTGGGATTGACCCCGAGGCGCCGCCCTGCCATCACCCCGGCGGTCGCGATCGCGAGCTTCATCTTCCGACTGCGCCCGAGGACGTAACCGATCGCAACTGCGAGCGCGATCTGAGGTCCAGATTTCATGATCAACCTCCTGCGGGCGTATCCGGCGGGCCGGTCGCCCGTAAACGCAAACGGCTCGCGCAAGCTCCTGAGGCCACCTATTACCGAGCCGCTACGGCGATTATCTTGAGTGGCTACCCCCGTACCAGTCGACCAAAACCCTTGCCATGGGACAACTTCGTGATCGATCGGGATTCCCACGAGAACAAGATCGAGCACCCCGCCGAGGCATCAGAAATCGCTTTCCACGGCACGCGAAACGTGACTTTCCAGTTCCATGAACAGCTTCGAGCAGACGTCGAACGAGGTCAGTCGACCAGGTCCGCATCTCGAAGCTCCTCCTGGACGATCTCGCTTACCCAGCGCCGCAGGGGCGACATCCGGTCGCACGCGCGCCCCTCTCGGTGACCTCTTCTCCACCCGTAGGCCTGCTGGTCGTCTGCCGGCTTCACGGCTTCTTCGTCCGCTGCGTCCGAACGAACGGTCAGGCCGCTCAGCGCGCACAGCACACCGCGGCCGGCTGCCAACGTCGCCGCGATGCTTCGCGCCTGCGAATCGCCGGGCAGAAGATCCAGGACCGCTGCGTCACCGAGGTCGGCCGTCGCACGGGCCACGACGGCCAGCCTCAGCGTGTCCGGACTCGGCGCAAAGGCCATTGCCAACCCGGAAAGCACGTCTCGTACACCGATGCCACGGCAGAGAACCGCGGTGGTCGGCGCGACGTTCCCGTCCGAATCACCCAGCCCACAGGCACTCGCAAGGGTCTCTGGACGTAGCACGACGACTGCGCCGGCCGCGGCCGTTCCGATGCCGAGCAGGCGAGGAAACCACGTCATGGCGCTGCACCTCTCCTCCAAGGACGTCGATGCCCGTCGGGCATCATCCTTGATCACTAGCGCCTCGCGGAGTCTGAAACAGCACGGACACCGCGCTCGTCACCAGTATGCGCCCAACGCTGCATGCGGAAAGTTTCTCCTGCCGCTCCGATATGGTCGCTTCCCCAGGGGTATGCCCACGGTGGAATCGCTCGCACGATCCGGCAGCGCCAGGGCCTCGGAGGCGGCAGATCATGTCAAGCACGCACGACTCTGAGCACGTTCCAGAGCAGCCTCACGAGCACGTGAACGTTCAAATCGTGCTGGTCGCCCAGATCAACGCGCCCTGGGTGAGCCGAAGCCTGGTCGACGTCGGCGCACTGATCCGCACCCCGAACGCGGCAGCAGGCATCCGTGGGGGCCTGCACGTGATCGCAGACATCGTTAGGGCAGCGGCGAAGATCCTCGCTGACGACCGCCTGGAGGATGTCGCGCCCGAGGAGCGCCCGCGGTTGGTGGTCACCGCAGAACGTGCAGACAAACCTGACGCTCGCCCGCAGCATTGACAACCCGTGCCCGTCCCGGCAGCCGCGAACTTGTCCTGCACCAACACCAACGCGAAGGCGCAGGGAGCGCGACGGTCACACGAGGATCACCAGCATCAGAAAAACGACGCGCAACTTCAGCGAGAGATGATTTCAGAACGGGTTCGCGCGGCGGTGCGGAATGGGCCGCCCACCTGGTCACGGGGGCCCATCGAGAAAACCAGGCTGACGATCGTCCATTCAGGACCAGGAATGATCGAACAGCTCCACCTTGCCCCGCTCGGCTCGATGCCATGTCCGCGCGGCAACCCGGTGGCGATGCTGTCGTCCGGTCGCTCGGTCGATTGCCCTGGGGCAACGGGTTGTTCCGCAACCCAGCACCTTCGGCGTCAGCCCCTGATTCCGCGGGTCTTGTGGAACGCCAGCCGGTAGACGGCCAGCAGGATCAGCGACCCGATCACCGCCCACACGAAACTCATCAGGTTGAACCCGGAGATGCCCGTGCTGCCGAACACCGAGCTGCCCAGCCAGCCCCCGAGCAGGCCGCCTGCGATGCCGATGAGGATGGTGACGATGATGCCGCCCGGATCCTTTCCGGGCAGGATGAACTTCGCGATAGCGCCCGCGATGAGGCCGAACAGGATCCAACTGAGAATGCCCATGTGCCGCTCCTTCGGTCGCGCTCCGCCGATCGGTCGCGCGCTGTTGTTTCGAATGAAGAACCCGCACGGCCAGGACTTGGGCCGATCAGCATTATGATGCTCGCGCTCGTTGACCACGTCAACGCAGGGCGCTCGTCGCCCTGCCGAGGGCTCCGCGCCTTCCTCGTTCGACCCGCCTGCCAATCCGCGGCACCCCGGAGGAGATCGTGCTCACCGGTCTTGCGGCCCGCTTCTCCACGCGTGCAGGTCACTCCAGCGCAATTCGTGCAGTCGGACAACGAAGCCGAACACCTTGCTCACCAGCAACGAATCTCCCGGCGAGCAGAGGCTCCGGGGACCTCGTCCTGAACATCCAGCCGTCATTGCACGGGACTCTCCCGGGCCTTCGAGTGAGACAATGGATGCATCACCTGAGTGATCGTGCGCTGAAGCAAAGGAGACGACCCTGGTACGTCAACCTGATCTACCACCAGCCGATCTCCTCGACGAGATCGAGACTGCAGCCCGGGCGCTCGTCGTGGTCTGGGGACGCAGTGCAGAACGCGTCCGGCCGACGGTTTCGGCATCGCAACTGCGCGCCCTGATCGTGGTGGATCGTCACTCTTCGATCAATCTCGCCGGGCTCTCCGACGAGCTCGGCTCGATCCCCTCTGTCACCAGTCGCTTGTGCGATCGCCTTCAGGCAGCCGGTCTGCTCGTACGTCGAAGCAGCGCCGTCGACCGTCGTGAGATCGTCCTGCAGCTCTCCCCTGACGGACGGCGTTTCGTGCAGCGCTTCCGGCGTGCCCGGAAAGCCGACCTCGCCGCAGTACTCCAGCAGATGAGCGCGCGGAACCGCAATGCCCTGCGCATGGGCTTGAACGCCTTCTACTCGGCGGCCATGGATCTCGGTCACGCAGACGAAGAGCTCGCTTGAGCGACCACGTCGAGGTGTAGCGCTATCGACAGCCGGTGTCCGAGCGTTCATGACGTGGACGGCGGCAGGACCAGTTCCTCGGCCACGCGATGGGGACCGAGCCAGTCGAGGCACACCGCCACGGCGTCGTCGTCCAGTTCTTGATCACGCAGGAAGGCGCGCAGATCGCTCATCAGCGCCCGTACGGCTTCGGCCGGCGGCAGCAGGCGGCTGGACTGAAGTGCCCGTCTGAGCGAGGTCATGGTGTAGTTGCGATCCTCGAGAACGGCGCCGTATATGCCATCGGTGAGGATGAAGAGCCGATCGCCTGCCTCGAGCTCGAAAGCCTGCGTCACGTACTCGGTGCCGTCGAACATCCCGAGCGGGAGCTGAGCCTCCAGCGAGATGGGGGCGACGCCGTCCTGGCGAACGCGCCAGATCCGCGGGGAACCCGCGTCGATGGCGAGGACGCTGCCGCTCTGGAGATCCAACTGGATCAGCAGGGTCGCGACGTACTCCGCGCCCGTGTGGTGCGACCAGACGGCTTGATCTGCCAATGCCGCCTGTTCGACCAGATCCGCACCGCTTCGGCGAGCGTTGCGCAGAGCCGTGATCGCCAACGTCGTCAGCATCGACGCCGTGACGCCTTCCCCCATGCCGTTGGTGACCGCGACGGTCAGGGTCTCCGCCTCCTGCGACCAGTCGAAGTTGTCACCTCGCACCGCGTAGGCAGGTTCGAGCTGGCCGGCCAGTCGGTAGGACTTGCCGTCGACGGCCCGCACCGGCAGCAGCTGCCATTGCATCTCCGCCGCGAGGGTCAGCCGTTCGGGCCGCCGGGCTCGCCGGTACCGGTCCGTGGCCACCTCCGCGAGGGTGATCGCGTGCGCGACCGTCCCGGCCAAGGCGACCAGTTCGTCCGTCCCGGCGGCATCCGGCAGTTCTGGCAAGCGAACGTTCAGCACGCCGATGCGGTCACCGCGGACCGCCATGGGGAGGTTCAGCACAACTCCGCCACCGACGACTTCCCGCACTGGGACTTGGTCGCAATAGGCCCGACCCGCGGGTGTCCCCACCAACGGCACCCCCGGTGCCGTCGACGCGAGCACCGGTTCCAGAAGTGCGAGCCGGAGGTCGATCAAGTAGATCTCCGAAGAGATGGCGCAGTAGTACTTCCGAAGCACTTCGTCGAGAACTTCGGCCAGCTCGTGCGCTGGGGCCTCCTTCAGGGCACGGTCCACCAGCGCCAGTCGGGCGGGCTCAGTCACGCTTGCTCCTTGACCTGCGCCATGGCGGCACCCTTCCTGTTGGTCATCCGGTCGGTCCGGTTCGGGTAGCACCTGATTGCCCGGGAGACGCAGACCGGCAAACCGCTAGCCCGGTTCGGCCCGCCACGGTGCCGTCGACCTGGACACCTCCTTCCCGTTCTTCCAGTCCTGGCACGCCCGGAACCCGACATGCACAGCCATCCGCGGCTTCAGCAGGCGGCGACCGGGCAACTCGACGTGGCTGTGAACGGAAGAGCTCAGCGGTTATCCGAGAATTTCGTCGGGTAGCCGGAGTTGTCGTCACTTCCGCTTCCCACGAGGGGAAGCCGTGAATGCGGCGGGAGCAGCACCGGGCCAAGGAGGAGACCAACGATGAAGGCGCCCGAGAGCCCCCAGCGCGTTGTTGTCGTTGGGGCGACCGGAAACATCGGCACCAGCGTGGTCGACGCGCTCGACAGGGACCCCGCGGTCGGCACCATCATCGCGCTGTCACGGCGAGAGCCACCCGTCACCAGCTCGAAGGTGCGCTGGGAACGCACGGACGTCACCGAAGACGATCTGGTGGCGCGCTTCGCCTCGGCCGACGTGGTGATCCACCTCGCCTGGTTGTTCCAGCCGACCCACGATCCGATCACGACCTGGCGCAACAACGTGCTCGGCGGCATCCGGGTCTTCGACGCCGTCGCGGCGGCCGGTGTCCCGAGCCTGGTGCACGCATCTTCGATCGCCGCCTACAGCCCGGGGCCGGACGCGCGGCCGATCGACGAGTCGTGGCCGACCCACGGGTGGCCTGCCGCGGCTTACAGCGGGGAGAAGGCCTACCTGGAGCGGTACCTCGATGCCTTCGAGCTCCAGCACCAGGACATCCGGGTCGTCCGGATGCGCACCGCGTTCTGTTTCAAACCGGAATCGGCCGCCCAGCAACGACGGCTCTTCCTGGGGCCGATGCTGATCAACCGGCTCGTCAGACCAGACCTGCTGCCGGCCCTGCCGACTCTGGGCGGCATGCGCTTCCAAGCGGTGCACAGCGACGATGTCGGCGAGGCGTACCGGCTCGCCGCGCTTTCCACCAGCGCCGGAGCGTTCAACATCGCCGCGGATCCGCTGATCGACACGGGTGTGCTGGGCGAGCTCTTCGGCAAGCCGACGGTGGGTGTTCCGTCCCGCATCGCCAGGAGCGTCCTCTCCGCCGCTTGGCACCTGCACCTCGTCCCCGCGTCGCCGGGCCTGTTCGACGCCTTCCTGCGGCTTCCCGTCTTGGATGTGTCGCGAGCCCGGGACGAACTCGGCTGGTCCCCGCGGCACAGCTCCACGGACGCCGTCGAAGGATTCCTCCACGGCTTGCGGGAAGCCGCAGGCGGCAGAACCCCGCCGCTCGCGCCACGTGTCCCAGGGGGCCGCCTGCACGAGCTCGCCACGGGTGTCGGTCAACGCCCCTGAGCACCACGACGACGTGTGGTTGACGTCCGTTCCGGTGGGTAGCCGGTGGGTGTTCGGCCCGGCAGGACAGATCTTGCGAGGTGGCCCGGTGTCACATTCCCAGCACTCGAAGACCCGCGACCTGGTCCGCGCCGGTGCGCGGGGACTCGTCGGTGCCATGGCGATGACCGGTATCCGGACCCTCACCGGGAACGTCGGTCTCGTCGAGGAAACACCCCCGGAAGCGATAGTCGGCAAGCACGCGCCGGAGTCCGTCCAGCAGCTGCCCGTGGAACACCGCATCGCGCTCACCGCGGCCGCGCACTGGTCCTTCGGCACATTCGCCGGGCTCGGGTACAACGTCCTGCCGCGGAAGATCAGATCGCTCCCCTGGTTCGGCCCGGCGTACGGCCTGATCATCTGGCTGGGGTTCGAGTCCGTCATCGCGCCGTTGCTGGCCGTGCGCCCGACCCGTCGGAGACTGCTCGGTCGTCTCGTCATCGCGCTCGACCACGCCGTCTACGGCATCGTGGTGGCCGGTCGGCTCGCGCCCGATCCCGATGCGGTCAAGCGGCCGGCCGGTGAGCGGCACCGCCACGCCATGAACGCGGTGCGGGTGTGGTGAAAGCCGGGCAGGCCGTCCCTGCTTGAAACCTAGGCGAACGCCGAGCGGGACTTGCGCCTTCCTGCGCGCAAGCCCCGCTTCCCGGGTCAGCTGCGGCTGAGAGCGCGCTCTAGCTGTTCCTTGGTCATCTTCGAGCGGCCCTTGATGTTCTGGCGGCGGGCGTCGTCGTACAGCTGCTGCTTGGTCCGGCCACCGGGGCCTTGCCGCTTGCCCGACCTCTTCCCGCCTCGCCGCTGCGGCGACATGTCCTGGGTCGACGTCTTGCTCCGCTGCCGTGCCTGCCCCTGCTGAGCCCGGTCCTTGTTCACGGTCCGCGCAGCGATCTCCTTCGCACGTCCGGCACTCGACCCGCGTTCCTGAGCCTGTTCCTTGATGTGCTCGTACTGCCGCTCTTGCTTCTTGTTCCAGGTCTGCTGCGGCATCGTTCGCACCCCCTCACAGGGTTTCCACCCATGTGGCTACCCGCGGACGACACGAAGAACACCTTCCGGGCATCTCAACAGGCCACATTGGATTCCGGCCGCCGCCATCGTCAGTTGCAGAACCGCGCGAGTCGTTGCTCCATGTCGTCACACGCGTTCGGCAGCCGGAACGCGGGTGAGGCGAGCACGCCGGGGCAGTTCCCGCGGACCGCCTCCCAGAGGAACCGCCGCACAGACGCGGAGTCCGGCAGGATGTCCTCGCCCAAGAACTCCAGCGTCGCGGTCCCGCCGCAGCCGTCGGTGTCGATCCGCAGCGCCCATCCGCTCACCTCGTCCCAGGTCAGCAGGAGCGGGAACTCCTCGAACACCGGCACTTGGGAACCAACGAGAATGATCACGGTCGCGAGATCGACGTCGAGGTTGATGTCGATCTCGAAGACGTCGACGCCGAGATCTTCCGCCACGGAGGTGGCGTAGCCGACCAATCCGTCTGCCGCGAGACTCATCGTGTCCATCACCGATCCTCCCGTCCGACCTCGCTTCCCGTTCGACATCAGCGCTGCTGCCCATTGGGTAACCGGTATCGCGCCGGTCTAGTCCAGCCGGCGGCCGTCGCGGGAACGTACCGGTAACCGCGCGACGCTCAACCGCTGCAAGCGCTGCCGTTCACCCTCGACGAGGGGCCCTGGCCTAATCGCCGGGGCGCAGCAGGACCTTCACCGCGCCATCCTCCTTCCGCTGGAAGATGTCGTAGCCGTGCGGGGCCTCGTCCAACGGCAGCCGGTGCGTCGCGAGGTCGCGCACCCCGAGCGGGTCCGCCTCGTCCCGGACCAGCGGCATCAGATCACCGATCCACCGCTTCACATGGGCCTGTCCCATGCTGACCCGCACGCCCTTGTCGAACATCACCAGCATCGGCAGCGGGTCGGCGGTGCCCGCGTAGACGCCGCTGACCGAGATCGTCCCGCCACGCCGGACCGCGTCGATGCACTGGTGCAGGACCGTGAGCCTGTCCACGCCCGCCTTGGTCATCAGAGGCTCCGCGACCGCGTCCGGTAGGGCGCTGACCAGCTTCTGCAGGAACTCCGCACCGGGCGAGCCGTGCGCCTCCATGCCCACGGCGTCGATGGCGGAATCCGCGCCGCGCCCCTCCGTCATGGCGCGGACCGCGGACGGCACGTCGTCGTGCGCGTGGGCGTCGATGACCTCGATCCCGTACCGCAGGGCCATCTCCAGCCGGTCGGGTTCGAGGTCCACCCCGATCACCCGGGCGCCCCTGAAGGCTGCGATCCGCGCGCTCATCTGCCCGATCGGGCCGAGGCCGAACACGACGACCGATCCCCCTTCCGGGACGGCCGCGTACTCGACCGCCTGCCATGCGGTGGGCAGCACGTCCGAGAGGTAGACGAACTGCTCGTCCGGTGGGCCGTCGGGCACCTTGATCGGGCCGAACTGCGCCTGGGGCACGCGCAACAGCTCCGCCTGCCCGCCCGGCACGCTGCCGTAGAGCTTGGTGTACCCGAACAGCGCCGCACCGCTGCCGTGCTCGCGCACCTGCGTCGTCTCGCACTGGGCGTACAGCCCGCGGCGGCACATCCAGCAGTGCCCGCAGGAGATGTTGAACGGGATCACGACGCGGTCGCCGGGCTTGATGTGGGTGACTTCGGAGCCCGTCTCCTGGACGATGCCCATGGCTTCGTGCCCGAGCACGTCACCCGGCTCCAGGAACGGCCCGAGCAGTTCGTACAGGTGCAGGTCGGAGCCGCAGATGCCGGTGGTGGTCACCGCGATGATCGCGTCGGTCGCGGCTTCCAGCCGCGGGTCCGGCACGTCGGTCACCCGGACATCGCGCGGTCCCTGCCAAGTGAGCGCCTTCACGCGCACCTCCGAGATCGTCGTTCCGTTCGGCGTCACCCGGGGTGGGTCTCGCCGCCGACGGGTGCCAGCACTTCACCGGTGTAGTAGCTCGAAAGTCGCTCTGCTGCGAAGAAGACGTACGACGGCGCGATCTCGTCGGGATGGGCCATGCGCCCCATCGGGGTCTGCTCGCCGAATCCCTCCACCTTGTCCTCGGTCAGCGTCGCCGGGATGAGCGGAGTCCACACCGGCCCGGGGGCCACGCAGTTGACGCGGATGCGTCGGCCGACCAGCGACTGCGCGAGCGACTGCGTGAACACGTGGATGGCGCCCTTCGTCGCCGAGTAGTCCATCAGGTCCTTGTTCCCGCGCAGCCCGTTGACCGAGCCCGTGTTGATGATCGCCGCGCCGTCCGGCAGATGCCGCAACGCGGCCTTGCACAGCCAGAAGATCGCGTAGACGTTGACCTTGAAGGTCCTGTCGAACTGGTCGTTGCTGATCTCGGTCAGGTCGTCCTGCGGCGCTTGCGTGCCCGCGTGGTTCACCAGCACGTCCAGCCCACCCAGCTGTGCAACGACGTCCTCGACCAGTTCGTTGCAGTACTGCTCGCTGCCGACGTCGCCCCGGCGGAGGTAGCAGGACCGGCCCTGTTCCCGCACGAGTTCGGCCGTGCGCTCGGCATCCTCGTCCTCCATCTCGTCGAGGTACGAGATCGCGACATCCGCGCCTTCCTTCGCGAACGCGATCGCCACCGCGCGCCCGATGCCCGAATCGCCGCCGGTGATGAGGGCGCGCTTGCCAATCAGGTGGTGCGCGCCGACGTAGTCCCGCATCTCATCTCTGGGATGCGGCCGCATCGCCTGCGTGGTTCCTGGAGGGCGCTGCTGCTGCGCTCGTGCTGTCTTCGGCAATTCCGCCATCGTGAAGCCCTCACCATCGATCGTTCGTTCCGGAAAGCACTACTGGCGCACAGATCCACAAACCGGCGCCTAACGGTGGCACCGCAGATCTGCTCTCCGGGCGCCCGCGAGTTGTGATCACGCTTCCCCGCAACGCCTCCGCGCGGAGATCGCGTTCCAGTACGTCCACTTGGGACGGACTGGACGTCCGCGCGCGAGCCGCGGCCATCTCCGCCCGGCCCGCTCGGCGCGAAGAAACCGGGCTCGCCAGCGGCGGGGCTCACTGCTTCCGCGGGCGATCGGCCTTGGGCTTGCCGGGAAGTCTGCCGATGCCGTGCCGCGGCGGGTGCATCGGTTCCGGCGAGCCGCTGGGCTCGACCGGGGAGCCCCCGGGGGTGTCCTCGGCCTCCACGGGCTGCGCCTCCTGCGCCCCGCCCGACGGCGTCGCCCCCTCCCGCAACTCCTGCAACCGGTTTTCCAGCGCCTCCATCACTTGAACCCGGTTGTTGTGCACGCGCTCGTAGTCCAGCAGCTGCTGGATCTGCTCGCCGTCCAGCGACCGGATCCGGTGCTGCAGGGAGCCGACCGGTACGTTGTCGTAGTCGATGAGGGGAAGCTCGTGCGGGGCCATCTCTCCTCCTTTGCAACAGCTACAGGCGTTCCCCGTTCCTGGCCGGATCATGCTTGGCGCGGCGTGATGCCGCTCAGCGCCCGGCCTTCCACCGGGAACGCCGGGAACTCCGGTGGGACGACCTGCTGCCGGTCCACGACCAGGGCCCCAGCCGCAGGGACCACGTCATCGCACCGCGTCGTCCGCGATGCCAGCTCAGCGGGCCGATCTTCCCGCGCCGGGCAAGCGAGTTCTTCATCTCCCACTCCTTCCGATCGCGATGCTCCGATCGCCGACGGCAGATGATCTCCCCAACCCTGGTGCGGCGCCGATTTCTCCGGAGCAGGAACACTTCCCGGCCAAGGCGGGGAATCCCTCCGGCACGACCGCTAGTCCTGCTCGCGCGATTCCCGGCGGCGTCGGGCGCGACGTTCGCGTTCCCGCCGGCTGTAGGTCGCCCGCCGGACGGCCGTCTCCGTTTCGAGGCTGGACCCCAGCGCGCCCGCCACCGTGCCCATGGAACTCGCCAGCCAGGACAGGCTGACGTAGTCGATGAACGCCGCCGCATGCCCCAACTGCTTCCCCAGGTAGTCCACGCTGATCACGGCGGTGGACCCGATCAGGGTGATCACGAACAGCAGGGCGTACATGCAGGCCACCCCGATGGTCAGGGTGATCAGCGTGGCCGCGTTGTACAGCACGACCTTGTTGCGGTCCTCGCTGTTGCGCGGCCTTTCCCACAGGCCGTTGTGCAGCGTGATCCACGTGACCATGGCGAAGACCGCGACCAGGTTGATCAGGACCAGGCGGACGACGCTGAGGTTGTCCGCCAGCGACCAGATGGTCGGGAAGAAGATGCCGAACGCGGCGGTCGCGGTGGCGGCCGCGATCGCCCGCGAAAGCTCCGGGACCAACCGCCACGGCCGGTTGTCGCGCACCATCCCGAAGAGGAGGCGCAGCCGGCCGCGCACTCCGGGCAGCACCAAGGTCACGTCGGCGTGGTCGTTCCCGGCGGGAACCTGGCGGATCTGCGAACCGGGCCAGCCCCACCTCCGCGCGTGGTGGTGCCCGCCTGCCGGGCGGGAGTCCGTGAGCTTCAGCGTTTCCCGGGCGAGCAACCCCACCAGGTGCACGACGACGTCCCGGACGTACGGCCGCAACCGGATCCAGCCGATCGCCGGCAGCGACGCCAGGCCGACCCCGTTATCGGTGTCGACCTCGGCCACCACGGGGCGGGTGGCGTCGCGCCGGGGCAGATCGGTCAAGCAGACCAACAGGTCCCAGCCCTCCGACGACTTCTTCTCCTGCGCCTTGCCCGCGATGTCGATCCGGCCGTCCTCGCTCAGCGACAACGCCTCGGACCGGACCTCCACGGACCAGTCGAGATCTTGATCGACTCGCGCGCGGAACTCGCCCGGGAGCCCGTCAGCGATCCGGTGCGCGATCTCCGTGGGCACACCGGGGTCGGCGACCACACCCACCGTGATCGCGCGGTTGCTGCCTCGCCCGGCCGACGACATGCCACCTCCCACTCCGGCACCATCCTTGCCATTCCCGGGGCGGGGCGGTTCCGAAACAACCTCCGCCCGACGAGTTGCTCTCCACCATCGCGGGAGCCGGGCGGCGACACCGGGTACTTCAGCGTTACCGGGCCTTCCGAGCCGAGGAGGCACCTGCCATGCCCGAGTACGAACACCCCTTGGAAGCGCTGCACCACGGCCGCGACGCCGTGGGGACGGCCGTGAGCCGGCAGGCCAGGACCCCGCAACCGTCCCTGCGGGAGCTCCACGCCTTCGGCTCGGCGATCGTGTCGACGATCGCCCAGCTCAGCCAGTTGAGCTCGGTGCTGGCCGAACAGGTGGGGCGCTTCGACGAACGCGAGCTGGAACGGGCCAAGACCAGCGATCACCCCGGCGACAAGCTGAAGGTCGCCGGCACCCACCTGGCCAGGCTGAGCGATCAGTTGGAGATGGCCGTCACGGACGCCATCCGGTACTGGACCACGATCGAGAGCGTGGACCTGCACACCTCGGGCGACCTCAGAGCACGCCCCGAAACCGAGGCCTAGCGATCACGAACACCGGACCGGCATCGTCAGCGGAGCTCGGGACCAGGTGCGCCGATGAGTGCCCGGAACTCCGGCGCCGGCAGGGGACGTGAGAACAGGAACCCCTGGCACGCGTCGACGCCGAGGCCCTCGAGCAGGCGGCGTTGGGTGGTGTTCTCGACGCCTTCGGCGATGCAGGTCCGCCGCATGGCCCGGGCGAGTTCGACCACGGCGCGGACGATCCCGAGGTCCGCCGGATCGGTCCCCATGCCGGAGACGAAGCGCCGGTCGAGTTTGACGATCTGGGTGGGCAGGTCCTTGAGGCGGGCGAGCGAGGAATAGCCCGTTCCGAAGTCGTCCATGGCGAACCGCACCCCGGTGCGGGCCAGGTCGCTCATCGTCTTGCGCGGCTTCGACGGCAGGTCCACCAGGGACGTCTCGACCATCTCGACGACGACCCGGTCCGGCGCGATGCCGGTCTCGCTGATCGCGGCGGAGATCTCGTCGGCGAAGTCCGGGGCCTCGGGGCGCAGCCCGGAGACGTTCACCGTCACGCCCACGGGGTGGCCGTCGTGCGACTTCCAGGTGGTCGCCTCGCCCAGCGCGGTGCGCAGGACCCAGCGGTCCAGCTCGGGCAGCAGGCCGCCCTTCTCCGCCACCGGCAGGATCACGTCCGGCGCCAGCGGTCCGAGGTCCGGGTGTCGCCACCGCACGAGCGCTTCCGCCAGCACGATGGACCGGTCCCGGGCCACGATCGGCTGGTAGTGCAGCTGGAGCCCGTCGTGGCGCAATGCGTCGCGCAGCTCTTCCTCCAGGGTCAACTGCGCCCCGCTGGTGGTCGGCGCGGTCCGCGTGAGGCGTCCGTGGCCGCGTTTGGCGTCGAACATCGCCGCGTCCGCGGCGCTGATGATCTCGTCGATCGTGGCACCGTCCTGGACGGCGACCGCGCCGATGGAGGCCGTGATGCAGACCAGTCGGTCCTGCAACGGGATGGCCGCGCTCAGGATGTCCGAGACCTTCGTGGTGAGCGCGTCGATCCCGCCGCAGCCGGACACGTCGGAGCAGACCACGAGGAATTCGTCCCCGTAGAGCCGGGCCGGTGTGCAGCAGGGCGGGAGCTCGGTGGTCAGGCGCTGAGCCAAGGCCAGGAGCAGCTCGTCGCCCGCGTCGTGGCCGAGCGAGTCGTTCACGCGTTTGAAGTTGTCCAGATCGCAGAACAGCACGGCCGCTCGGTCGGTGCCGCCGCCGGCGAGCACGGGGGTCAGCAGCTCGTTGACGCCCTGCCGGTTGAGCAGCCCGGTCGTCTGGTCGTGCGTCGCCTGGAAGTGCAGGGTCTCGGCGTGCCGGACCTGCTCGGTGACGTCCTGGAACACCGCCAACCAGAACCGGTTCCCGTCGTCGTGCACCGACGCCGCGCACCGCACGTCGCAGAACACCGGTCGCCCATCGGCGCGGGCCAGAACGCGGGGTGCTGCCGGCTGCCGATCCAGTTCGGCCGGGCCCGCAGGACTCGAGATCAGTCCCGCCTGGGAATCGCTGGGGTGCATCAGATCGGCGGCGCTCTTGCCGTGCAGCCGGTCGCCCAGCAGGTCGCACAGGGCGCCGTTGGCGTCCAGGATCCGTTCGTCCTGGTCGAGGAGGGCGATGCCCACCGGAGCGAGTTCGAAGAGGTCGGTGAACCGCCGTTCCGAGCGCTGCCGCTGGGCGTGCGCCTCGGTCTCGTCCCGGACCACCTTGATGAAGCCCTCCAGGCTGCCGTCCGGCGCCCGCTGCGCCGTGATCACCACGTGCGCCCAGAACCGGGTCCCGCCCTTGCGCAGCCGCCAACCCCGGTCGATGAAGAACCCGCGCGCCATGGCTTGGCCCAATTCCCAGTCCGGATACCCGGACTCGACCTGCTCGGACGGGTAGAACACCGAGAAGTGCCGCCCGATGACCTCCTCGCTGTCGTAACCCTTGACCCGCCGAGCCCCGGCGCTCCAGCTACTCACCCGGCCATCGGCGTCGAGGGCGAAGATGGCGTACTCGCGCAGGTCGGCGACGAGGTCTCCGATCAACGGATCTCCGAGAGGCGCCGCTCCCGGTCGCCGGATGCCGCTGTCGGGCCGATCGCCGACCACGTCCATCGCCTGGTTGTCGGGGAAATTCACCACATCTCCGTCCTGAGCTGCACCGCGGCGGCGACAGCCGACTCGCGCGGGCGAGGAACCGCACCGCGCTCCCGCAGCACCACCCGGGCGCCGGGCCCAACGCGCGTGGGCACGGAGCCACTCGAGCAATGCCACGCACTGTACATACCGCGAACGCGAAAATCGCTATGTCACCCACGAGGGCCACAGCTGGTCACAGCAGGTATCAGGAGCGTTCACGAGGCGGAGGCCACGGCTCAGGGCGCCGCCGGCGCGATCGGACGCGAAGTCCGCTCGGCGGCCCGGCAGGTTGCCGAGATCCGATCATCGGACGAGGCTTGCCCGGACGTGTGCGCTCCAGACGGCGAGCAGCGCACAGGAACGGACAGGAAGGCACCCGATGACGCAGTCCCACGACGACGCGCGGCCGAAGGCAGCGCACTTCGAAGGCACCCTGCCCTCGGGGCAGTACTGGCAGGGCTGGACGGTTCAGCGGCCAGTCGGCGTGGTCGTGCTCGTCCACGGCGTGCACGAGCACAGCGGCCGCTACCGCCACGTCGCGGAGCGGCTCAACGCGGCCGGCTACACCGTTTACGCCCTCGATCACCCCGGGCACGGCCGTTCGCCGGGGAAGCGCGGCAACATCGGGAGCATGGCCGCTGCCGTCGCCGGGGTCGACCTCCTGGCGCGGCTGGCCGTCGAGCGCCACGACGACGTGCCGCTGTTCGTCTACGGGCACAGCCTCGGCGGGCTGATCTCCCTGCAGTACCTCACCGGGACGCCGCTCGACCGGATCGCCGGTGCCGTGATCTCCGCCCCCGCGCTCAACACCGGCTCGGTGTCGGCCGTGGAGCGGGCCGCCGCACCGCTGCTGTCCAAGCTGCTGCCCGACCTCGGCGTGCGCAGCCTCGACGCGAGCACCATCAGCCGCGATCCCGAGGTCGTCCGGGCCTACCGCACCGACCCGCTCTGCCACGACGGGAAGATGCGGGCGCGGACCGCGACCGAGATCATGCTGGCGGTCGAAGCGATGCCGCAGCGCCTGAAGTCGCTGACCATGCCGCTGTTCGTCCTGCACGGCGGCGCGGACCGGCTGATGCCACCGGCCGCCAGCGAGCTGGTGCGCGCCCACGCGGGATCACCGGACCTCACCCTGCGGATCCACGAAGGGCTCTACCACGAGCCGCACAACGAGCCGGAGAAGGACCGCGTGCTCGACGAGATCGCGGACTGGCTCGACGCCCACCGGAAGGCCTGAAACGCCGGCGGGACTCGATCGGCGCCGACGGTGATGTTTCCTCGTCCCCGTGGGCGTAAACCCTCGTGCCGAGTCAGCTGAACCCGCGCACGAGGAGGTCTTGGATCTCATGTGGAACACGCGACTTCGGAACATCCCGGCGCAACTCCGCAAGCGGTTCGGGCGGTCGCGCACCAGGACGGCGCCGGTGCCCGGGCGCGAGTCCGATCCGCTGCTGCACAAGGGCCCCCGAGTCCCGCCGGAAGCGCTGCGCCGCGGGCGACGGCTGGAGTGAGCCGAACGTGCAGGGGCCGACGAACTCCCGGTTCGCCGGCCCCTGCGCCGTTGCTGCCCACCTTCGCCGCGCGCGAGGTTTTCCCTTGCGCCATCTCAGAAAACGGCCGGGCGCTCACGGCTGAACGGGGAAGCGCAAGATCGCGCCCGCTCCGTCGGTCAGCCCGGTCCCGGCAGGCACGAGTTCGACGTCGGAGGTCGTCTCGGCGCAGGTCTTGAGCAGGAACGCCTCGTGCTCCGGCGGCGCGTCGTCCTCCAGCAGCAACGTCTCTACCGCGCCCTGCTCGGCCGCCCGCACAACCGAGTCGTCCCCCTGGACCGCCCGGCCGTGCGTCAGGCCCGCCTCCATCCTGTCGGCGCTGTCCGCCGCCCTTCGCTTGATCTCCTCGCCGGCGATCCGCACCAGCTCTTCGTCGAGCGCCTCATCGGAGGCGTTGTGGGCGAGCCCGCCCCGCTCGGTCTCGACGACGCGCTCCGCGAGCTCGACCGGCAGGTGCTCCCGCACCTCGGTCCGCGCCTGCACGCCACCGGCGAGGACCACCACCTGCGGCCGGAACTTCGCGGCGACCGCGTTCACATGAGCCACCACGTCCTTCGCATTGCGCTGCAACGTTTCCTCGGCGCGCCGATGAATGCGCTTGTGGGACAACGCCCCGTGACGCGGCTTGTGCACACTGCCGTGCCCCGTGCCTTCCACGACGTCGGTGTCGATCTCCTGCGGTCCGCGATGCTCGGTCACCACGTCCTGGCGCACCTGCGCGCCTTCCTGATCCGCGATCACCACGAGCTCGGACACCGAGCGCGCGGCCTCCCGCACGTAGGCGCCGAGTTGCGGGAGCGCATCCCAGAACGCGTCGTCGCCGGCTCCGGGCTCGACGTGCCACGGTTCGTCGAGCAGCACGGCGGACCCGGCACCCACCAGCACCCGGCCCCGAGCCTGCTCCTCGCCGGGCGCACCGCTCAGCGCCGACTCGATGGCGTCCAGCGTTTCCGCTGGCGCGCCTGCCGCCTGGAGCCGGTCGCGCAGCGCCCGCCACCGCAGCTCGACCTGCTTGCCCGCGTCCTCCCCCGGCGAGCGGGCCTCCAGGTAGACGGTCGCGAACGGCCCCTCCTGCTCGTACACGTGACGCAAACCAACCAGTTCCATCGCTGAGCTCCTCAACTCCGGTCGCACGTCGCCGGGTGGCTGCCCGGCGCTTGCCGATCAACGGCTACCCCGGCGACCGCTCCGGCAACACATCCCATCCACGACCGCATGGCTCTCCTCACACCACGCATCGATGCGCTCAGCCGAGCCAGACGAGCACTCGCCCGGATGTCCACAGTGCACAGGCGCCGGTCGTGCGCTGTTCATGGCGCGGCTCCGCCCGAGGAATTCGCGCTGGGCGAAGCCGAAAACCGCCGACGGGCCGCGGCGCGAGCGTCACGGTGCCGGGGGCTGGTGCTGCGTGGTGGCGAACCGCTGGCGGTAGTGGGTCGGCGTCGTGCCCAGGTGGCGGGCGAAGGCGCGGCGGAGGGATTCGTCGGTGCCCAGTCCACTGTGGCGCGCGGCCGAGGTGACGCTGTGCCCGTCGAGGAGGAGTTGCTGGGCGCGGTCGAGGCGGACGCGTTCGACCCAGCGGGCCGGTGTGGTGCCGAGTTCGGCGCTGAACAAGCGGGTCAGGTGCCGGGTGCTGACGGCCGCCGCGACGGCCATGGCCGGCAGGCTGTGGTCGGCGCCCGGGTCGGCGACCACGGACGCGATCACCGCGCGCAGCACGTCGCTCCGCGCCGGCGGGGTGGCGAGGGCCGTGGAGAACTGCGACTGCCCGCCCGGGCGTTGCAGGAACACGACCATTTCCCGGGCGATGTCCCGGGCCACGTCCGCGCCGTGGTCGTCTTCCACGAGGGCGAGGGTCAGATCGATTCCGGCGCTGATGCCGGCCGAGGTGACGTAGCGGCCGTCGCGGATGTGGATGGCGTCCGGCTCGACGCGCACCCGGGGGTAGCGGCGGGCGAGCGCTTCGGCGTGCCGCCAGTGCGTGGTCGCGCGGCGGCCGTCGAGCAGCCCCAGTTCGGCGAGGACGAAGGCGCCGGTGCAGACCGACGCGACCCGTTTCGCCTGCGTGGCGAGCGTGCGCACGGCCGCCAGCAGGTCGTCCTCCGGCCGCTGCTCGGCGAGCCGGTCGCCACCGGCGACCACCACCGTGTCGACGGGACCGGCCGCGGCTGCCGAGACGCTGCCGGCCAGCCCCAGCCCGGCGGACGTGGCGACCTGCGCACCGCTCGGCGAGACCAGCACCAACTCGTACGGGTGGCCTAGCCGACCCGCCTGGTGCAACACCTCCGACGGGCCGCTGACATCGAGCATGGTCACACCGTCGAACACCACGACGGCCACCCGGTGCGTCATGTCCGGATCTGTGGTTCTTCTGGCCGGAAGGACATGGCACCAGGGTAGCCGCCCGGGCGAACCTGGAACCCGTCACCGACCGAGCAGGAGGCAGCGGAGATGAAGGAATCCATCGCAGGCGTGCAGATCCCGGACAGCGCCCTGGCACGGGAGGCCACCGAGCTGGTGCGCGAGGCCGCGTCGCCGTTGCTGTTCGACCACTCCCGGCGGGTGTTCCTGTGGGGATCGTTGCGCGGCCGGGAGCAGGGGTTGCGGTTCGATCCCGAGCTGCTGTACGTGGGCGCCATGTTCCACGACCTGGGGCTGACCGAGCGGTTCCGCCGCGCGGACCAGCGCTTCGAGATCGACGGCGCCGACGAGGCCCGCAGGTTCCTGCGCGCCCACGGCATCGGCGGCGAACCCGCCGACCGAATCTGGACCGCCATCGCCCTGCACACCACCCCCGAAATCCCGCTGCACATGGCGCCCGAGGTAGCTCTGGTCACCCGCGGCGTCGAGCTCGACGTCCTGGGCATCGGCTACCACGCGGTCTCCGACGAGCAACGCGCCGCCGTGGTCGCGGCGCACCCCCGCCCGGACTTCAAGAACCGGATCCTCGCCGCGTTCACCGAAGGCATCGAGGACCGCCCCGAGACGACGTTCGGCAACGTCAAGGCGGACGTGCTCGCCTACTACGCCCCGGGCTTCGTGCGCGGCGACTTCGTCGAGGTCATCAAGAACTCCGACTGGCCGGAGTGATCCCCCGCCGAAGGAAGGACGCGCCGATTCGACGGGTCGCCCGGGCGACCGTTTCAGAACGGCTCCGCCCGGCTCATCCCGAAGACGCCCGATGCGACGCGCGAAATCGGCACCCTGCGCTCCAGGCGGCCACATCCCGAACGTGCGAACGACCCCTGAATCCGGGTCAGCTCATCGCCAAGGCGCGAGCTCCAGTCCAAAGTGGAGCATGGCGTCACGCCCCGGGCTCGAGGGCGAAGCGGGCCGCTAGGCCGCGCAGGACGCAGTCCAGCCCGGTGGCGAACTCGTCGTCGCGGGTGCTGCGCAGGTTCTGGCCCCGCTGCGCGGCGTACAGCTTGCGCTGCCGCGGGAACTCCTGCACCGCTCGTTCGGCGGCGGGCCACAGGCGCTCGGCCCACTCCTGCTCGCCCTGCCCGCTGCGCGCGAGCATGGTCAGCCAGGCCGCCTCGCTGGTCGACACCCCGACGACGTAGGCGAAGACCGTGTTCATCGCCCGGTCGGCCGCGTCCAGCGGGAAGCCCCCCTCCTCGAACGCGGCGAGGATGGCCTCGGTCAGCCGCATCATGTTCGGTCCGAGGTAGGCCACGCCCGCCTCGCCGAGCACGGAGACGATCCACGGGTGGCGCAGCAGCGTCGACCGGATGCTGTGCGCGCAGCCGGTGATGGCCGCCCGCCAGCCCGCGGCATCGCCGGGGACCGGCACCTCGATCTCGCCGTAGACCTCGTCCACGACCAGTTCGATCAGCTCGTCCTTGTTGGCCACGTGCGTGTACATCGAGGTGGCCCCGGCGTTGAGCTGGGCGCCGAGCTTGCGCATGCTCAACGCCCCGATTCCCTCGGCGTCCAGCAGGCGCAGAGCCGCGGCGACGATCTGCTCCCGGCTCAGCGCCGGCTGCTCCCGCCGCTGTCGCTGCGGGCGGGCCCACACCGAGGGAAACGGCTGCTCATCGGCTGGCATGCGGCCTCCTCGCTCCTCTCGCGCGATCCGTCCGAACAGTGTACGTCCTTGCGAACGACGCACGGCATCAGTACGGTGTGCGGACGTCCGCACGCTGTTCGGTTCGCAGGTCAGAGGGGATCTCCAGCAATGCCAGTACCGCAATTCGACGTCGACCGGTGGCAGGCCAGGCTCGACGAGCTGCGCGCCGCCCACCACGTCCCGGCAGCCGCGCTGGCCGTGCTGGCCGGCGGCACCGTCCACGAGCTGGCCAGCGGCGTCCTGCACCGGGGAACCGGGGTGTCCGCCACCCCCGATTCGGTGTTCCTGGCCGGATCGCTCGCCAAGGCCTACACCGCCACGCTGGTGATGCAGCTGGTCGACTCCGGCGAGCTGGACCTGGACGCGCCGGCGGTGGGCGTGCTGCCGGAATTCGCCACCCCGGACCCGGAGGCCACCGCGACGATCACCGTCCGGCAGCTGCTGTCGCACACCGGCGGGGTGACCAACGACTTCTTCCACGACTCCGGCCGCGGCGACGACTGCCTGGCGAAGTACGTCGAGGCCGCCGGGGAAGTGGCGCTGGACTGCCCGCCGGGCACGGCGTTCTCCTACGGCAGCCTCGGCTACGTCGTGCTCGGCAGGATCGTCGAGGTGCTCACCGGGCAGACCTGGGACCAGGCGCTGCGGGACCGGCTGTTCGCCCCGCTCGGGCTGGCGCACTCGATGACGCTGCCGGAGGAAGCGCTGCGGTTCCGGGCGGCCATGGGCCACCTCGGCCGGGAACCCGAACCGGCGGCCGTCTGGGACATGATGCCGCGCTCGGCGGGGCCGTACGGCCGGGTCATCGTCTCGGCCGGTGACGTCGCCCGCTTCGCCAAGATGCACCTGGACGGCGGCACCGCCGCGGACGGCACCCGGGTCCTGTCCGCCGATGCGGTCGCCGCGATGCAGCGCCGCGAGGTGGACAGCCCGGACAAGTGGAGCATGTCCGCGGACGGCTGGGGTCTCGGCTGGACCTTGCACGACTGGAACGGGGTCTCCGGCTTCGGCCACGACGGCAACGCGGGCGCGCAGCAGTCCTATCTGCGCGTCATCCCGCAAGCAGGCGTAGTGGTCGTGCTGCTCACCAACGGCGGCGACTTCGCCCGGCTCTACGCCGACCTGTTCCGGGAACTGCTGGCCGAACTGGCCGACGCGCGCATGCCGGCCCCGTTCGCTCCGCCGGCGAACCCGCCCGAGGTGGATCTGACACCGCTGCTGGGCAGCTACCGGCGCGCCGGAGCCATCACGACCATCAGCCGGGACGACGCGGGCGACGCGCGGATCCGCTACGAGTTCGTCGACGAGCTGGAAGGCATTGCCCCGCCGATGGAAGCAAGCCTGCTGCCGGTATCGCCGACGGTCTTCGCCGCACCCTTCAACCTCGGCGGCGAGGCGTACAGCCCGGTGGTGTTCGCGACGCTGGCCAACGGCACCCCGTGCGTGTACGTCGGCATGCGCGCCGCCCCCAAGACCGCCTGATCGCGGGTTAGCCCGCGATCCGAAGGCGCCCGGTGCCTGACACCGGCGGCGGTTTCGCGCGAAAACGGCGCCCTGCGCCCCAGACGGCCGCGTGCCATTCCGGAACGACCTGTCAGGCCAGGTCGGCCAGTTCCGCAGCCACGGCGGTGAGCTTACCTCTGATGCGGGCGACGGCGTCGGCGCCGAGCGGCAACCGCAACGGCGGATCCTCGCGGTCCGCGACGGCGACGAGCTGAGCGGCGGCCCACGCCGGGTCGCCACCCGGCTCGCCGTCTTCGTACTCGGCGAGCGTCTCGCCGACCTGGCGGTAGTCGTCGATGGACCGGCCGGCCTGCGCCGAACCGGCCGACGCGAAGTCGGTCTGGAAGACCCCGGGTTCGGCGATCGTGACCGCGATCCCGAACGGCGCGAGCTCCTCCCGCAACGCTTCGGCCAGTCCCTCGACCGCGAACTTGCTCGCCGCGTAGACGCCGAATCCCGCCCCGGATGCGAACCCGCCCATCGAACTCATCATCAGCACGTGCCCCGACCGCTGGGCGCGCATCACCGGCAGCACCTGGTTCGTCACCAACAACACCCCGAGAACATTGGTGTCGAACAGGGTTCTCGCCTCCTCCACGGAGGTTTCCTCGACGGCACCGAGGAGTCCGAGCGCGGCATTGTTGACCAGCACGTCGATCCGGCCGAACCGATCGACCGCGGCCGCGACCGCCCTCCGCACGGTGTCCGGATCGGTGACATCGAGGCGGCACCTGAGCAGCCGCTCCTCGTGTTCTGCTGCGACCGCGGCGATGCGCTCGGGAACCCGGGCGGTGGCCACCACGGCGTCCCCTCGCGCCAGCGCCGCGTCGACGAGCGCCGCCCCCAACCCGCGCGACGCGCCGGTAACCAGCCAAGTCCGCATGCCCGCCCCTTCTCGTCAGGTCCCGGCATCACGGTAGGCCGTCAGGCGCGATCCCGGGTGGGGTTCCGGTCAGTCGGCTGGACGGTGCTCGCGGCGAGAAGGCCGAGAACATTTGGTATGCAATGCTTTTCGGCGAGAACCCAGGTATCCGGTCATCTCCCGCGAGCGGCGCTTCGGCGGCTGCGCTTGGCGTACGGCAGCGCGAACATGTACAGGCCGCTGAGCAGGAGCAGCGCGAGCGGGAGCAGCGGCACGTAGGAAACCCAGATGACGGGTTCTTCCTGCGCCAGGGCGACGAAGGTGACGATCACGGTCGCCGTGAAGGCGATGGAAAGCCAGCGGTGGCTCTGCCGGACCCACTTGTTCCAGTTCATTCGGACCTCCGGTGAAATCGGGAAACCCGGGACCAGCCGGGTGGGGACGTTCGTGGTGGTCGACCGGGCCCTGCCCGGTGACCGGTGATGTCCACTCCGGTCACGCTAGGCGCGGGCACGCGGCCGGCGCTTCTCGATTCCTGACCGGTCTCCCCGCCCGCTTCGCCCCGCACGACGGCATCCCCGCCGCTGGTGGCGCTCGGACACCTGACGCCCACCGACCTCGGAGCCCTTTTCGACGGCCTATCGCTGCAGCGGCGAGCCGGCGGCCGTGCCCGCGGATGCCAGCGCGCGCAGTGCGTTCGCGGTGTGTTCGTCGAAGGGGTAGAAGAACTCGATCGCCAGCTCCGACAACGTCACATCGGCCGGAGCGCCGAATGTGGCCATGGTGCTGAACATCGCCAATTCGCCCTGCGGGTGCGGATTCTCAGCGGCACCTGGATGGGGCTCGGCGCATTTCCGGCGCTGCCGCCCCGTTCCGCTCCCGGGTCCTCGGGGACGGGATAACCGCCCACCTCCTCGTACAACGCGCGCAGGTGCGCGTCTCCGGTGGCGATGACCTGGCGGTGCAGTCGTTCCAGGAACAGGGCGCGGACCTCGTGCAGGTTGACCAGCCGCTGGGCCAACCCGTCGGGGTGCAGGGCCAGGCGGAACACGTTGGGCTGCGGCAGCAGCAGGTGCTGCGGTACGCCGTCCATGAGCACCGCCATGGCCCGGTTGCCGAGCAGCACGTTCCACAGGCGATCGACCACGACCGCCGGATACGGCTCGTGGGACGCCAGCATGGTGTCCAGCGCCGAACGGATCGAGGCCATGGCTTCGTCGTCGAGACTGCTCTCCTGGTACGCCGGTGCGTAGTCGGCGGCCAGCAGCAAGGTGTTCCGGTCGCGGAGGGGAACGTCCAGGGCACGGGACAGGCGCAGCACCATCGCCCGGCTCGGCCGCGCACGGCCGGTCTCCACACAGGACAGATGCCGGGCTGAGGTGTCCGCCAGGAGCGCGAGATCCAGCTGGCTGAGCCGCCGACGCTGCCGCCACTCCCGGAGCAGGGCACCCACCCTGGCCGGTTGTTGCACACCCATGTTGCGAAGCCTAGCCAGCCGCAGATCACCGCGGCCATGACCTCGGAGGTCATTGAACTCGTGCCCTGCGCGATGCCACCTTCTGGGCAGATCGACGACGAGGAGATGCACATGAGCGGCCCGACCATTACCGCCAGCAACCCGAGGGAACGGGCCGACCTGCTGCGCAGGAGCCTGCGGATCGACAGCGGGGGCACCGCGGCCTTCGGGGTGGTCATGCTGGTGGGCGGGCAGTGGCTCGCTGCTCCGCTCGGGCTGCCGTCCGCCTGGTTCCTGCCGATCGGGATCGCCATGCTCGGCGGTGCCGCCGCTCTCGGCCTGATCGCTGGCTACCCGGAGATCCCGTCGCGGCTCGCCGGGTCGGCCATCGCGGGGAACGCCCTGTCCGGTGCGGTCATCCTCCCGCTGACGTTCACCGGGGTGCTACCGCTCACCGGTCTGGGCGTGGCCTTCATGCTCGCCGGCGCCGCGTGGGTCATCACGTTCGCCGCACTCGGGTTCGCCGGTCTCCGCCACTCGCGGAGCCGGGGGACCGCACAGCGGGGGCATTCGCACGGGAACGTGGCGCCGGGCGGCACGACGCACACGTGACCGCACGAGCCACCCTTCCAGGATGCGACGTCGGCCGCATGGGGCGCGGTGGCGCTTTCGCGCGAACCCGAACCATCTCTAGCTCTGGGGTTTTTCCTTGGTCATGGCGGTGAAGAGGGCCGTGGCTCTCGCCGCCCGCCCGACGTGCAGCGCGAGCCGGGTCTTGCCGACCCCGCCGGGCCCGGTCAACGTGACCAGCCGGGAGCCCGACCACGACCGCCTGATCTCGGCCGCCTCCGCACGCCGCCCGACCAGGCTCGTGAGCTCGGCCGGGAGGTTCCCGGCCGGGCGGGAGTCGCGACGCACCATCCGAACCGCCTCGCCCGTTTCCTGCCTGGTCAGGACACGTACGAAACCGGCTCCGGCACGACGACCGGTGGGGGCGCCCGCTCGCGCCTTCCGAGCCAGGGCGGCTGTCCGATGGGCTCGCGAAGCTGGGAGGGTCAGGCAGCGGGGGCCTGCTGCGCGGCGCAGGCCCTGCGACTGTCCAGCGCGACTGCCAGGCTCGCTCGGCAGGTGCGCAGGATCTGCCGCGTTGCCGCACTGTCGGGGGGTAGTGCGGCACCGCGTGCAGACGACCGAAACCGTGCCGCTCACCTCGTCCACCGCCACGGACGCCTCGGCGTCACAACTCCGGCACCACCGGTGCCCGGTGACGGCGATGACGTGCGCCGTGGAGCTGATGCACTCGTGCGCCCACCGCCGGTGGACGTGGCAGCTGAGGCGCTCGTGGGGCGAAAGCTCCTCCCTTTCCACCGCTGCGTCCTCGCGGATCAGCGTGTGCGCGAGGTGATCGTCACGCAGATCCTCGTAGCGCCCGCCGAACCGGAGCGCATCTGCGGGAGCGGGGCTCGGTTGCCCGCGGCCGCGTCGATGTGCGGAAGCGGTTCGTTCGGGGTGGGTCTGGTGAACCATCGTTTCGCCTCGGTCGGTCCGTTCGGCTGGACATGTCCAGTGTCTTTGGTCCCGGTTGCGGGGACATTCGTGGCATTACGTAGTTCGTTACGTAGGTGTCGAGGCGTGCGTACCGACCGGCTGCGGGCGCACGGCCACCGGTCGATCTGTCCACATGCGACCGTCCGGCCGCTGCGCTTGCGGGAGAACCCCTTGGCAGCAGCTGCGAAAAAAATCAGTTGCCCGGGTGGGGCGCCGCCCCCTAACCTCCTCGGTACACAGGAAAGGAGGTGGTCCAACGTTGAATACCAACAGGACTTGTGAGGTGGCTGTCCGCTAGGACCGCCCACGGCTCTCCAGCCGACCCGACGTGCGATGCCCCTGTGGATTTCGACGCGGGCAAGCGGTCGGCGAATACCAGGCAGCTACCCGACCCCGAAGCCCCGAACTGTGTCCGGTTCGGCCTGTGCGGACACCGCCAGGAAGCGGCTTCGGGGTCGCTGCTTTTTCCGGCCGCGGGCCTAGGGAATCTCCCATAGAGAGTTCGACTGTTCACGGGTGGGGCTGCGGAGCACCACCGCGGTCAATGGTGCGGCCCGCTGGGCGGGCGGGCGTCGAGCAGGACCGCGCAGGTGATCAGCAAGGCGGCCACCACGAAGACTGTCGCGGCGAGTTCGACGAGGATTTCGGTGGACATGGTCAGCTCCCGGGCGTGGATTCTTCGGCGCCGCGGCGGGCGCGCAGGCTGGTCAGCGTGACGGCCGCCAAGACCACCACGATGACCGCGAGCGAGAGCGGGGTCGGGATCTCCGGGACGGCGGGCCAGATCCCGTGCGCCCAGTGCAGGACCAGCTTCGCCCCGATGAACGCGAGGATGATCGCCAACCCGTGGTTGAGGTGGACGAGCTTGGCGAGCGCCGTCGCCAGCACGAAGTACAGGGCGCGCAGTCCGAGCAGGGCGAACGCGTTGGTGGTGAACACCAGGTACGGGTCCTCGGTGATGCCGTAGACCGCGGGGACGGAATCGACGGCGAACACCACGTCGGTGGCGAAGACCGCCACGACCACGACCGTCAGCGGGGTCAAGGCACGTCGGCCGCCTTCGCGAACCGTGAGCCGGGGGCCGCGGTAGTCGTCGGTGACCGGCATCAGCCGCCGCAGCAGTCGCACCGAGCGCATCTGCGACACGTCGCGGTCGAAACCGGACCTGGTGAGCGCCTCGTGCAGGATCTTGACCGCGGTGGCGAACAGGATCGCGCCGAAGACCAGGAACGCCCAGTTGCCCGCCTGCAGCAGGGCGGCCCCGGCCGCGATGAAGATCCCGCGCAGCACCAGAGCCCCGACGATGCCGTACAGCAGCACCCGCTGCTGCAGTTCCGCAGGCACGGCGAAGCCCGACAGCAGGATCATGAAGACGAAGAGGTTGTCGACCGACAGGGACTTCTCCACCACGAAGCCGGTGATGAACTCCAGCGCCTGATTGCCGCCGAACGCACTCCACAGGAAGAACCCGAACACCAGCGGCAAGGCGAGGTAGAAGACCGACCAGCCGATGGCCTCGCGCATGGAGACCTCGTGCGGGCGACGGGTGACCAGGAAGTCGGCGCACAGCAGCGCCAGCAGCACGGCGATGCTGATGCCCCAGAGCCACTGCGAGCCGATCGAGTCCGATGGGGCGGCGAGAACGGTCGGATGAGGCATGGAGACCCCCTCGAACTCGGTTGCGTTCGAGGTCTCCTTCGCCCGTGAGGGCGGCCTGCCGGGGATGCCAACGGGCATCCGTCCTGACCGGGCAGACCCTGCGGAAGTACTCCCCCCGAGCCGAGTATCGAACAGCACCCGAGCGGCAGCCACCTCAAGCCGCCCGCCGGGCCGCCCGGAGATCGCTGCGCCGTCGCCGACTCCGGCCGGTGGCGCCGAAACCCTTGCCGCGCCGTCAGCCGCCGACCTTGGACCGGAGGCCGTCCAGGACGAGTTCGAGCCCGCGCTCGAAGTCCGCCGGTCCGCCGGGCGCCCGGTCGATCGCGCCGGCGCTCGCCGCCTGCAGCGCCATCTGCTCTTCCACCGTGTGGCCGAAGACGAGGTGCAGGAGGGCCCGGGTGCCGACGTCGACCAGGTCCTCGGGCAGGCCGCCGTCGCGCAGGGCCGCCCGCAGTTGGTTCGCGGGCTCGGCGGCGCCGAGGCCGAAGGTGTGCGCCGTGACGACCACCTCCGCACCGTCGCGGTAGGCGAGCATCGCGTCCCGGAGCTCTGCGCAGACCTCGACCACGCGCCGGTCCCATTCCCGGGCCCGGTGCGGCCGCTTGCCCCGGGTCAGGATCTCGTCGGCGACCGCCGCCAGCAGCGTCTGCTTGTTCGGCACGTGGTGGTAGAGGGCGCTCGGTTGCACGCCGAGCTCGGCGGCCAGTCGCCGCATCGACAGCGACTCCAGCCCGTACTCGTCGAGGACCGCGATCGCGCGATCCACGACGTCGCTCCGGTGATACCGCACGCAGACCCCTCCCGTTGACCGATCGCCCCGCCCAGTCTAGCCTGAACACCGTTCAGGTGAACACTGTTCAGGTTGCCGCACCTGCCGACACGGGAGAAGCGATGAACACCACCTTCCACCAGCTCGCCGATGGGATCCTCGCCGGGGTGCCGGCCACCCCGGCGGACGCCCTCGCGGTGCTGCGCGCCGACGACACCGAGCTGATGTCCGTCGCCGCCGCCGCCGGCCGGCTGCGCCGCGCGCACTTCGGCAACGCGGTGAAGGTGAACTACCTGGTGAACCTGAAGTCGGGGCTGTGCCCGGAGAACTGCAACTACTGCTCGCAGGCGCTGGGCTCCGACGCGCCGATCCTCAAGTACTCGTGGCTGTCCAAGGACGAGACCCTCCGCCAGGCCGGCGCCGGGCTCAAGGGCGGCGCGAGCCGGGTGTGCCTGGTCTCCTCCGGCCGCGGACCGTCCACCCGGGACATCGACAAGGTGACCGAGATGGTTGGGGCGCTCAAGGACGAGTACCCCGACGTCGAGGTCTGCGCCTGCCTGGGGCTGCTCAAGGACGGCCAGGCCGAGCGCCTGAAGGCCGCCGGGGTGGACGCCTACAACCACAACATCAACACCGCCGAGAGCAACCACGACAACATCGTCCAGACCCACACCTACGCGGACCGGGTCGACACCGTGGAGAAGGCGAAGGGCGCGGGGATCTCGCCCTGCTCCGGCCTGATCGCGGGCCTGGGCGAAACCGACGAGCAGCTCGTCGAGGCGCTGTTCGCGCTGCGGGAGCTGGGCTCCGACTCGATCCCGGTCAACTTCCTGATGCCCTTCGACGGCACCCCGTTCGAGAACACCTGGGAGCTCTCCCCCACCCGCTGCGTGAAGATCCTGGCGATGGCCCGCTTCGTCTGCCCGGACAAGGAGATCCGGATCGCCGGCGGCCGCGAGATGCACCTGCGTTCGCTGCAGCCGATCGCGCTGCACGTCGCCAACTCGATCTTCCTCGGCGACTACCTCACCTCGGAGGGCCAGGAAGCCAAGGCGGACCTCGAGATGATCCGCGACAACGGCTTCGTCGTCCTGGGCTCCGAGGAGGACCTCGCGCAGCAGACCGGGCGGCTGGAGCCGGTCGACCCGGCGATCCGGCGCCGCGGTGCCGGCACCGACGTCCTCCCCAACGCCTGACATGACCGCCGAAGCACTGCTCGCGTTCGACCGCGAGCACCTGTGGCACCCGTACACATCGATGGCCGACCCGACGCCGACGCGCCTGGTCACCGGCGCCGCGGGCAGCCGGATCACCCTCGACGGCGTCGACGAGGTGGTCGACGGGATGGCGTCGTGGTGGTCGGCGATCCACGGCTACCGGCACCCCGTGCTCGACGCGGCGGTGCGCCGGCAGATCGGGCAGATGTCGCACGTGATGTTCGGTGGACTCACCCACGAGCCGGCGATCGAGCTGGCCCGGCGACTGGTCGACCTCGCACCCGCCGGCCTCGACCGCGTCTTCCTGGCCGACTCCGGGTCGGTGAGCGTCGAGGTGGCGATGAAGATGGCGCTGCAGTACCAGCGCGGCGCCGGCCGGCCGGAGCGGACCCGGTTCCTCACCGTCCGCGGCGGCTACCACGGCGACACCTTCGACTGCATGAGCGTGTGCGACCCCGACGGCGGCATGCACGCCATGTGGTCCGGTGTGCTGCCGGAGCAGGTGTTCGGCGAGCGCCCGCCACGGCTCGACGGCGATGTCGACGCCTGGGCGGCGGGCTTCCGCGCGCTCGCGGCCGAGCACGCGGACCGGCTCGCCGGGCTGATCGTGGAGCCGCTCCTCCAGGGCGCCGGCGGCATGCACCCCTACCCCGCCGCATGCCTGCGGGTGTTCCGCGAGATCGCCGACGAGCACGGACTGGTGCTGGTCTTCGACGAGATCGCCACCGGATTCGGCCGCACCGGAACCCTTTTCGCCGCCGATGCCGCCGGCGTGGCCCCGGACGTGCTGTGCGTCGGCAAGGCGCTCACCGGGGGCTACCTGTCGCTGGCCGCCACGCTCTGCACGACGGAGGTCGCCCGTGGCGTGTCCGCCAGCGATTCCGGCGTCCTCATGCACGGCCCCACCTTCATGGGCAACCCGCTGGCCTGCTCGGTCGCCTCGGCCAGCCTGGACCTGCTGAGCACCGGCGACTGGGCGGCGGACGTGCGCCGGATCAACACGGGTTTGCAGGCGCTGCACGACATCGACGCCGTCGACGTGCGGGTCCTCGGCGCGGTCGGCGTGGTCCAGCTCGACCACCCGGTCGACGTGGTCAAGGCGACCGAAGCCGCCCTGGAGCAGGGCGTGTGGTTGCGCCCGTTCCGCGACCTGATCTACACCATGCCGCCGTACGTGTGCACCGACGACGACATCGCCGCCATCTGCGCCGGGATCGCGGCCGCTGCGGAGGCCGGATGAGCGGCTGGGAAACGTGGTTCGCCGAGCAGCGGACCAAGCGCGTAGACGCCGGGTTGCAGCGCACGCTGCGGCCGCGGGCGGTCGATGATGACGTCATCGACCTCGCCAACAACGACTACCTGGGGTTGAGCTGCGATCCCGAGGTGCGCCGAGCGGCCGCCGACGCCGCCCTCGCCTGGGGCGCCGGGTCGGGTGCCTCCCGGCTGGTCACCGGCACCACCACGCTGCACGCCGACCTGGAGCGCGAACTAGCCGAGTTCACCGGTCGCGAGGCGGCGCTGGTCTTCTCGACCGGGTACCACGCCAACCTGTCTGCGGTGACCGTGCTGGCGGACAAGCAGACGCTGATCGTCTCCGACGCGCACGTGCACGCTTCGCTGATCGACGCCGCGCGGCTGTCCCGGGCGGCGATCGAGGTGGTCCCGCACAACGACGTCGCCGCGGTCCGGGCCGCGTTGGCCGAAGCCGGTGGCCGACGGGCGATCGTGCTGACCGAGTCGGTCTTCTCGGTGCTCGGCGACGCCGCCCCGCTGACGGACCTGGCGGCGGCTTGCGCCGATCACGACGCGCTGCTCGTCGTCGACGAGGCGCACGGACTCGGCGTGGTCGGTGACGGCGGCCGAGGATTGGTGCACGCCCACGGCCTGGCCGACGACCGGCACGTGGTGATGACCGCGACGCTGTCGAAATCGCTCGGCGCCATGGGCGGTTCGGTGCTCGGCTCCGCTGCGCTGATCGACCACCTCACCAACCGGGCCCGCCCGTTCATCTTCGACACCGGGCTGGCACCGGCGCCCACCGCCGGCGCGCTGGCCGCCCTCCGCAGGCTGCGCGGGAAACCCGGTTTCCCGACGCAGATCCACCAGCGCGGCGGCGAGCTGGCCGACCGGCTCGGCGTGCCGCGGTCGGCAGGCGCCGTGCTCTCGGTGCCCATGCCGTCTCCGCAGGTCGCCGTCGCCGCGCAGGCCGCGGCGCTCGCGTCCGGGGTCCGGGTGGGGTGCTTCCGCCCGCCGTCGGTGCCCGACGGGATCTCCCGGCTCCGGATCACCACCCACGTCGGCCTAGACGACGAGCGCTGGGCGCGCGCCGTCGACGTGCTGGCCCGCACCATCGACGACCACCGGCGGCAGGCATGATCACCATCATCACCGGCACCGACACCGGTGTCGGCAAGACCGTGGCCACCGCGGCGCTCGCGGTCCGCTCCGGTCCGGGAACGATCGTCGTGAAGCCCGCGCAGACCGGCGTCGGCACCGACGAACCCGACATCTCCGTCGTGGCGCGGCTGGCTGGCTGCGAGGTCGCCGAGTTCACCCGGCTCGAAGATCCCCTCGCGCCGGACACGGCCGCCCGACGGCGCGGCATCGGGATCCCGCCGATCAGCGAGCACGCGGCCCGCATCCGCGGGCTCGCCCGGACCCGCGACACCGTGATCGTCGAAGGCGCGGGCGGACTCCTGGTCCGCCTCGACACCGGGGGCGGCACCCTGCTGGACCTCGCCACCGGGCTCGCCGCGGACCACCCGGTGCGGGTGTACGTCGTGACCCGGGCCGGGCTCGGCACCCTCAACCACACCGAACTCACCGTCAACGCCCTGCGTTCGCGAAACCTGGAGCCGGCGGGACTCGTGCTCGGCGCGGTGCCGGAAGCGCTCGGCCTGGCCGAGGAGTGCAACCTCGCCGAGCTGCCCCGGGTCACGGGAGTGCCGATCGTGGCGGCGATTCCCGACGGCGCAGGCGGTCTCGAACCGGAGCAGTTCCGGGCGCGAGCCGGCTCCTGGCTGACCGACTGCCCGAGTTTCCGGGCCGGTTACGCCGTTTCGTAGCCGAGCCGGGCGCCGAGGCTCCTCGCCGCCTCGCTCACCGCGGCGCCGAAGACCGCTTCGTTCTCCTCGGTCAGGCGGCTCATCGGGATGTTCACGCTGAGGCTGGCGATCGGCTTCTCCGGTCCCTCCAGGACGACGGCGGCGACCGAGCCGACGTCGGCCCGCCATTCCCCGTGGTTGAGCGCGAATCCGCGTTCCCGGATCCGGGCCAGCTCGGCGAGCATCTGGTCCGGATCGGTGATCGTGTTGTCGGTGTAGCGCGGTAGCTCGTCGGCGAACAGGCGCTTGAGGACATCCGGGCCGCTGTTGGCGAGGACCGCCTTGCCGTTCGCGGACGCATGCAGGGGGAGCGCGTGCCCCAAGGCCATGCTGATGCGCAGCGGCTTCGACGTCTCCAGCCGCTCGATCAGGACGACCCTGTCCTCCTCCGGGACCGTGAGGTGGATCGTCTCCTCGGTGCGCCGGCGCAGGTCCTCCATGATCGGCCTGGCCGCGTCGCGCAGGCCGAGGTCACCGCTGGCGCGGCCGCCGATCGCGAGCGCCTTGGTGGTCATCACCCACCGCTTGACCTCGCCCGATGCCGGACGTATCCACCCGGCCTCGTCGAGGGTGAGCAATGAGCGCTGGACCGAGCTCTTGGGCATGTCCAGCGCGCGGGCCAGTTCGCCGACGCCGATCGGCTGACGCGCGGCGACCTCTTCCAGTACCCGCAGCGTGTTCAGGACGTTGCGCAATGCCTTGACTCCTCAGTCCGCCGTGCCTACTCTCTCGGCGCTTTCATACGGCACAGCGTACCACGTCACGGCACAGCGTCACCTAATCGGCTCAGAAGGGTTGGTGCAATGGCCGCCAACAGCGGACGGCATTTCCTGCAGATCCCCGGACCGACCAACGTCCCAGGCAGCGTGTTGCGCGCCATGGCGCAACCCACGATCGATCACCGCGGGCCGGACTTCGCGGAGCTCGCGCAGGACGTGCTGCGCAGGGTCCGGCCGGTGTTCGGCACCGATCGGCCCGTCGTCATCTATCCGTCCTCGGGCACCGGGGCCTGGGAGGCGGCGCTCGTCAACACCCTGTCCCCCGGCGATCGCGTGCTCGCGTTCGAGACCGGCCACTTCGCCACCTTGTGGCGCGACATGGCGGAAGGCCTCGGGCTGGTCGTCGACTTCGTCCCCGGGGACTGGCGGCGAGGCGTCGACCCGGCCGTCGTCGCCGAGCGGCTGGCCGCGGACGAACAGCACGGCATCGCCGCGGTGATGGTCGTCCACAACGAGACGTCCACCGGGGTCACCAGCCGGGTGCCGGAGATCCGGGCGGCCATCGACGAAGCGAACCACCCCGCGCTGCTGCTGGTCGACACGATCTCCTCGCTGGGCTCCATCGACTACCGGCACGACGAGTGGGGGGTGGACGTCACGGTCAGCTGCTCGCAGAAGGGCCTGATGCTGCCGCCGGGGCTGGGGTTCAACGCGATCAGCGGGAAGGCGCTCACCGCCGCCGAAGGAGCGCGGCTGCCGAAGTCGTACTGGAACTGGGCGCCCATCCTCGAAGCCAACGAGCGCAGCTTCTTCCCCTACACCCCGCCCACCAACCTCCTCTACGGGCTGCAGGAAGCGCTGTCCCTCCTCGAAGCGGAGGGACTGCCCAACGTCTTCGCCCGGCACGACCGGCACGCCGAGGCGACCAGAGCAGCCGTGCGGGCCTGGGGCCTGGAGGTGCTGTGCGCCGACGAACGCGAGCACTCCAGCTCGCTGACCGCCGTGCGGTTGGGCGAGGAGCACGACGCGAACAAGGTCCGCGAGGTCATCCTGGACCGCTTCGACATGTCGCTGGGCGCCGGCCTGGGCAAGCTCACCGGTCGCGTGTTCCGCATCGGCCACCTCGGCGACTTCAACGACCTGACGCTGGCCGGCACCCTCGCCGGCGTCCAGATGGGACTCGAACTGTCCGGGGTGCCGATCGATCCCACCGGTCTCCAAGCGGCGCTGGAGGTGTTGCGCGCCTAGGGAATTCAGCGCGGCGCGCTGGCCCGGCCGGGCGCGGCGACTGCAAGGACGAATCGGTGGAAAGGAATCGCGATGACCGTCCCGACAACTGACGCTCCCGCCGCACGGCAAACCCTCGGTTCGCGCCTGGAACGCGCGCTCCGCGCCGCGCTGGACGGCGAGGTCGCCTTCGACGACTACACCCGCCACCTCTTCTCCCGCGACGCCAGCATGTACTCGATCATGCCGCTCGGCGTCGCTTTCCCGCGCCACAACGACGACGTCGCCGCGGCCGTGCAGGCCGCCGCCGAGCTCGGTGTGCCGGTCGTGCCGCGCGGCGCGGGGACGAGCCTGGTCGGCCAGACCGTGGGGCCCGGCCTGGTGCTCGACATGTCCCGGCACATGAACCGGATCCTGGACATCGACCCGGTGGCGCGCACGGCGCTGGTGGAGGTCGGCGTGGTGCAGGACCAGCTCAACCAGGCCGCCGCCGCGCACGGGCTGATGTTCGGCCCGGACACCTCCACCAGCAACCGCGCCACGATCGGCGGGATGATCGGCAACAACTCCGCGGGCAGCGGCTCGCTGACCTACGGCATGACGATCGACCACGTGCGGGCGCTGGACGTGGTGCTCGCCGACGGCTCGTGCACCCGGTTCGAGCCCGTCGACGAGGCCGAGCGGGCGCGCCGGGCGTCGGTGGAGACCCTCGAAGGCCGGATCTACCAAGCACTTCCGGGCCTGGTCACCGCCAACGAGGACGTCATCGAGGCGAAGATGCCGGCGTTCTGGCGCCGCGCCTGCGGCTACCGGCTCGACCGGCTGGTCGGCTTCGGGCCGGAAAAGCCGTTCGACCTGGCGAAGTTCGTGGTGGGCGCGGAGGGCACGCTGGTCATCGCCACCCGCGCGCTGGTGGACCTGGTGCCCAAGCCGCGGCGGACGGTCTACGCCGTCGGCCACTTCACCGACACCCCGAGCGCCATCTCGGCCACCACGGACGCACTGAGCTGCGATCCGCACCAGGTCGAGCTGATGGACCGGACGATCCTGGACCTGTCGCGGCAGAAGATCGAGTTCGCCGACCTCGGGAACGTGCTCGCCGGCGACCCGGGCGCGCTGCTTTTCGTCTCCTTCACCGGCGACGACGAAGCGGACCTGGTCGCCCAGCTCGACCGGCTCGATGCGCGGTGGCAGCAGAACGGGCACGGCTACCACACGCTCCGCGCGGTCACGCCCGCCGAGCAGCAGGCGCTGCTGAAGGTCCGGAAGTCCAGCCTGGGCCTGCTGATGGCCGCCGGCGAGGGGACCCGCCGCCCGCTGGCCTTCGTCGAGGACACCGCGGTGGACCCGGTGCACCTCGCCGAATACACCAAGCGGTTCAAGGAGATCCTCGACGAGCACCGGATGGAGGCGGGGTTCTACGGCCACTGCTCGGTGGGATGCCTGCACATCCGCCCGTTCGTCGACCTGACCGACCCCGACGAGGTCGCCAAGATGCGCGCCGTCGCGGAAGCGGTCAAGGACCTCGTCGCCGAGTACGGCGGGGTGAACTCCAGCGAGCACGGCGACGGCCTCGCCCGCAGCGAGTTCAACCGGGAGATCTTCGGCGACGAGCTGTACGAGGCCATGCGCGAGGTCAAGCGGCTCTTCGACCCCGACGGCATCATGAACCCCGGCAAGATCGTCGACGCGCCGTCGATGACCGAGAACCTCCGCGACCGCGACGCGCTCCCGCCCGCCCGACCGCTGCGCACGATGCTGGAGTTCGAGGTCGTCGGCGGCATGCGCGGCGCCGCGGACCGCTGCATGAACATCGGCGCCTGCCGGAAGTCCACCGCTGGCGTGATGTGCCCGTCCTACATCGCGACGAAGAACGAGGAGCACTCCACCCGCGGCCGGGCCAACGCGCTGGTGAAGGCGCTGTCCGAACCGGATCCGCACGCGGCGCTGGGCGGCGAACGCCTCCACGAGATCCTCGACCTCTGCCTGATGTGCAAGGCGTGCAAGAGCGAATGCCCGATGAGCGTGGACATGGCCTCGCTGAAGGCCGAAACGCTCGCGCACCACCACGAGATCCACGGGACTCCGCTCCGGTCGCGCGTGTTCTCCTCGATCCGCGCGCTCAACCGGCTCGGCTCGGCGACCGCCCCGCTGTCGAACCTGCCCGGCCGGATCCCACTCCTGCGCCGGATCCTGGACCGCACGCTCGGCATCGCGGCGGCCCGCCCGCTGCCCACGTTCCAGCGGGTCAGCCTGCTCCGCTGGTTCCGCCGCCGAACGTCCGCACCGCCCGCCGCGCCGCAGGGCGCGGTCACCTGGCTCGCGGACTCGTTCACCACCTACACCGAACCGCACATCGGCCGGGCGGGCATCGAGCTGCTGGAGCGGTCGGGCTGGCGGGTGGACCTCGCGGGCGGCGGCTGCTGCGGGCGGTCGAGCATGTCGAAGGGAATGCTCGACGACGCGAAGAAGAAGGCGACGGCGCTGGTCACCTCGCTGGAGCGGGACACCGCGCCGGATTCGCCGATCGTGGGCTGCGAGCCGTCGTGCGTGCTGATGCTCCGCGAGGAGCACAAGGCGCTGCTGCCCGACTCCTCGTCGGTGCGCGCCGTGGCGCAGCGGGTCAAGCAGGTGGAGGAACTCCTCGTCGAGGCGATCGACGCGGGCCGGCTGACCCTGCGCGCGGATTCCTGGCTCGCGGGGCGCCGCATCGTCTTCCACGGCCACTGCCACCAGAAGGCCGAGGTCGGCACCGCCGCCACGGTCGCCCTGCTGCGCCGGATCCCGGGGGCGCAGGTCGAGGAGATCGACGCGGGCTGCTGCGGGATGGCAGGCTCGTTCGGCTTCGAGTCGGAGCACTACGAGACGTCCATGACCGTCGGCGGGGACCGGCTTTTCCCGGCGCTGGCGGCAGAACCCGAGGACACGGTCGTGGCCGCGACCGGAGTTTCGTGCCGGCAACAGATCTTCCACGGGGCGGGCCGCACCGCGTGGCACCCGGTGGAGCTGGTGCGCGAAGCGCTGGCCGTCGACTAGGAGGGACCATGCGAATAGTCCGCTACCGCCTCGGCGATCAGGTTGGCCGCGGCGCCGTCGTCGGCGACCTGGTGCACGAGCTGCCCGACGGGAACGACACCCCGGGGAGAGCCGTGGGGACGCTGTCGGAGGTCACGCTGCTCGCCCCGTGCGAGCCGCGCGTGATCGTCTGCGCGGGCAGCAACTACGCCGACCAGATCGCCGAGAAGGGCAGGCCCTGGCCGCAGCAGCCATCGCTGTTCCTCAAGGCTCCCAACGCGATCACCGGTCCGAACGCGGAGGTGCTGCGGCCGCCCGAGGTGCGGCGGCTGGAGTACGAGGGCGAGCTGGCCGTCGTCATCGGCCACACCGCGCGCAACGTGCGGGCCGATCGCTTCGCCGACGTCGTGCTGGGCTACACCTGCGCGAACGACGTCACCGCGGACGACTGGCGGGCCGACGGCCAGTGGACGCGGGCGAAGAGCGCGGACACGTTCTGCCCGCTGGGCCCCTGGATCGAGACCGAGGTGCCCGATCCGTCGGCCCTGCGGATCACCACGAGGCTGGCCGGGGAGGTCGTCCAGCGGGGATCGGTCGCGGACATGGTGTTCGGGATCGGGGAACTGCTGGCCTTCGTCACCCGCTGGATCACCCTCGAACCCGGCGACGTGCTGCTCACCGGCAGCCCTGCCGGGGTGGGGCCGATGGTGCCCGGAGACGTCGTCGAGGTCGAGATCTCCGGGGTGGGCGCACTGCGCAACGTGGTGGCCGACCGGGCCTGACCCGGCCGTCCGACCGCCAGATTCCGTCGTCGTACCAACGAATCCACCAACCCCTGCGAGCCAACGTCAGCCTCGAGGAGTGTCGATGTCCTTACAGGTAATATCGATCATCGGCCTGGTTCTGATCTTCGCCTTCGCGACCGTGCGCTCGGTGAACATGGGAGCGGTCGCGTTCCTGGGCGCCTTCCTGCTCGGCACGTTCGTGTTCGACAAGTCCAACGACGATCTCTTCGCCGGCTTCCCGGGCGACCTGTTCGTCACCCTGGTCGGCGTGACCCTGCTGTTCGCCATCGCCAAGGCGAACGGCACCGTCGACTGGCTCATCCACAGCGGAGTGCGGGCCGTGCGGGGGCGAATAGCCCTCATCCCGTGGGTGATGTTCCTGGTCACCAGCCTGTTGACGATGGTGGGCGCCGTGGTGCCCGGCGCGGTGGCGATGATGGCCCCCATCGGGATGAACTTCGCGACGCGCTACCGGATCAACCCGCTGCTCATGGGGTTGCTCATCATCAACGGCGCGAGCGCGGGCGGCTTCTCGCCGATCAGCATCTTCGGCAGCATCACCAACGGCGTCGTGGAACGCAGCGGCCTGCCGGGCAATCCCGTGCTGCTGTGGATCAGCCTGCTGCTGTTCAACACGCTGCTGAGCGTCGCGGTGTTCTTCATGTTCGGCGGGAAGCAACTGCTCGGCAAGCGGGTCAGCACCGATCCGGCGCAGCAGGACGACGAGCCGGTGGGTGGCGGAGGCGCGGCGACCGCGACCCGGACGAGCACGGCCGTCGAGGCGACCACCTTGAACGTGCAGCGGATCGTGACGCTCGTCGGGCTCGTCGCGCTGGCCGTCGGCGCGCTGGCGCTGGAGTTCGACGTGGGCCTGCTCGCGCTGAGCATCGCCACGATCATCATCCTGCTGTGGCCCGATGTCACCAAGAAGTGCGTGTCCGAGGTCGCGTGGCCGACCGTGCTGCTGGTCTGCGGCGTGGTGACGTACGTGAGCCTGATGGAGAGCGTCGGCACCATCGAGTACCTCGGCAACGGCGTCGTCGGCATCGGCATCCCGCTGCTGGCCGCGTTCGTCATCTGCCTGATCGGCGGCGGGGTCTCCGCGTTCGCGTCGACCACCGGGATCCTCGGCGCGCTCATCCCGCTCGCGGTGCCGTTCCTGCAGACCGGTCAGGTCGGCGCGGTCGGCCTGATCATCGCCCTGGCGATCTCGTCGTCCGTGGTCGACTCGTCCCCGTTCTCGACCAGCGGTGCGCTCGTCATCGCCAGCACCCCGGAGGAGGCTCGGGACACCACGTTCAAGCGGTTGATGGCGTGGGGCATGAGCATGATCGTGGTCGCGCCCGTGTTGTCGGTCGCGATCTTCGTGCTGCCCGGCTGGCTCTGACGGAACCCGGGGTTCGGTGGCCGGCGCCGCCGAACCCCGGGCCACCGAACGTCATCCCCGCAGGCGTTCCTGGGCGATCTTCACGTAGCCGTCGTGGCCCGTGTCGATCCCGTGGATGCCGAGCGAGACGCTGAACAAGAACGACGACAGCTGCTCGATGTGCGCGCGGAAGTGCTCGCGCGGCCGTCCGCCCGCGTCGACGTAGGCGGCCAGCAACCGGCCGAGGCCGGCTTCGCCGAACGCCCGGCGCGGGGCGATGAAGTCGAGCGCCGGATCGTCGACCGCGGCGTCGGTCCAGTCCAGGATTCCGGTCAGCATCCCGGAGTCGTCCACGAGCAGGTGCCCCGGGTGCAGGTCGGCGTGCACCAGGCGGAGCCCGGCGGACTCGCCGATCCAGTACCGGTCGTCGTCGATCCACTCCCGCCACCGGCGAGCCCGCGACTCCGGAACGTCCAATTCGGACCCCGCGCGGCGGAGGTGGTCGTCGGCCTCGTCGCGCAACGCCGTGCGCTCCGACACCGGAACACCGAGCTCGGCGATCTCCGCCGCCGGCGCGCGGTGGAGCTCCGCGATCACCGCGCCGAGGACCCCGAAGAGCTCCCCGGGCACGTCCATCCGCCACTGGTACGCCAACGTCACGGGATCTTCCGGCCCCAACGGCGAACCGGGCAGCCGCCGGTAGGCGACGAGCTCGGAGGTGCACACCTCCCACTGCGGCAACGCGACGTCCAACCGCGGGCGCAGGAACTCCAGCAGCCGCCGCTCCCCCGCGATCAGCTCGCTGACCTCGGGACGCCGCGGCACGCGGAGCACCCACCGCGCGCCGTCGGCAGCCACGGCGTGCCCGACCTGGAAATCCCAGCCCGTCTCATCAACTTCGAGCACGCGAACGTGCAGCCCGTGCTTGCGGGCAAGATCGACGAACACGCCACGAACCGTAGCGTCCGGAGGCCGCTCGCCGCGATTCAAATTCAGGCGCCGCGGACCATGGCGAGCACCGCCCCGCGCAGCGGGCCGTCGGTGGCGAGCCGCGCCACGGCGTCGAAGTGGTGGCCGTCGGCCTGGTCCACCACCTGGCACGGCACCCCGTGCGCCGACCACGCGCGCACGAGCTCCGCCTGCTGGCGCGCGAACTCCGACGACTCGGCGCCCCCGAAGGTCAGGATCAGCGGGGATGCGTGGGCGGGCCGCTGCCGGACCGGGCTGTTGCGCCGCGCGATCTCGCGCGTCATGCCCAGCTTTTCATTGAGGTAGCAGGCCTGGATCGGTTCGAGGTCGTAGAGGCCGCTGATCGCGCACGCCCCGGTCACCAGGTCGGCGGGCAGGCCGAAGTTCTCCCAGGGCGTGGCCATGGCCATGGCCGCGAGATGGCCGCCGGCGGAGTGCCCGGCGACGAAAATGCGCCCCGAATCGGCCCCGAACTGCGGGGCGCGCCTGGCGATCTCCGCGATCCCGGCGCGCACGTCGGCGACGATCTCGTCCATCCCCGCCTCGGGCGCGAGCCGGTAGTCCAGCGAGGCGAAGCAAATGCCGCGGGCCGCGTACGGCGCGGCGAGGAAGCCGAACATCTCCTTGTCCAGCGACTGCCAGTACCCGCCGTGCACGAACACCAGCAGCGGGTCCGCCCCGGTCGGCGCCGCCGGCAGGTAGACGTCGACCGCCTGCTTCGGATGGTCGCCGTAGCCGACCGACCGCACGTCCGCCGCGGAGCGCAGCTGCTCGCTCTCCGCGGTCCACCGGGCGAAGATCTCCTCGTGGTCCGGGATGCCGGCGCGCACGTTGTACTCGGCGTCCAGCCACTCCCGGCTCCGCTCGATCCCATCGACGATCATCGGTCAACATCCTCCGCGTAGTCCCTGCACAACGGCCCGGCCCGAGCGCTCCTGCCTCCGACGCCCCGCAGGCACTCGATCACGCCCGTCGACCGGCCGGACTACAGTCTCCGGCGGACAACCACTGGCTGTCTCGCGCGAAGCGGCCACACATCGTCGAAGGGCTGCCAATGTTCGGCAAGAGCGAGGATCGCGAGGACTACCAGCGCACCGCCCGGCCGCTCGCCGCGATGGCCCGCGACCTGCCGGACGGCCACGCCATCCCGGAGCACTCGCACCGCCGGGCCCAGCTGATCTACGGGACGTCCGGAGCGATCACCGTCACCACCCCGGAGGGCACCTGGGTGGCACCGCCGCAGCGCGCGGTCTGGATTCCCGCCGGGGTCCGGCACGCGATGCGCACCTCCGGCGCGGTCCCGATGCGCACCGTCTACGTCGAGCCCGGTGCACGCCCGCACCTGCCGACGTCGTGCACCGTGGTGGCGGTCACGCCGTTGCTGCGCGAACTGCTGCTCGCGGCGACCAAGATCCCGATCGACTACGACCCGCGCGGCCGCGACGGACTGGTCATGGAGCTGCTGCTGGACGAATTCGCGCCGCTGACCGTGGTACCCCTGCAACTGCCTCTCCCCCGCCACCCCGCCCTGCTGCAGGTGTGCCGGCGCCTCATCGACGAGCCGGAGCTCGCGTGGACCACCGCCGACGCGGCGCACCACGCGCACATGAGCGAGCGGACGCTGGCCCGCCGATTCGTCGCCGAGGTCGGCTGCACGTTCGGCCGCTGGCGGCAGCAGGCGCGGCTGCTGGCGGCCGTCGAGATGCTCGCCAAGGGCGAGTCGGTCACGCGGGTATCGGCGCAGCTGTCCTACGAGAGCCCAAGCGCGTTCAGCGCGATGTTCCGCCGCTGCCTCGGCAAGCCCCCGTCCCAGTACTTCAGCAGCCTCCCAACGGAATGACCGCGCACCCAATTGCTCCACTGTGGACTAGGCCTGCGGATGCACTCCCACTCCTCGGCCAGTCGGACCAGACCGACTTCCCACACCCGGAAAAGGGACGCGCAGTCGGTCCTACGATGATCTCGTTCGCCCGCGGCGTGGCTCGCCACCCTCGGGGACGACGGGCGATGCGAAGGACTGGGGACCATGCGGGTGACAGTGCTCGGGCCGGTCGGGGCCTGCGCGGAGGACGGGACGCCGATCCGCGTTCCGGGCGCCGGGCCGCGCATGCTGCTGGCGAGGCTCGCGCTGACCGCGGGCGAGAGCGTGCCGACCGGTTCGCTCATCGACGACCTCTGGCACGACGATCCGCCGGCGGACGCGATCAACGCATTGCACGCAGTGGTGTACCGGCTGCGAAAGGCGTTGGGGGGCGCCGGGACGCTGGAGTCGACGCGGACGGGCTACCGGCTCGCGATGTCTGCGGAGAACGTCGACGCGCACCGGTTCGAGGAGATGGCTGCGCGGGGCAGGCGGGAACTAGCAGCGGACGTGCCGCGAGAAGCGGCCGCATCGCTCGGCGCCGCGCTCGCCCTGTGGCAGGGCACCGCCTTCTCCGACGTGCTCGACGCCCCGTTCGCCACCAGGGCCGGCGCGCGCCTGGAGGAACTCCGGATCGGCGCCGTCGAAGACCGTTTCGATGCGGAGCTGCGACTCGGCCACCACGCCGAGATCCTGGCCGACCTGGAGACGCTCTCCGCGGAACACCCGCTCCGGGAACGGCTGGCCGCGCTGCGCATGCGCGCGCTGCACGCGGCCGGCCGCCAGGCCGATGCCCTGGCCGTGCACGAGGAACTCCGCGGCACGCTCGCCGACGAGCTCGGCGTCGATCCTTCGGCCGAGGTGCGGGAGGCCCACCTGGCCGTGCTGCGCGGTGGGACGGACCGCCCGGCGGCACGGCCCGAATCGGCACCGGGCCGCCTGCCCGCGCCGCTGACCACGTTCGTCGGCCGGGACGACGAGTTGGCGCTGCTCGCCGAGTTGATGGAGACCTCCCGGCTGGTCACGGTCCTCGGCCCCGGCGGCGTGGGCAAGACCCGGCTGGCGGTGGAGGCGGCGTCCCGGCATCGGGCCCACCGGCGCGGCCGGTTGTGGCTGGTCCCGCTCGCCGGGGTGAGCGGGCCGGGCAGCGTGGCCGACGCGGTGCTCGGCGCGCTCAGCTCCCCGGACGGCAGGCTCTCCGGCGGCGGCCCGGGCGATCCGCTGGACCGGGTGGTCGAGCTGCTCGGTGGCGGAGAGGCCGTGCTCGTCCTGGACAACTGCGAGCACGTCGTCGGGGCCGCCGCGGAGTTCGCCCGGCAGCTGCTGGAACGCCAGCCGCAGCTGGCCATCCTCACCACCAGCCGGGAGTCGCTGGAGGTCATGGGCGAGGCGCTGTGCCGCGTCGGGCCGCTCGGCCTGCCGCGGCACCGCGCGGACCCGGCGGCTGCGTCCGAGTCCGCCGCGGTGCGGCTGTTCGTCGACCGCGCGGCTGCCGTGCGGCCGGGTTTCGAGCTGAACATGTCCACTGTGGATGCGGTGGTGAACGTGGTGCGCAGGCTGGACGGCCTGCCGCTCGCCCTGGAACTGGCCGCTGCGCGGCTGCGGGCGATGAGCCCCGAGCAGATCGAGCGGCGACTCGACGACCGGTTCCGGTTGCTGTCCACGGGAAACCGGGGGGCGCAGCCGCGCCAGCGCACCCTGCACGCGGTGATCGAGTGGAGCTGGGACCTGCTGACCGAGCAGGAAAGGCTGCTGGCACGGCGGATGTCGGTGTTCCCCGCCGGGACCGGTGGCGCCGCGGCGGAGGCGGTGTGCTCGGATGCGGCGGACCTGCCTGCCGACGACGTCGGCTACGTGCTCGATGCGCTGGTCGAGAAGTCCATCGTGGAACAGACCGGGAACGGGTACGGGATGCTGGAGAGCATTCGGGCCCATGCCGCGCACAAACTCCGGCAGGCCGGGGAAGAAGAGCAGGTCCGAGGACGGTTCACGCGCTACTTCGCCGGGTTGGCCGAGGAGCACGAGCCGCTGCTGCGCTCCGCCCGGCAGCTGGAGTCCCTGCTGGTCTTCGACGCCGAGTACGACAACCTGATGTTCGCACTGCGATCGGCCATCGACGACGGGGATCCGGGCACCGCGGTCCAGATCCTCGGCCCGCTGTACTGGTACTGGAACTCCCTGCGCTACGACGCGCGGTCCGAGAACTACGTGGCCAGGGTGGTCGAGTTCGGCGACGCGCTGCCCGAGGACGCCCGCGCCGCGTTCACCGCGATCCACCTGCTGGCCGGAGACAGCGGCCCGAAGGCCGACGCCGAGCGGACTCACGCCCTGATCGAGGACTGCGCGCGCACCGGAGCGCTCGAGCGCTACCCGGTGCTGCTGATGGTGACCCTGCCGATGGGGCACTTCCTCGGACTGGACGAGCTCGTCGCACGCCAGATGCGGGAGGTGCGCGCCCGCTCCGATCGGTGGGCCACCGCATGCACGTTCATGGTGGAAGCGTTCATCGACCGCGACCACGGCGACTGGGGCGGCTGCTCGACGGCGCTGGCGCACGCGTTGCGCGGGTTCGAGGAGACCGGTGACCGCCTGTGGACGGCGATGGTGCTGTCCGGCCAGGCGCAGGCGCACTCCGTCGACGGCGACCACGACGAGGCGATCGCCGCCTTCGAACGGAGCCTCGCGCTGACCCCGCAGGACGCGTTCTCGTACCGGGTCGGGCTCGCCACCGAACGGATGCGCAGCGGCGATCTCGATGGCGCCCGGCGGGACATCGACGCCGCCGAGCAGGAGGCCCGGGACCGCGGCCAGCGTTTTCTGGAGGCCGAAGCCCTGGTCACCATGGCCGAGTTCCACCGCCGCTCGGGACATCCGGACCGCGCGGACCGGGAGCTCGACCGGATGACGCTGCTGGCCCGCGAGACGCCGCTGCCCGCCGAGGCGATCGAGGCCCGGATCGCCTCGGCGAGAATGGCGAACCGGCTCGCAGCGGGCGACGCCGCGGGGGCGCGCCTGCTGCTCCCCAGCGCCGTCGCGGCGGCATTCGCCCACCGGGACATCGCGCCGGCCGCCCAGCAGCTCGCGATGCTGCTGCACCTGGAAGGCGATCCGGTCGGCGCGGCCACCGCACTGGGGACGAGCCAGACCATCCGCGGCGCGTTCGACCACGGCGATCCGGAACTGCGCGAGCTCGTCACCGAACTCGCGCGGCGCCTCGGCCAGGCCGAATACGACGAGGCGTACCGCCGGGGCGCCGGAATGCCGCGCCATGAAGCGCTCGACCGGCTGACCGCTTACACGGCCTGACAGCGGCGCGGCCGGGCTGTCAGGCCGCTGTAAGACGGCTGTCATCGCCGGTCGGCACTGTTGCCGGCGTGTCGAAAACGCAACGCAACCCACGACGCTGGCTCGTCCTGGTCGTGCTGTGCCTGAGCACCCTGGTCCTGACTATCGACAACCAGGTGCTCACGGTCGCGATCCCGGTGCTGGTCCAGGACCTGGGGGCGGACTCCCAGGACATCCAGTGGATCGGCGACGCCTACATCCTGACCACCGCGGGCCTGCTGCTCACCGCGGGCAGCCTGTCGGACCGGTACGGACGACGGCGGGTGATGATCATCGGCCTGGCCCTGTTCGGGCTGGCCTCGCTGCTGGCCGCCGGCGCGGCGAGCTCGGGCGAGCTGATCGCCTACCGCGCCCTGATGGGCGTGGGCTGCGCGCTGGTGCTGCCGAGCACGCTGTCGATCCTGATCACGGTGTTCGACGACGAGGAGCGGCGCAAGGCCACCTCGGTCTGGTCGTCGGTGCTGATGGTCGGCATGATCGGCGGCCCGATCCTCGGCGGGGTGCTGGTCACCGGCTTCGGCTGGGGATCGGTCTTCCTCATCAACGTCCCGATCGCGGTCCTGGCGATCATCGCCGCGCTCGCCCTGATGCCCGAATCCCGGGCGCCCGCCCGCCGGGCCGACCCGCTCGGCGCGGTCCTGTCGATGGTCGGGCTGACCGTGGTGGTGTGGGCGATCATCGAACTCCCGGTGACCGGCCTGACCCACCCGGCGAGCCTGATCCGGCTCGCGGTGGCCGTGGTCGTCCTGATCGCGTTCGCGGTCTGGGAGACCAGGACGGCGTCCCCGATGGTCCCGCTCGCGCTGTACCGGGACCGCGATTTCTCCGGCGGCAGCTTCGCGCTGGTCCTGACGCAGGTCGGATTCGGCGGGCTGGTCCTGGTGTTCACCCAGTACCTGCAGTTCGTCCTCGGCTACACCCCGACCCAGGCGGGCGCGATGATGGTGCCCATCGCGTTGGCCACCATCCTGACCAACGCCCTCGGCGCCACCCTCGGCGACAAGATCGGCAACCGGACCATGACCGCGGTAGGGCTGACCGTGGTGGCCGTCGGATTCGCCTTGCTGGGGAGCCTTTCCCCGGACAGCGGTGTCGTCGCGGTGGCATCGGCGCTGACGGTGTTCGGCATCGGAGCCGGCCTGGCGCAGCCCGCCGCCGTCGCAGCGCTCATGAACGCCGTTCCGCCGGAGCACGCGGGCGTCGGATCCGCGGTGAACGACACCATGCAGCAGGCCGGCGGAGCGCTCGGGATCGCCATCCTCGGCAGCGTGCTGGCCGCGAACTACACCTCCGCGATGCCCGAGACCGCACCAGAACCGGCCCGCACCTCGATCGGCGATGCGCTCGCGCTGGGCGATGCCGGGCTCGCGCACGCCGCTCGCGAGGCGTTCAGCTCGGGCATGGCGATCACCTGCTGGGCCACCGCCGCGCTCGTGCTCGCAGCCGCCGTGCTCGCCCGCCTCGTCATGAAGGGCCGCACCACCCCCGCCCCTCAGCGGGTCACCGCAGAGGTCTGACGTACGAACCCGAACCCATTGGAGCTCAACATGAAGATCACCGTGGACCAAGTGAAGTGCACCGGCGGCGGCCAGTGCGTGCTCGCCGCCGAGGAGGTGTTCGACCAGCGAGACGCGGACGGTGTCGTGGTGCTGCTCGACCCGGCACCGCGGGCCGACCTGCACGATGCGGTGCGGGAAGCCGCGATGCTGTGCCCCGCTGCTGCGATCCGCATCGAGGAAACGCCGTGACCATCCCCGACGACGTACTGATCGTGGGCGCGTCCGTGGGCGGCCTGACCGTGGCGGAGGCCTTGCGCCGCAAGGGATTCACCGGCCGGATCAGGATCGTCGGCGAAGAACCTCGCCCGCCCTACGACCGGCCGCCGCTGTCCAAGGAGGTCCTCATCGGACGGTGGTCCGCGGAGGCGATCCACCTGCGCCCCGCCGGCGGGCTGGACGAACTGCAGGTGGACTGGCTGCTCGGCCACCGCGCCGAGCGGCTCCGGCTCGACACCCGCACGGTCGCGCTGGACCGGGGCAAGGCCCTGTCGTACGGGGCGCTGGTGATCGCGACCGGCCTGGTGCCGCGCCGACCGGCCGGCTTCGCCGACGCGCACACCCTCCGGACGCTGGACGAAGCACTCCGCCTCAAGCAGGACCTCCAGACCGCACGGCGAGTCGCGGTGATCGGCGCGGGAGTCCTCGGCTGCGAGGTAGCGGCCGCCTGCTGCGCTCTCGGCAAGCAGGTGACGCTCATCGATCCGGGACCGGTGCCGATGGCGTTGCAACTCGGGGCCGAGCTCGGCGGTCACGTCGCCGCACTGCACGAATCGCGCGGCGTGCGGCTGCGCACCGGCGTCGGCGCCGCCCGGCTCATCGGTGCCGACGGCAAGACCTCCGGGGTGGAGCTGACCTCGGGCGAGGTCGTCGAGGCCGATCTCGCGGTGCTGGCGACCGGGTCCACCCCCGCCACCGGATGGCTGGCGGACAGCGGCCTGCGCCTGGACGACGGGGTGGGCTGCGACGCCTCGCTGCGCGCCGCCGACGACGTGTACGCGGTCGGCGACGTCGCCCGCTGGCACGACCCCGGCACCGGCACCACCGCGCGGCTGGAAACCCGCACCAACGCCACGGAACAGGCCCTGGTCGCCGCCGACAACATCCTCGGCGGGGACCGCCGGTACAGCCCGATCCCGTACTTCTGGTCGGACCAGTACGACACCAAGATCCAGGTGCACGGCGTCATCGCGCCCCAAGCGCGGATCCGGATCGCCGAAGGCGATCCCCGCGAGGGCCGCTTCCTCGCGCTGGCCGAAGGCGACGACGGGGTCACCGCCGCCATCGGCTGGAACCACCCCCGCGGCGTCCGCACCGCACGCCGCATGCTGCGAAACCCCTTACCAGTAGGAGGAATTCGATGATGGCAGAACCTTTCACCAAGCTGGAGCTGCTGTTCCAGCGGTCTCCCGAGCACCCGTTCCACCTGCCGACGGAGCTCGTTCGCCTGCGCGAGGAACAGCCGCTCGTGCGGATGACCTACCCGGACGGGCACGAGGGCTGGCTGGCGACCGGTTACGACCAGGCTCGCGCCGTGCTCGCGCATCCCGGGTTCAGCAACCGGTACGAGCTGCTGCACATGCCGATGCCCGGTATCACCGAGCCGTCACCTCCCGCATCGCCGGGGGACTTCCTCGGATTGGACGGGCCGGAGCACACCCGCTACCGCAGGCTGCTGGCCGGGAAGTTCACCCCGCGCCGGATCCGCCTGCTGGCGGAGCGGGTTGCGGAGTTCACCGCGGAGCGCCTGGACGCGATGCAGCGGCAGGGTTCTCCGGCGGACCTCATGGAGTTGTACGCGCGACCGATTCCGGCGCTGGTGATCTGCGAGCTGCTGGGCGTCCCCTACACCGACCACGAGAAGTTCCAGCACCTCGCCGAAGGCGTGGTGCTGCGCGACGGGGCCACCCCGGAGGACCAGATCGCCGCGATGAAGGGGCTGCAGGACTACATCAGCGAGCTCGTCCTGGCCAAGCGCGCCAACCCCACCGACGACGTCCTCAGCGAACTGACGACCAGCGACCTGACCGACGAGGAGCTGTTCGGACTCGGCGCCTTCCTCCTGTTCGCGGGCCTGCACACCACGGCGAGCGTGATCGGCATGGCCACCTTCGCCCTGCTGATCAACCCCGACCAGCTCGCCGCCCTGCGCAACGACCCGGACCTCGCCGACGGAGCGGTCGAGGAATTGCTGCGCTACACCGGAATCGGCCCCTGCACGGTGCGGGCGGCACTGGAAGACGCGGAAATCGACGGCCGGCTGATCAAGGCGGGAGAAAGCGTCACCGTCTCGATGGACGCGGCCAACCGAGACCCGGGCAAGTTCCCCAACCCGGACGCCCTGGACCTGCGCCGCAACGCAACGGGACACCTCACCTTCGTCCACGGCGTCCACCAGTGCCTCGGCCAACACCTCGCGCGGATCGAGCTGCGAACGGCACTCCCGGCACTGGTCACCCGCTTCCCGGATCTGAGCCTGGCGATCCCCGCGGAAAAAGTCCCGATGCACACCAACTCGAACATCTACGAAGTGGAGAAACTCCCCCTGACCTGGACCGCCTGACCCCCACCCGGCCCAGCGAGATCCTCTCGCTGGGCCGAGTCACGCATGCCGTCGCCGCCACTCATCGCCGCAGAGAAGGCGCGATTCCCATGTGCACTTCGAAGCCCGTCACGAACTCCGCGTCGCGGATATGCTCCTGACTAGAGACCTGGAACGCGGAGTGTCGGCGATCTCCCTCGGTTGGGGTGCGGTCGAGAGCACAGTGGGTATTGATGCACTGTGCAACCGAGGGTGCAATACTGCACTATGAGATGAATCGTGCAACTAACCTTCGCGAGCGGCGCATGGCCGCGACCGCTGCTCAGGTGACCTCCGTCGCTCTCCGGCTGACCGCCGAACGCGGGCTGTCCGGGTTCACCGTCGAGGAAGTCTGCGAGCAGGTCGACATCTCCCGCCGCACCTTCTTCAACTACTTCGCCTCCAAGGACGACGCTGTCCTGGGAATCACCGCACGCAAGGACGACGACGCGCTCACGGACCAGTTCCTGGCGCGCGGCAACTCCGCGAGCCCCGGACTCTCGCCGACCCTGCTCGACGAGCTCGCCGAGTTGGCGGTGCAGCGCTGGGAACGCGCGGACATCACGGCCGAGAGCATCCGCGACGTCCTCGCCGTGTTCGAGCGCGAGCCCCGGCTGCTCACCCGGTTCGTCGAGAAGATGCAGCTCGACGAGCAGTCCGACGTGGAACTCGTCGAGCAGCGCGAGGGCCTCGCTCCCGGTGATCTCCGCGCCGCCGCCGCCGTGCAGGTCATCCGCGCCCTGATCTCGGCCTCCGTGCGGGAATTCCTCACCCTGTCGAACTCCGACTCCTTCGCGGAGATCCTCGCCCGCCGGCTGGCCGCCGCCCGCGAGCTCTTCGCGCCGAACCTCGAACGGAAGTCATGACCACCACCGCGCCCGCCCCGCTGCTGCTGACGCAGCGACGGATCTGGATCATCTTCAGCGCGCTCATCGCGGGCATGCTGCTGTCCAGCCTCGACCAGACGATCGTCGCGACCGCCATGCCGACCATCGTCGGCGATCTCGGCGGTGTCGAGCACCAGGTGTGGATCACCACCGCCTACCTCCTCGCGACCACGATCGTCATGCCGATCTACGGCAAGTTCGGCGACGTCCTCGGCCGGCGCCGGCTGTTCCTCATCGCGATCGCGCTGTTCACGCTCGCCTCGGTGGGCTGCGCGTTCGCCACGGACTTCTGGACGTTCGTGGTGTTCCGGGCCATGCAGGGCCTCGGCGGCGGCGGGCTCATGATCCTGTCGCAGGCGATCATCGCCGACATCGTGCCCGCCAACGAGCGCGGCAAGTACCTCGGCCCGCTCGGCGGCATCTTCGGCCTGTCGGCCGTCGGCGGCCCCCTGCTCGGCGGGTTCTTCGTCGACCACCTGACCTGGCAGTGGGCGTTCTACATCAACATCCCGGTCGGCATCGCCGCCTTCATCATCGCGCTCGTCGCGCTGACCCTGCCGAACAAGAAGGCGACCCAGCCGATCGACGTCCTCGGCGTCGTGTTCCTCTCCATCGCCACGACGTGCCTCATCTTCTTCACCGACTTCGGCGGCGACAAGGCGCACGGCTGGACCGCGGTCGAGACGTGGGCCTGGGGCCTCGGCCTGCTCGCCGCGACGGTCGCGTTCGTCATCACCGAGGCGCGCGCCGCGGACCCGATCATCCCGCTGAGCCTGTTCCGCAACCCGATCTTCGTGAACGCCACCGCGATCGGCCTCGCGCTGGGCCTCGGCATGTTCGCCGCCATCGGCTTCGTGCCGACGTTCCTGCAGATGTCGTCGGGGACCTCGGCCGCCGCCTCCGGGCTGCTGCTCCTGCCGATGATGGTGGGTCTCCTCGGCACGTCGATCGCCTCGGGCGCCGCGATCACCAGGACCGGCCGCTACCGGATCTTCCCGATCGTCGGCACCATCATCACCGCCGTCGCCATGGTCCTGATGACGACGCTCGCCGCCGACACCCCGATCTGGCTGATCTGCGTCTACCTGTTCATCTTCGGCGCCGGCCTCGGCCTCATCATGCAGGTGGTCGTGCTGGTCGTGCAGAACGCGGTGCCGCCCGCCATGATCGGCACCGCGACGAGCACCAACAACTACTTCCGCGAGGTCGGTGCCGCGCTCGGCACCGCGGTGTTCGGCACGATCTTCACCACCCGCCTCACCGAGAACCTCACCGGGGTCTTCACCGCCTCCGGCGCCTCGGCGTCGGACGCCTCGACCGCGACCGCGACGCTCGACCCCAAGACGCTGAGCCAGCTCCCCGAGCAGCTCCGCGACGGCGTGGTCACCGCCTACGCCGACGCCCTCGCGCCCGTGTTCTGGTACCTGCTGCCGTTCATCGGCATCGCCTTCCTGCTCGCCCTGGTCCTCAAGCAGATCCCGCTCTCGGACGTCGCCGGGCTCGTCGCCCGCGGCGAAGCGATCGGCGGCGAGGAGGCGGAGCGGCTAGAAGCCGAGCAGCGCACGCAGAACGGGCCGGAGGCCGCGAGCACCGGCGCACGCCGGGAAGGATCCGAAGATCCGGTTTCCTGACCACCGCCTGCGAGCACTGCCGGCCTGCCGGCAGTGCTCGCAGGTTCTCCGGGGAATGCGAAGATCGAGCCATGTCTGAAGGACGCGACACCGCCACCACCGCACCCGCCGGATGGGACGGCGAGGACTACCAGCGGCGCTTCGACGCATTGGCGGCTTCCGGGGCGGATGTCCACGGCGAAGCGGACTTCGTCCGCGCCTTCTCCCCCGCGAGCGTCCTCGACGCCGGTTGCGGGACGGGCCGCGTGGCGATCGAACTGGCCCGGCACGACATCGAGGTCGTCGGGGCCGACGTCGACGGCTCGATGCTGACCACCGCCCGCCGCCTGGCCCCGGGGATCTCCTGGATCCAGGCCGACCTGGCCGGGCTCGACCTCGGACGGACCTTCGACGTGGTCGTCATGGCCGGCAACGTCCCGCTGTTCACCCCGCCCGGCACGCAAGCGGCACTCGTCTCGGGCGTGGCCCGCCACGTGCGCCCCGCGGGACTGCTCATCGCCGGTTTCAGCCTCGACCGCGGTTACCGGATCGCGGACTACGACGCGCACGCGGCGGCGGCCGGGCTCACGCTGAGCGACCGGTTCGCCACCTGGGACCGGGCCCCCTTCACCGACGGCGACTACGCGGTTTCGGTCCACACCCGCTGAAGTCCACAAGAGACAGTCGTCGTTCCGCTGCCCTTTCAGGCTTCGCAACCTGCCCGCTGGGACAGTCCTCGCCGGATGCGGCGCTGCCTGTCATGGGGCGCGGCTACGTTGAGCCTCCCGTGAGGTGCCGCCGGGCTGGGTGTTCCGGCGCCGTGGGTTGAGGAGACTTCTGTGCAGTCGGCTTCGGGCGACGCTTCGGTGTTCGTCTTTCGCATGTGGCGGCGCGATCTTGCGGCTGTGGAGTGGAAACCAGGACCTCGGCTGCTGGTGCACATCGCCGAAGACGGGAGCGCGGTGCCGGAGCAGCTGTCCTGGGTCACGCGGGACGGCGCGGAGTCCTCACTCGCCTTCGCGCCGGACATGAGCGATCGCTTCGGCCACCGCCGAGCGGACAGCGCCCACCTGATCCAGGTTCGCGGCGAGCTCGAAGGCCGGGAGGTCCTCGAGGACGCCGACGGTGTCCACGGGTTCGAGTTCACCACCGAAACCCTGAGCAAGGGGTGGCACCCGGCGGGACAGCTGCGGTTCCTCATCAACGACGGCGAGGAGTCGCCGCTGCAGTGGGTGGCGTGGCGAGACCGGTCGGGCGACGCGTACTCGGTCGGACTGTGGAAGCCCGGTTGGTCCGGCGAGTCCGAGGAATTCACGGTCGCCAGCTTGACCCTCAAGAAAACCGCCGCCGAATTCATGGGCTACCGCCAGCCGGCGGGCCACGACCCGGTCGCCTACCGGGGCACGCTCGTGGAGCCCCCCGGAATCGCCGCTGTTCGAGGAGGCGCGCGAACCGGTGGCGCTGGAGGAGGTTCCGGCCGGCACGCCGCACGTCTCCGCTACCGACGCGCTGACGACGCTGATGGACTCCGTCTCCTTCGCCAGTGGGTGCTGCCTACTCTGCGACGAGGTAGGGCACCTCTATGAGGAAGCGCTTCACCTCTACCGGCGCAGGGAGGCAGCGGACATCTCGTGCTGACCGCAGGGGTCAGGTGACCCGCTTCCAAACCAGCATCGGACCGTCGTCCCGCTGGATCTCGCCGGTGTTCACGAAACCCAACTTCTCCGCGACGCGCTGGGAAGGCTTGTTGTCGAGGTCGGTCAGGATCACCACTGCGCGCCCTGTCTCCGCCCGGTCCGCCCAGCCGACGGCCGCCCGCGCCATCTCCGGGGCATAGCCCAGGCCCCAGTGCTCGGGCCTGAACCGGTAGAACAGGTTGAGCATCGGCTCCTCGGCCACGACGTGGTGGCGCAGCCCGCCGAAGCCGATGACCTCGCCGTTCTCCGGCAGCACCACCGCCCAGTACCCGATGCCGTCCCGCTCCCAATGCTCCTGCCACTGGGCCAGCATCTCGGCCGCCTCCGCCGGGGACGGCGGCCCGACCGGGTTGAAGCGGTTGGTATCCGGATCGGACAGGATCGCCACTGCGGCCTGCAGGTCTTCCGCCTCCACCCGCCTGAGCAGCAGCCGGTCGGTGCGGATCTCCTCCGGTTTCGCGGTCATGGCCGCGACGGTAGCGATGAGGACCGACATCCGTGCGCGATCACCTTCGCCGACCGTTGGCCGGCCGCTGAAACCTACTGCTGGAAACAGCCGGAAACACCGTTAACGGAATAGACCCTCAGTGCACGTAGCAGGCGTGGGATCGCAAGCACGCCCATGAGAGCGAAGAGACCCACCCGTACCTCGTTGGCAAGCGGACTTGCGTCAGGAACGCAGGCCGAGCCCGTGCATCCGGGGCACACCTTGCACGAGTTCGCCGTGAACTTCGATGGGCTCTGCCCCTACCCGCGAACCCTGGAGAGGTTCGACAGGGAGCTGGAATCACTGCCGATTCGTTCGCCGTACCGAGCAACGGCGGCTCAGATCGCCGAGAAGCTGGCGCGCAGCAATCGTGATCCGCGGTGCAAGGTCTGCCAGCCGCCCCTACCTGGAGCATGGACCTCGGAGACGTCTGGGCACCCGGGAGCCGCAGCAGCCACGTCCTGATCGAGGATCACTTTGCGTTAACCAGACCCGTTGGCCGCGACAACACCGGCGACGTCATCCCTCCGCCCGAGGCTTGTGAATCGGACTCACTACCCCCAGCGATGACGGCTTCCCTGATCGGCCTCCCGGCGTGCCGGTGAACCCCGACTTCCAACGTCTCGTTGAGAGCCACCAGCGTCGGCAATCAGCCGATCAACAGCGCAGGCAGGACGCAGAGGACGAGCGGCAGCGCGAGAAGGCGGAGCGCACCTGGCGCGAACGTTGGTCGTTAGTTCGTGGGGCCACGAGTCGTACCACTCGAGCGCGGTCCCGACGAACGCGGCGAAGGCGATCCGCCGCGCCTCGGCATCGGTGACACGCGGTTCGTCGCGCATAGCAGCACTTCTCATCGGAACTCCGTTGCACAGTGGGAACCCGGTGATCCTGTGCGGTCAGCGTGCTCGCACCGACACCTCGGCACAATGACGAAATGCCGCTACTTCCCGGGAGCGGCTTGGGCAAATGCACACGAGCACCAGCGGCCAGTGATCGCCACGCAGGCCGCCGATGAGCACTCCCCCCGGTCGGCCGCTCGCACCGCACAATGAGGCGGACGACCTGGAAGATCGCGACGGAATGGGCGAACACACATGTCGGACGTCGATATCGCGCCGGGCGGCCCGCTGCGCGGCCTGGTGCACGCGTGCCTGGACGACCTGGACGAGCTGGTCGACGACTTCATCGCGGAGCTGAGCGCGATCGAGCCCTACGCCAGCGGCGCGGTGCCGAACGAGGAGCTGCGCGAGGACGCCGAAGCCAGCATCGAACTGCTCCTGCGCACCGCCGCGGGGCTGCCCGTGCCGCAGCGGCTCGGCGACACCTGCGAACGGATCGGGCGCAGGCGCGCGCACCTCGGCGTCCCGCTGGAAGTCCTGCTCCGCGCGGTGCGACTGGACTTCCGGGTGATGTGGTCGGCGTTCCTGCGCCGGGTGGACCGGTCCGAACTCCCGCTCCTCGTGCACAACACCGTTCGCGTCTGGGACGTGGTCGAGGAGTACAGCGCCCGGGTGCACCTGGCCTACGAGAACGAGGCCGCCGTGCTGGCCAGGGAACGCGACGACGAACGAAACCGCCTGGTGGATTCGCTGCTGGCCGCCGAGGGACGTGATCCGCAGGTCGTCGAGCAGGTCGCGCAGGCGCTCGGCATGAACGCGAAGGGCGACTTCCTGGTCGCGGCCGCCCCCGTCGACGCGCCGCGCCCGCTGCGCCAGGCGGCCGACCGGTTGCGGGCCACGTCCGTTCCGGCCCACCTGCAGGACGTCGACCGGCGCCAGGTGCTCATCGCCGAGCTGCCGAACCGGGCGCCGGGGACACCGGGGCGGTGGCTCGACTCCGTGCCGTGCGGCGTCGGGCCGATTGCGAACGGGCTCGCCGACGTGCCCCGGGCGCTGCGGATCAGCGTGGAAGTGGCCGCGACGATCAGCGGCGAGGACGGCCGGCCGCACCACCTCGTCGAACGGTGGCCGCATGTCGTCGGCGCCCGCCTGGGCGAGGTCGCGGCAGCCTTGCGGGACGAGGTGCTCCCCGCACCGGCCGCCGGCACGCCGCACGAGCGGGCTCGCATGCTGGAGACCGTGCGGGCATATCTCCGGTCCGGTTCGATCAACGCGGTCGCGAACGAGGTCTTCTGCCATCGCAACACCGTGCTCAACCGGCTGCACCGGTTCGCCGAACTCACCGGGCACGACGTGACCCGGCCGGAGCACGCCGCCGCGGTCCTGGTCGCCCTGGCCTGCCGGGAACGCGCGGACGGCGAGGTCGCCCCTGGCTGATCGGCTGCGCCGCGGCTTGTGCATACGCCCAAGGAAATCGCCGATTCCGGCGGCGGGCAGCAATTCCCCACGAGCCCGGGTTCGGGTCGAATGGACGGCACGAACGAGCCCCACCGACGATCACGACAACAGCGACGACTGGGATCCGGCCGATCGAGGATCCGAGGAGCCGCGAACCCGCCCAGAAGGACCTGATCATGAGAAGCGCCTCCGCCTCGCCGGCCCCGGACGAGCAGAACACCGCACTGCTGAAGGACTTCGCGACGCTCTCGGCATTCGGAGCCACACCGGGCGGCGGAGTCGATCGCCAGGCCGCCACCGCTGCCGACGGCGAACAGCGCGCCTGGCTGCACCGGTGGCTGACCAGCCACGGCTTCGAAGTGCACTACGACGGCGTGGGCAACCAGTTCGGCCTGTTCACCTTCACGCCGGGCGCGCCGTACGTCCTCAGCGGTTCGCACCTGGACAGCCAGCCGCTCGGAGGCCGATACGACGGTGCCTACGGTGTTCTGGCGGCAGCCCACGCCGCGCACCGAGCCGTCGAGCGCTGGAGGGCCTCCGGCGATTCCCCGCGCTACAACGTCGCCGTCGTCAACTGGTTCAACGAGGAAGGTTCCCGGTTCAAGCCGAGCATGATGGGCAGCGCGGTCTTCGCCGGGAAGCTGCCCGCCGAGACGGCGCTCGCCACGACCGACCCGGCGGGGACCTCGGTGCGGGCCGCGCTCCGCGAGATCGGGACGATCGGCGACTACGCCGGGCCGGAGTTGGCCGCATACGCCGAAATCCACATCGAGCAGGGGCGAGAACTCGAGAACGCGGGCACCACGATCGGACTCGTCGGCTCGACCTGGGCGGCGCGCAAGTACCAGGTGATCGTCCGCGGCGAGCAGTCGCACACCGGATCGACGATCATGGCGGACCGGCGCGACGCGCTGTTCGGCGCTTCCCTCCTGGTAGTGGCCGTGCGCGAACTGGCGGAGCGGGCCGCGGCCGTGCCGCTGCACACCTCGGTGAGCGAGATGTACATCGAGCCCAACTCGCCGGTGGTGGTGGCCCGCGAGGTGCGGATGCACGTCGACCTGCGATCCCCCGACGAGGCATTCCTCGACGACGCGGCCAAAGAGCTCGCCGAGTCCATCCCCGGCATCGAGGAGCGCGCGGCGGTCGACATCGAGGTCGTGCAGACGCACGGATGGGGTGTGGCGCCCTTCCCCCAGGCCGGGGTGGATCTCGCCGCCGAGGTGGCCGACGAGCTGGGGCTCCAGCACCGGACCATGATGACCATCGCCGGTCATGATTCGGTGAACATGAAGGACGTCACGCCCGCGGTCATGCTCTTCGTCCCCAGCGCCGACGGCATTTCCCACAACGAAGGCGAATTCACCCCCGATCACGACATCTGCGCGGGCGCCGACCTGCTGACCGAGGTGATCCACCGCCTCATGTCGGGCGCCCTGGAATCCCAGCGGTAGCGCCGGAAACGGCGAGACCCCGTCCTGGTGGACGGGGTCTCGCTGTCCTCTTCGGACCGGTTCAGCTCGTCAGAGGCGAGCTGACGCGGTCGGGATCAGGCGAGGTCGAACCGGTCGAGGTTCATGACCTTGTCCCACGCGGCGACGAAGTCGCGCACGAACTTCTCCTTCGCGTCGTCGCTCGCGTAGACCTCCGCGAGCGCCCGCAGCTCGGAGTTCGAGCCGAAGACGAGGTCGGCGCGGCTGCCGGTCCACTTGACCTCGCCGGAGTCGTCCCGGGCCTCGAAGGTCTGGGCGTCCTCCGACACCGGCTTCCACGTGGTGCCCAGGTCGAGCAGGTTCACGAAGAAGTCGTTGGTCAGCTCGCCCGGGGTGCCGGTGAGGACACCGAGCGCCGAGCCGTCGTAGTTCGCGCCGAGGACGCGGAGACCACCGACGAGCACGGTCGTCTCCGGGGCGCTCAGCGTGAGCAGGTTCGCCTTGTCCAGCAGCAGGTACTCGGCCGGCAGCCGGTTGCCCTTGCCCTGGTAGTTGCGGAACCCGTCCGCAGCAGGCTCGAGCGCGGCGAACGACTCCGCGTCGGTCTGCTCCTGCGACGCGTCGACGCGGCCCGGCGTGAACGGCACCTCGACGTCGTAGCCCGCGGCCTTGGCGGCCTGCTCGACGGCCGCAGCCCCACCGAGGACGATCAGGTCGGCCAGCGAGACCTTCTTGCCACCGGTCTGCGCGGCGTTGAACGACTCCTGGACGCCCTCCAGGGTGCTCAGCACCTTCGCCAGCTCGTCGGGGTTGTTGACCTCCCAGCCCTTCTGCGGCTCCAAGCGGATGCGCGCGCCGTTGGCGCCACCGCGCTTGTCGCTGCCGCGGAACGTCGAGGCCGACGCCCACGCGGCCGAGACCAGCTGCGAGACGCTCAGGTCCGAGTCGAGGATCCGGGCCTTCAGGGCGGCGATGTCCTCGGCACCGATGACCTCGTGGTCGACCTCGGGGAGCGGGTCCTGCCACAGCAGGGTCTCCTCGGGCACCTCCGGGCCGAGGTAGAGCGACTTCGGCCCCAGGTCGCGGTGGGTCAGCTTGAACCACGCCCGGGCGAACGCGTCGGCGAACTCGTCGGGGTTCTCCATGAAGCGCCGCGCGATCGGCTCGTAGACCGGGTCGTACCGCAGCGAGAGGTCGGTGGTCAGCATGCTCGGCGCGATCCGCTTCGACGAATCGTGGGCGTGCGGCACCGTGCCTTCGCCCGCGCCGCCCTTCGGCTTCCACTGCTTCGCGCCGGCCGGGCTTTCGGTCAGCTCCCACTCGAAGCTGAAGAGGTTCCAGAGGAAGTTGGTGGTCCACCTCGTCGGCGTCGAGGTCCACGTGACCTCGAGACCGCTGGTGATGGTGTCGGCGCCCTTGCCGGTGCCGAAGGAGTTCTTCCAGCCCAGGCCCTGCTCCTCGAGCGCGGCGCCTTCGGGGTCGGCGGCCAGGTTGCTGTCCGGCGCCGCGCCGTGGGTCTTGCCGAAGGTGTGACCACCGGCGATCAGCGCGACGGTCTCCTCGTCGTTCATCGCCATGCGGCGGAAGGTCTCGCGGATGTCGCGGGCCGCGGCGATCGGGTCCGGGTTGCCGTTGGGGCCCTCCGGGTTGACGTAGATGAGTCCCATCTGGACTGCGGCCAGCGGGTTCTCGAGTTCCCGGTCACCGCTGTAGCGCTCGTCGTCGAGCCACGTGGTCTCGGGGCCCCAGTAGACGTCCTCGTCGGGCTCCCAGACGTCCACTCGACCACCGGCGAAGCCGAAGGTCTTGAAGCCCATCGACTCCAGCGCGACGTTGCCGGCCAGGATCAGCAGGTCGGCCCACGAGATCTTCTGGCCGTACTTCTTCTTGACCGGCCACAGCAGGCGGCGGGCCTTGTCGAGGTTGACGTTGTCCGGCCAGCTGTTCAGCGGCGCGAAGCGCTGCTGACCGGCGCCGGCGCCACCGCGGCCATCGCTGATGCGGTAGGTGCCCGCGCTGTGCCACGCCATCCGGATGATGAGCGGCCCGTAGTGACCGAAGTCGGCCGGCCACCAGTCCTGCGAGGTGGTCAGGACCTCTTCGATGTCCCGCTTGACGGCGGGCAGGTCGAGGGTCTTGAACTCCTCGGCGTAGTCGAACTCCTCACCCAGCGGGTTGGCCACCGGGGGATTCTTCGCGAGGATCTTGAGGTTGAGCCGGTTCGGCCACCACTGGCGGTTCCCCCCGCCCTGGGTCGGGTGCGGCGCGCGCCCGTGCGCGACCGGGCACTTGCCTGCGCTCGCCTCCTTGTTGTCTCCAACAACGGCGTCAGGGCTGTCAGTCACGGGAGTTCCCTTTCAGGTTCAGCTGTTCTGTTCAGCGGCGGGGTCGGGCGAGCAGGAGGAGCACAGTCCCCAGTAGATGACCTCGGCCTCGTCGATCGTGAAGCCGTGGGCATCGGAGGCGGCCAAGCAGGGGGCCGCCCCCACCGCGCAATCGACATCGACGATGGCACCGCACGACCGGCACGCGAGATGGTGGTGGTTGTCCCCGACTCGCGCCTCGTAGCGGGCCACGGACCCCATCGGCTGGATGCGGCGCAGCAAACCCGCTTCGGTCAGCGCGCGCAGCACGTCGTAGACGGCCTGGCGGGAAACCTTCGGGAGTTCTCTGCGCACTACACCGACGATGGAGTCCGTATCGGCATGCGGATGCTCACGCACCGCGGACAGCACCGCGACCCGAGGCCGGGTCACGCGCAGCGCGGTCTTGCGCAACATGCGCTCAAGATCCGCCGTGGTCGTTGGCACGCGCAGAGCCTGCCGCATTTTCTGGAACTAATCAAGAGTGAGTCCCGCCTCGCCCACGGATCTCCGAAGCACCCGGACACCGGGAGTGGTCGAGATCATGCAAATCGCCCAGCCCGGCCGCCCCGCGAGGCGATCATCGCATCATTCCTAGCTCAGGAAGCAGGCATAGGCCTGTTCCGGGCAGCGGCTCGCGGGGATATGGCCACGACAAGTACCGCACGCAGGCCCGAAAGGTCGGAATCACACCGGTGATCGCTCGCCGCGGCGCGGAGCACGGCTCCGGGCTGGGCGTGTACCGGCGGGTGGTCGAGCAGACCTTCGCGCTGCTGCCCTGGTTCCGCCGATTTCCTACGCCTGGCGCGCGCAATCATCTGCTTCCGCCGACTGGTCGACCTGTCACTTCGCCAGGAGCTCCAAGAGCCTGTTGGCCCGGCCTGCTGCCGGCACCGCGGTTCGTCGACACGAACGGCGTCCGCCTCGCCGTCTACGAGGCGAAGCCGGAGCGGGTCGCCCGGGACGTCTGCGTCGTGCTCTGCCACGGCTTCCCGGAGCTGGCCGCCTCCTGGCGGCACCAGCTCCGGCCGCTGGCGGACGCCGGATTCCACGTGCTCGCGCCCGATCTGCGCGGCTACGGCCGCTCGACCGGCCCGGCCGACCCGACTGCGTACAGCATCGCGGAGACGACCACCGACGTCGCCGGGCTGATCGCGGACGCCGGCTACGACCGCGCGGTGGTGGTCGGCCACGACTTCGGCGGCATGATCTCGTGGTGGATGCCGCACCTGCACCCCGAGCGCGTGGCCGGCGTCATCACGCTCAACACGCCGTTCGGGTACTCCCGGGAGAACCCGCTGGAGAAGTACCTGGAGGCCTACGGGCCGCGCAACTACGTCGCGCACTTCCAGACCCCGGAGCTGCAGGCGCTCATGGAGCGCGACCCGGCGCGGACGCTCCGGTTCTTCTTCCGCCGCGACACCGGCGCCGGCACCACCCTCTCGCGCACCGGCCGGCACGATGCGGAGTCGATGAGCTTCAGCCACCTGCTCGCCGACGACGAGGCCACCTGGCCCGGCGAGGTGCTGGTCGGCGACGAGGAGCCGACCACTACGCCGAAGCCTTCGCGCGCACGGGGTTCGGCGGACCGCTGGGCTGGTACCGCAGCATCCCGGGGAACTGGCGGGTGCAGTCCGAGGTGTTCCCGGAGGGCGCCATCGCGAAGCTGACCGTGCCGGCGCTGATGATCGCCGCTCGCCGGGACGCGATCTGCCACCCGGACCTGAGCGACAACCTGCTCCAGTACGTCGAGACCCTCGAGCGCCGCATGCTCGACACCGGTCACTGGACGCAGCAGGAGGATCCGGAGGGCACCAACGAGATCCTCCTGGAGTGGCTCACCCGCCACTTCTGAACCGACGCCCCAGGGGTGAGCGCGCGGCACCGGACGGCGAGACCGGCCGGCGCCGCGCGCCAGGTCTCCAGTGAGCTCGAACGGCGCTGCAGCAGCACGCCACGCCACGCCACGCCACGCCACGCCACGCCACGCCGAAAAGTGTTGCGCTACAACAGAACAACGACCCGCGCCGTCGCCGAAAACGCCCGCGTCACCAACGTCGCGACCCCATGCGGCTAGGCCAGGAGCTCCCTGGCAAGCACTCCGCCCCACCACTGCTCGACTTGATCGGGCGACCAGCCGCGTTCCGCGGTGAGCGTGGTGTAGACGTCGACGTTGCACAGGGCCCCGTACACGTCGACGGCGGACTGCACGTCCAGGCCCTGCCGAAGGGTGCCGTCCGGCCAGGCGGAGAACGCCTGGATGCGGGTCTCGTCGCCGCGCCGGCGCCCCTCGCCGTAGGCCTCCGCCAGCTCGGGTTCGGTGCGCCCCGCCTCGCGTAGCAGCACGATGACGTCGCCCGCGCGCTCGAACAGCCGCCTGTCGTACGCCGCCATCGCCGCGAGCTGCCGCGCGTAGTCCTCCCCTGCGGCGTCGAGCTCGGCGACCATCTGGCCCACGTCGGCCGACATGTCCGCCGCATCCGCCAGGGCTCGGGTCAGCCCGGACTTGTTCCCGTACGCCGAATAGACCGTCGGCGCGGAGACTCCCGCCTCGCGCGCCACGTCCCGCACGGTGGTCGCCGCCCAGCCGCGCGCGACGAACAGCCTGCGTGCGGCGCGTGCGATCTCGGCCCGCGTCTCGTGCGCTTGCGCGGTGCGGCGCAACGAGTCGTACCGGCGCCGGCCTGGTTCTGGATCCATGGTGACCCTCGTCGTTTGTCGCTGTCTATATTGATTATATGTTGCGTAAAACCAATTCGTTCGCACGGGTCGGCGGCGTCGCCGGCATCGGCTTCGCCGCCACCATCGTTGGCAGCAACGCGATCGCCGCGCCCGCCGGCCTGCCGCTGACCGGCGCCGACATCGGCGAGGTCAACGCGTTCTTCGGTACGAAGACCGGCATCGTCGGGATCTCGTCCGCGCTCACGCCCACCGCTTGGGTCTTGGCCACGTTGTTCGGCGCGAGCGTGGTCGCTGCACTGCGTCGGTCCGAGCACGACCGGGGCGAAGCCTGGTCGCTGGTCGGACTGGCCGGCCTGATCCTGCAGAACGCCACGTTCGCCGGCGTTATAGCGATACGCCTCGCACTCGGAGCGACAACCGCGCAGGACAGCACGGCCAACTCGGGGCTGTGGGCGTTGCACGACGCGTTGTTCACCCTCAACGGCACCTTCCTGGCGCTTGGGCTGGTCGGTCTGTCCATCGCCGGGCTGCACGCCGGCCTCGTCCGGCCTTGGCACGGGGCGCTGGGCCTGTTGTCCGCCGCACTGCTGTTCAGCTCCGCGAGCCTCACGCCGGTGATCATGACCCAAGGCGGCCCGCTCGCCCTGCTCGGCCTGGCCGGGTGGCTGATGTGGGTCGGCTGGATCGTCCTCTACGGCGTCGAGCTCATCCGCCTCGCCCCGGCTCGCGTGCCCGCCTGACCTGCCCGGCGGGCGACCTCTCCGGCGAAGGCGAGATGACCCTCACCCCGTGCCCCGCTCGAGTTCCGGCCCCCGGGCCATCGTGCCGTCCTCGGCCATCACCTCGACCAGCACGCCGGCCGGGAAGCGGCCCGCGAGGACGGCGAGGTCGTGGGATGCCTCGGTGTGTCCGGAACGCTGCAGGGCGCCGCCCGGCCGCACGGCGAGCGGGAAGATGTGGGCCGGGCGGGCGAGGTCGTCCGGGCGGGTCGCCGGATCGCACAGGGCCTGGATCGTGTCCGCGCGGTCGAAGGCGCTGATCCCGGTCCGGCCCTCGCCGGGGAGGTCCACCGAGACGGTGAAGGCGGTGTCGTGCACGGCCGTCGAGTTGGCGTCCATGCGCGGCAGGGCGAGCTGGGCGATGCGCTCCTCCGACAGGGAGACGCAGATCAGGCCGCGGGCGTGCGTCGCCATGAAGTTGATGTCCTGGGCGGTCACCAGGTCCGCGGCCATGATCAGATCGCCCTCGTTCTCGCGATCCTCGTCATCGACCACGACGATCATCCGGCCGGCTGCGATCTCGGAAATGGCGTGCTCGACGCTGGAATTAGACATGGCCGAACATTGATACCGACCAGTTTGGTTTGTCAATTGACCGAACAGCGACCGGAATGCTTTTCGAAACGGGAATCCGAAGCCGGAGATCCTCCTCCGCGCATTGCCGCGAGCGGACACCGGACCGCGCTGCGCCGACAGGCGCGCTTCACCCCGACGCCGTCAGAATTCCGCCGACGGCGGGAAAACGCCGAACGCGGCCCGATCCGGGCCGCGCGGCACTAGACCATCACGCGCGCAGGCCGTCGACCACCATGCGCCCGAACTGCTCGCCGATCTGCCGCGGCGTGAGCCGGCCCTCGCCGCCCACTTCGAGCCACGTGTAGCTCCAGGCGCACATGCCGATGATGCCGAACGCCGTGATCCGCGCGGGGCCCACGTCCTTGAACACGCCCGCGTCGATGCCCCGCTGCACCAGGTCGACGACGGCGTTCTCGAACTCGTCGCGCTTCTGCCGGATCTCGCCGAACGACTTCTCGGACAGGAAGCGCTGCTCCTGCAGGAAGATCGAGATCTCGGACTTGTAGATGCCCAGCGGCTCCATCAGCACTTCGGTCACCATCTGCGCCAGCAGCTCGTCGAGCGGCGCGTCCCTGGCCAGCACCGCACGCGCGCGGTCCAGCTGGAAGTCGATGAACTTGTCGTGGATGCTGTGGAGCAGATCTTCCTTGGTCTGGAAGTAGTAGTAGAACGCACCCTTCGTGCGCCCGGCGGCGTCGACGATGTGCTGCACCGAAGTCGCGTCGTAGCCGTACTTCTCGAACAGCGCCACGGCGGTGTTCAGCAGCAGGGTCCGCGTGTTGTCCACGTCGCGGCGAACCTGCGAACCGCCGCCCGCGGCCCCACTCCCCCTGCGCGTTGCCATTACCCCGGGTCACTCCTCGTGCCGCTCCGCATCGACCACAACAAGCTCGCAGTTCACGACCGCGTTCCGAATGCCTGCAGCAGTTACATGCTAATCGGTCGGTATCCAAGGGACCAAAGCAGGTCCGGACCAGGCCATTCCTGGCACATGAAGTCGCGATCAGCGCCCGATCAGTCCCCGCACCCGCGCAAATCCGCCGGAAGCGCGCGGGCCACCGAATAGTCCGCGCAGCGGAATTCCCCTGCCGCGCGGGTCGCGGTCGGTCGGGCGGCGCGGCCCCGGTGACCAGCGATCACCACGGGCCGCCCGCCGTCGCGGCATTGCGGAGAACGCCGGCCGGAACAATTCCCGGGCGCGGGCCGGAATCAAACCAGGTTCTGGTTGTACCCGCGCGCGGAGCAGCGGGAGCACGTGCTCGCGCACCTGCTGCACGCCCTTGTGGGGGTCGAAGAAGCACAGGGCGACCTGCTCCACCCCCGCCTCCCAGCCGGTCGCGCCGCCGTACCCGCTCCACATGCCGGGAGAAAGAGAAACCATCGCGCGAGCCCGGCCGCGCTCCCCCAGCGGTTGTCACTCGTGCACAAACGGTCCGCCGATCTTGTGCCCGCGAGCCGTGGAACGGCGCGGAGCCGCGCCGTAGGCTTGTGCACCAGTTCACAGAGCAGGCCCGGAGGTGACAGCGTTGTCCCCACCTGCGTCGAGCGCGTTGTCCGCGATGACGAGCGACGCCGATCCGGAGATCAGGTCGCTGGTTTCCGAGACCGCGCGGCGGCTCAACGACCAGCTGCCCGGTCTCGCGCTGGACATGAGCGATCTGCTCGCGCACCGCATCGACAAGCTGGATTCCGACGGCTACCTCGTGCAGCTGCTGCTGGCCAGCGTCGATGCCAACATCAAGACGATCGTGCACGTGCTCACCAACCACATCCCGATCGAGCACCTGCAGCCGACCACGGCGGCGGTGGAGTACGCGCTTCGCCTGGCGCAGCGCGACATCCCCGGAAACTCGCTGGTGCGCGCCTACCACATGGGGCAGGACTACCTCATCCAGCGCGTCTACGACGAGGTGCGACGGCTCGACTGCTCCGCCGACACCCAATTGCTGGTGCTGCACCACATCTCGCGCGTGGTCTACCGGTACATCGACTGGATCTCGCTGTACGTCGTCGACGCCTACGAGGAGGAGCGCAAGCGCTGGAACAACACGCGCGGCAGCGTCCAGTCCTCGCTGGTGCACAAGATCCTCAGCGACGATCCCGTGCCCGCGGCGGCCTTCGAAGCCGAAACGGCCTACCGGCTGGGGCAGTTCCACATCGCCGCGATCATCTGGAGCCCCGACTCCTCCACCGATCAGCTGCGCACCCTGGGAGAACGCGCGCGAACCCTCGCGGTCCGCTGGAACTCGTGCGGTCCGCCGATCGTCACCGCGATCGATCGCGCCACGGTGTGGGCGTGGATTCCGCGCGGGAGGAACGCGGAGGCGATCGACATGGCCGATGTTCGCCGTTTCGCCGAGGAGGCGGGCGGTTGCCGCATCGCGCTCGGCCTGCCCGGCTGCGGAACCGCCGGATTCCGGCGCTCGCACGCGCAGGCCCAGGCCGCCCGCTCGGTGGCGTTGGCCTCGCCGGACGACCGGACGCCGCCGGCGGTCGGGTTCGGCGACCAGGGCGTCGCGATCGTGTCCATGCTCGCCAAGGACATCGACGAGACCCGGCAATGGGTGCGCGACGTCCTCGGCCACCTCGCCGTCGCCAACGAGCACGCCGCCACGCTGCGCGAGACGATGCGCATCTTCTTCCGCACCGGCGAGAACTACGCCCGGACCGCAGAACTGATGCACCTGCACCGGAACACGGTGAAGTACCGGATGAACAAGGTCTTCGGCGAGGGCAGCACGCCGACCTCCTACGACCGGATGGACGTCGCCCTCGCCCTGGAGGTCTGCCACTTCCTGGGAGAACGCGTCCTCCACCAGCCCGACCACCCCTGACTCCCCCAGGGCCGACTCCCCCGGGGTGCGGTCCTCCCGCAATTTCCATTGAAATTGAAGGTCCAATTTCAATGGAAATTGCGGGGGAACGACGGGCGGAGGGTCAGCGGCGGAGGTGGCGCAGTGCGCGGGCGGCCGCGTGCGCGCCGCACATGCCGTGGGCGCCCGGGCCCGGCGGGGTCGCCGCCGAGCACTGGAAGTGGCCCGGCAGCCCGACGTCGTAGGGTTGCAGGGTGGTGCGGGGACCGAAGGTCAGCTGCCGGACGTCCATCGCACCCGTCAGGATGTTGCCGCCGACGAAATTGGCGTTCTCCCGGGCGAATCCGGCCGGGGTGCGGACCGCGGTGCCGACGATCCGGTCGCGGAACCCGGGGGCGAACCGCTCGATCTGCGTGATGATCGCTTCGGTCGCGTCGCCGGTGTAGCCGTGCGGGACGTGCGCATACGTCCACAGTGGATGCACATCGCCCACCGAGCGCGTCGGGTCGGCGAGGTACTGCTGGCCGGTCAGCACGAACGGCCGGTCGGGCAGCCGCCCGGCGTGCACCGCCCGCTCGGCCGCGGCCACCTCGGCCGCCGTGCCGCAGACGTGCACCGAACCGGCCCGCCGGGCCTGCTCGGCGGTCCAGGGCACGCCGCCCGCGACCGCGAAGTCGACCTTGAAAGCGGCGGGCCCGTACCGGAACCGGCGGTAGGCGCGGGAGATCCGCGCGGGCAGCCGGTCGCCCAGCGCGTCGGCCACCGTGGTCGGCGCGACGTCCCACACCACGACGTCCGACGGCGGGAGCTGCGCCGCCGAGCGGACCGTGACCCCGGTCTCGATCTTCCCGCCGTGGTCGCGCAGCAGCGCGGCCAGCGCGTCCGAGATGGCGCGCGAACCTCCCTCGGCGACCGCCCAGCCGTTGCGGTGACCGGCGGTCAGGACGCCGAGCCCGATCGCCGAGGACAGCGGCAGGTCCAGCGGCCGGAACGCATGCGCGGCCACGCCGAGCCACAACGCTCGCGCCTGCTCGGTGCGGAACAGCCGCGCCAGCGCCGTGGCAGGCAGGAGCGTCGGGATGCCGAACCGGGCGAACCGCAGCGGATGCCGCGGCAGGCGCAGGAGCGGACGCAGGATGTCCTCGCTCAGCGCGTCGTAGCCGCGGGCCGGTCGCTCGAACAGCGCGCGCCAGCGGCGGCCGTCGGGCCCCAGTCCGCGGGCCGTCTCGGCCACCGAGCGGTGCAGGACGCCGGCGGTGCCATCGTCGAGCGGGTGCACGCAGTCGATCTCCGGCAGGCGCCAGCGCAGGCCGTAGCGGTCGAGTCCCAGATCGCGCAGGACGTGCGAGCCGACGGCCATCGGGTGGGTCGCCGAGCAGTGGTCGTGCAGCAGGCCGGGCACGATCGCCTCGTCGGTGCGAGTGCCGCCGCCGATCTCGTCGGCCGCCTCCAGCACGGTGACCTCAACGCCCGCCCTGGCCAGGACTGCGGCTGCGGTGAGCCCGTTGGGGCCACTGCCGATCACGATCGCGGTGCTCATCGGGGTTCCCTCCCGGGGTCGGTGTCGTGCGCTTCCTGGGCGGGCGGAGGGCGGGCCGGTCTCGCCCTCCGCCCCGGAGTCTTCCAGCCGGAAGACCGATCGGCCCGGCTGCGGTCAGGCGGTCGTGCGGAGCGCCGGGCCGGGCTCGCGGGTCCACGCGACGTCCAGCGGGATCGGCCCGTCCGGCAGCCACGGCTGGGCGGCCACCGCGTCGGAGACCTTCCAGGTGCCGCGCTCGATCACGCCGAGCGCGGCGTCGATCACCTTGTAGTGCTGGACCTTCGAGTGAATCGCCTGCGACTCCACCCACACCACGAGCCATTCGCCGGGGGCGAACCCGACGCGGGACTGCACCGCGCGGATCAGGTCCTCGTCGTGCAGGTGGCCGTCGCCGAAGTTGAAGCCGATCAGCGAGTTGCAGGCGAACTCGGCCTCGCGCACCGTGCGCCGGTCCAGATCGGGCACGTTCTTCAGCAGCACCGAGAACAGGCCGCGGCCCTGGCTGTGCATCGACCGCCAGGCGATCGTCTGCTGCATCGTGATCTCCGCGACGACCGGCGGATAGCCCATCGCCCGCAGCTGGTCGACCTGGTTCTCCGTCGGCCGGTGCGGCAGCGAGTTGAGCTTCTCCTCCGCGCCCGGCGCGAACACCCACAGCGCCGAGGCCCAGTTGCCCGCGTACTGCCGCATCGACGGCAGGAACGAGACCAGGTCGGGGCGCAGGTTGCCCAGGACCGGGAAGAACACCAGGGCGGCGACGATCGCGGCGGTCAGCCACGGCGAGGACATGTCGCCGACGCCGTAACCGTCCCAGGACGGGAAGCCGAGGAACAGGAAGATAGCGAGGTAGCCGAAGAGGATGTTCCACTCCAGCGGCACGGCCAGCGGGAACGTCGAGGTGATGAACAGGTGGAACACCACCATCAGCGCCACCCCGGCGAGCGTGAGCCAGTAGTTCGTGGACAGCAGCAGCACCAGCGGCGTGATGACCTCCACGGTGGTGCCGCCGACGTGCGCCATGAACGTCGCGAGGCCCGAGGGCCGGATGTCCCGCGGGAAGTCGCGGTAGTGCGCGCGCTTGACCCACTTGGCCGGCACGCACGGGCTGTTGGACACCATCGGCGGCACGACGTTGGTGAAGTGCAGGCCGAACTTCGACACGCCCGCGCCGATCCACACCGCGCAGATCAGCAGCTTCGCCGCGATGATCAGGTCGGTGAACGGCAGCGCGGCGAAGAACACCAGGGCCGGCAGGTACTGCTCGCCCCGCGCGGCCAGGAAAATCGTCTTGTCCCGCAACCCATTCAGCACGTAGAGCACGATCGGCGCGATCAGCAGCGCCGGGGCGACCAGGCCGGAGGTGTTGTCCGGGAGCACCGCGCTCAACGACGCGCTCGGCGCTCCGGGCAGCACGACGGCCGCCAGCACGCTCGCGAGGAACGCCAGGTACAGGGCGACGTCGAACGCCGTCCGGCGGTCACCACCGGTGAACGGCACCCGCCGCCACGGGCGCAGCCGGATCGTGCCCGGTCTCGCCCAGAAGAGCGCGCCGCCGGTCATCGGCTTGAACTTGCCGGCGATCGGGCCCCAGGACCCGGCGACTCCGAGCGCTTCGAGGAACACCGTCCACAGCACCAGCTTCTGGTAGACGATCGGCTCGTTCCACCAGTTCCCCACGTCCCAGAACGGCCCGACCCCGGAGGTCCAGGTCGCCACCGCCGTGCCGGCCAGGACATGCAGGAAGACCAGCTTGACCACGTAGGTCGCCGGGATCATCTTCGGCGACCCGAAGCCGAACTGCACCCAGTGCAGGGCCAGCGCCTTCAACCGCTCCCGGAGGGGCTTGTCCAGGAAGGTCTCCAGGTCCACGGGCGGGAAATCGCCTGTCTTGAACCCCATTGTTCTCACCTCTCAAGCGAACTCGTCCGGGCACGACGGATCGCGCCCGGAAACCGCGTTCGGGCGGGGAATGCCGACTGGGAATCGCCTACGCGCGCATGGCCAGCTCGCGGAGGCGCGGCTTGTCGACCTTGCCGACCGGGTTCTTCGGCAGCTCGTCGACCAGGTGGATCTCCACCGGGTGCTTGACCTTGGTGAGGTCTCGCCGGCAGCGTTCGAAGAGGTCCTCGGCGGTCGGGGACGTGCCCGGGTAGGCGACGACCCACGCCACCGGCACCTCGCCGTAGACGGGGTGCGGCGCCCCGACGACGGCCGCTTCGAGGACGTCCGGGTGCCCGTGCAGGACCGCTTCGATCTCCTTGGGGTACAGGTTCTCCCCGCCGCGGATGATCATGTCCTTGATCCGGTCGACCAAGGTGAGGTAGCCGTCCTCGTCGATCCGCCCGACGTCGCCGGTGCGCAGCCAGCCGCCGACGAGCGTCGCCGCGGTGTCCTCGGGGCGGTTCAGGTAGCCGTCCATGACGTTCGGGCCGGAGATGACGACCTCGCCCACCTCTCCGGTGGGCAGCGGCTCGCCGTCGGGGCCGAGCACCGCGATCCGCTGACCGGGCAGCGCCGGGCCGACCGTGCCCGGCTTCCGCACGCCGTCGACCGGGTTGCACGTCGACGCGCACGTCCCCTCGGTCAGCCCGTAGCCCTCGACCAGCACGAGGCCGAACCGCTGCTCGGTGCGTTCGAGCAGCTCCTGCGACACCGGCGCGGCGCCGCAGACGGCGAAGCGCAGCGAGCTCGTGTCGACGTGCACGGACTCCGGCAGCTCCGCCAGCCGCGCGTAAATCGTTGGCACGGCGGCGAAGTAGGTGGGCCGGTGGTGCTCGACGGCAGCCAGGAACGGCTCCGGGCCGAACCGTTCGAGCACGGTGAGCTGCCCGCCGGCCAGCATGCTGGCGAGGAAGCTCACGCAGATCGCGTTGACGTGGAACAGCGGCAGCACCAGCAGGCAGTGGTCGGCGTCGGTCAGTCCGAAGTGGTCGACCATCATCGACGCCATCGCGTGCAGGTTCGCGTGCGTCAGCATCACGCCCTTGGGCCGCCCGGTGGAGCCGCTGGTGTAGACGAGCAGCGCGAGGTCCTCGCCCCGCGGATCGTGCTGCGGGGGCTCGACCTCGGTGCCCGGCCGGGCGAGGTCGTCCACCGCGATCGACGGCAGCCCGCCCGATGGGGAGTCCGGCCCGGCGTTGACGACGAGCTTCGCACCCGAATCGGTCAGCTGGAACTCGGCCTCGTTCGCGGTGAAGGCGGGGTTGAGCGGGGTCGCGGCCGCGCCGAGCCGCCAGGCGGCCAGGAGCACCAGGAGCAGCTCGATGCGGTTGGGCAGCATCACGGCGACCACGTCCCCGACCCCGATCCCCCTACCCGCGAGCTGATCCGCGACCGCGTCGACCCGGCGCACGACCTCGGCGTAGCTGTGCTCGTGGCGCGCGTCGCGCATGCACGGACGCGTCGCGTCCCGGCCAGGCCGGGTCCAGGGCAGATATCCGAAAGTCACCATTCACCTCGCCATTGCGGTGTACGTGACCCGGAACACTAGGAGCGCCGCGGAGCCGCGCCCATATCCAGCGTCGCCGAAGACCCCCGGCGCCGTTGTGCACGATCGACAACCGGCCGCGCCCGTCCCGTCGGCGGTAGACAGTATTGTGCACAAGATATTATGTTGTCTGTCACGCTGCTGCGGGTGACGATGAGGTGGTCCAGCGTGCACAGCACTTCGCCGCGTCCCTCCGCGCCACCGCGACCCGACCGAACTCACCTACACCGGCCAGACCGCCATCTGCAACGGCGGCCCGCAAGCCCGCGCCACGCTGGAGGCCGCAGTCCAGTGATCGCGAACGATCCCCGACGCACGCGACGTGCGGCGGTCGTCGTCCGACGGCCACCGCCTGACGACGACCGCCCGGGCCCCCGGCTCCACCGCGCAGGGGGCCCGGACTCATTCCCGAATCCTGTTGAGCCGCAACGAGATCACGACCGCGGGCTGAGCCCCGTCACGGCGAGCCGGAACAGCCGGTCCGCTTGGGCCGCCGGGTCCGGATAGTGTTCGGTGGCCAAGGCGATGCCGACGATCAGGGTGATCAGGTCCGCAACGGAGACCCCGGACGTCACCGAGCCGTCCTGCACGGCGCGGCGCAGCAGCGGACCTGCCGCCTCTTCCAGCGCCGCCGAGCAGGCGTTCTCGTGCGCCGGGTCGGTCCCGGCACCGTCGTAGGCCAGCGCGGCCGCCAGCCCTCGGGCGGAGACGCAGTAGGCGACGACCTCGCCCAGCCACTCCAGCAGCGCGTCGCGACCGTCGCCTTCACCGGTCAGTTCCCGGGCCCGGACGCGCAGGGCCTCGATCCGTTCCCGGGAGACCGCCTCCAGCAGCGCGCGGCGGGTCGGGAAGTGCCGGCGCACGGTCGCCGAGCCGACCCCCGCGGTGCGGGCGATCTGTTCCAGGGAGGCGCCAGCGCCCTGGGCGGCGACCTCTTCCTCGGCCACGGCGAGGATGCGCGCGTAGTTGCGCCGAGCGTCCGCGCGCTGGTGCTCGGACATGGCATCACCTCCGTGCTTGCTAAGTGGCGGGCCCCGCCGTATCGTACCCGAGCGAAAACGGCGGGCCCCGCCGTTTAAGTTCCGAGCAGCCGAGGAGCACCATGTCCGCAGCTTCTGCACCCGTCCTGGTCACCGGCGCCACCGGCAGGCAGGGCGGGGCCACCGCCCGCGCCCTGCTGGCGGCAGGCGTTCCCGTCCGCGCCCTGGTGCGCGACCCGGCCACTGACCGGGCCAAGGCCGTCGAAGCGCTCGGCGCCGAACTGGTCACCGGCGATCTCCACGACCGCGATTCCGCGGCCCGGGCAGCCGATGGTGTTCGCGCCGTCTTCTCCGTGCAGATGCCCGGCATCACCGCGGAAGGCTTCGACTACGACGGGGAGATAGCCCAGGGCGTCAACCTCATCGAAGGCGCGAAGGCCGCCGGAGTGCCGCAGTTCGTGCACACGTCCGTCACCGGCGCAGGCCAGCACACCGGAACTCCCGGCTGGGCCGAAGGCCGCTGGGCGTCGATGGAACCCGTCCTGGGCGCCAAGAGCGCGATCCAGGACCACCTCCGCGCGGCCGGTTTCTCCCGCTGGACGCTGCTCAAGCCGGGCTTCTTCATGGAGAACTTCCTCCCGTCCGCGGCATTCCTGTTCCCGCGCGGCGTCGAGGGCGGACTGGTGAGCGTCCTGAACCCTGAAACCCGGCTGTCCCTGGTCGCGGTGGACGACATCGGCGCGGCGGCCGCCGCGGCCATCGCCGCGCCGGAGCGATTCCACGAGGTCGAGCTGGAACTGGCCGGCGACCACCTGTCGATGGCGGAGATCGCCGAGGTCCTCTCCCGCGCGCTGGGCACGCCGCTGTCCGCGCCGGACATGACCGAGCAGGAGGCACTCGCCGCCGGAATGCCGGCGATGGGCGCCTCGCACGAGTGGCTCAACGTGGCCGGTCAGCCGGGCCGGCCCGAGTACGCCAGGAACCTCGGCATCCCGCTCACCGGCTTCGAGCGGTGGGCGCACGAGCACATGCGAGCCGATGCCTGACGCGGTCGAGTGTCCAACTTCTTGGACAGTCGGGAATCCCGATCTCCCCTAGCGTCCACGACATGTCGCAGACGACCAACGAGGTACTCGCCCGGGGCTGGATCCGCGCGCTGTCGAACGTCGATGAGTTCTACGAGCTGTGCGCGCCGGGATGCGAGGTCTGGCACAGCAACGACGACAGGTGGATCACCGTCGAGGAGGCGGTCGACGCCGTTCACGGGCGCGGCGGCCTCCCCGAGTTCGACGACTCCCGCTACACGCTGACGGAGAAGGGCTTCTTCGTGCAGACCTCGGCGACGCCGGAAGCCGCGGGCGTGCGGGTCCACGTCGTCCAGGCGGTGGCGACGAAGGACGGAAAGGCGATCTCCGTCGAGGAATACGTCGGTCCCGAGATGGACATCGCCGCCTAGCCGGCCGGCGGTCGAGCACGACCGTCTTCGTCTCGAGGAAGGGCGGCAGGCCTTCGGTTCCGCCCTCCTGGCCGACGCCGACTGCTTGAAACCGCCGAAGGCGATGGAGAAGTCGGTTCGCGGCGGTCGTCCCGCCGAATCATGTTCTCTCCTCGGGCTTTCAGGTCGAGCGTGTTGCTGCGGACGGTTCGATGCGCGCGGCGTGCGGCACGTGCGACTGGACCGCAGGCTGGTGCTGATCCTGCTCGGCGTCGTCGCGATCACCGTGACCGCCGACCCGGCGCTCACCCTGGCGCCTGCCATCGCCGAGGCCCGCGGCGGCGGCACGGCCGCTGTGGGCGTCTTCGCGTCGGCGTTCGGCATCGGAGCCGCGCTCGGAGTGGTGCTGATGGGCCTGCTGGAGCGCTGGTTCCGGCTGCCTCAGCTGGTCACCGCGGGCCTGTGCGTGCTGGGCGCGTCCACGGCGGCGCTGGCGGTGCCGCTGCCCGTCGCGGCCCTCGTCGGCGCGTTCGCCGGCGCCGGGGCGGGGATGTCCGTGGCACTCACCGGCTTGACGGCGCTTCTCCAGGTCGCTGTGCCGGACTCGCTGCGCGGGCGCGTGATGAGCCTCTGGATGGCCGCCTTCGTCGGCACGCGCCCCTTCGCCGCCCTGCTCAACGGCGGCCTGGCGGACGCGATCTCCGTCCCGGCCGCACTGCTGGTCGCCGCCGCACTGGTCGCGGCAACCGCCTGGGCGTGCCGCCCCGGCCGCCTGCACGACGCCTCGGGGGCATGAGCGGACGGCGGATCGTCCCGGAGTCCGAGCCGCAACAGGGCTTCTCGGCACCGCGTCAGCTCCCGGTCCACAAGAGACGGTCATCGAAGGTCGTGCGCATCGGATTCCGCGCTGCACAGTGGACGGTCGGATCGGTGCGAGTCCGGCGCGCGTGTCGAGCGGGCGATGCGCGGCGAGTCCGATTACCCTGACCGGCGACAGATCAACGACACGCACCTGGCACGAGGCCGTTGCGATCCCGCCCGTCCGGGATCGGGTGTGCGGCGGCGCCGCGTTCCGAAGGTGGCGGATCCACCGTCCGCCACGACCGCCCGCACAGCACCAGCACGCCGGCGTCGCACGACGATTCCAAGCGGAGGGAACGTGCTCGAGATATCCACGCTGACCTGGGTGCTCACCATCGCGGTGATCGTCGGGCTGCTGGCGATCGACCTGATCATGGCGGCCGCGCGCCCGCACCGGGTCGGCTTCGCCGAGGCGAGCGCGTGGTCGGTTGCCTACGTCCTGGTGGCGGTCGTCTTCGGCGTCTGGTTCGCGATGCAGTACGGCGGCCAGGCCAGCACCGAGTACTTCGCCGGCTACATCGTCGAGAAGAGCCTCTCGGTCGACAACCTGTTCGTCTTCGTGATCATCATGACCACGTTCGCGGTCCCCGAGGAGCACCAGCACAAGGTGCTGACCTTCGGAATCGTGCTGGCGTTGATCATGCGTGGCATCTTCATCGCGGTCGGCGCGGCGCTGCTGTCGCTGTTCTCCTTCATGTTCCTGGTCTTCGGTCTGCTGCTGATCTACACCGCCGTGCAGCTGTTCCGGCACCGCGACGAGAATCCCGATGTCGAGGACAACGCCGTGGTCAAGGCGGCCCGCCGGGTGCTGCCGGTCTCGGACGAGTACGTGGGCGGCAAGCTCGTGGCGCGCGTCGGCGGGCGGCGGGTGGTCACGCCGATGTTCATCGTGCTGATCGCGATCGGCAGCGTCGACCTGCTGTTCGCCCTCGACTCCATCCCGGCGGTCTTCGGCATCACCGCGGAGCCCTACATCGTCTTCACCGCCAACGCCTTCGCCCTCCTCGGCCTGCGCGCGCTGTTCTTCCTGGTGAAGGGCCTGCTGGAGCGCCTGGTCTACCTCTCGGCGGGACTGTCGCTGATCCTCGCGTTCATCGGCGTCAAGCTGATCCTGCACTGGTTGCACGTGGACATCGACGAGCGCGTCCCCGAGATCCCGACGCCCCTCAGCCTCGGGGTGATCGTCGCGGTGCTGCTGGTCGTGACCGTGGCGAGCCTGATCAAGACCCGGCGCGACCCGTCCGCGAAGGCCCACCCCGGTTCCCTCCGGGCACACCGCACCAAGGCACCGGACGCGGACACCCCGACCGACCGGTGATGGGCCGCTGTCCCGGAATTCTCGGTACTTCCACCGGATTTCGGGGCAACCGTCCTTCCCGGTCACGGATTCTGAAGCGCCGGGAAGGCATCCTGCGTCATCCGGATCCGGGCCACCGGTGCGGTCGCACGGTGCGCTAGAGGGTCTGGGTGGCGAAGAGGAAGGCGGGCGGCTCTCCCCCGCCGTGGCATTCGACCGAGGCGCCGCTGACGTACGAGGCGAGGTCCGAGGCCAGGAAGAGCGCGACGTTGGCGACCTCCTCCGGCCACGCCATCCGCCCCAGCGGAATGGTGCGCTCGATGGCCTCGACGCTTCCGTCGTCGCCGTAGTGACCACCGGTCAGCTCGGTGCGGCACAGGCCGACGTTGATGGAGTTCAGCCGCACCTTCGGCGCCCACTCCACGGCCAGCGAGCGGGTGAGCGAGTCCAGCCCGGCCTTCGCCGCGCCGTAGGCCGCCGTGCCGGGCGAGGGCCGGAGGGCGCTGACGGAGGAGATGTTCACGATCGAGCCGCCGGCGTCCTGCTGCTGCATGGCGGCGTTCGCGACCTGGGCGACCAGCAGCGGCCCGAAGAAGTTGAGGTCCATGATCTTGCCGTGGAAGCGCGGTGACGCGTCCGCCGCCAGGGCGTACGGCGCGCCGCCGGCGTTGTTCACCGCCACGTCGATCCGGCCGTGCCGCGCGAGCAAGTCGGCCATCATCGCCCGGACCGACTCCTCGTCCCGCACATCGCACCGCAGGTGCGTCGTGCCCGCGGCCGGCTCGTCCGCTTCGGACCGCGCGCACGTCACCACCTGCGCGCCGGCCGCGACGAAGGCCGCGGCGATGGCCCGCCCGATGCCCTTGGTGCCCCCGGTCACCAGGACCACCCGTCCCGTCATGTCCAGCTGAACCGCCACGCGTCTCTCCGATGGGTCGAGTACCAAGCAGATGTTAGGGTACCAAGCAAATGATAGGTCAAGTAGCCCCGGAAGGTGGCACATGGGCATCACCTCGGACTTGCGTGACGACGGCATCCGCGTCGTCACGGTCGACTACCCGCCTGTCAACGCGCTCCCCGTTCGGGGCTGGTTCGACCTCGCCGCGGCGCTCGACGAAGCGGGCGCGGACCTGAACACCCACGTCGTCGTGCTGCGCGCGGAGGGCAAGGGCTTCAACGCGGGCGTCGACATCAAGGAAATGCAGCACACCGAAGGATTCGACGCCCTGATCGGCGCGAACCGGGGCTGCTACGCCGCGTTCAAGGCGGTCTACGAGTGCGCCGTGCCGGTCATCGCCGCCGTCAACGGGTTCTGCCTGGGCGGCGGCGTCGGCCTGGTCGGCAACGCCGACACGATCGTCGGCTCCGAAGACGCCTACTTCGGGGTGCCGGAGGTGGACCGCGGTGCCCTCGGCGCCGCGACCCACCTCGCCCGCCTCGTCCCGCCGCACCTGCTGCGCACCCTCTACTTCACCGGCCGCAACATCCCCGCCACCGACCTCGTCGGGCACGGCTCCGTCCTCGAAGTCGTCCCGCGCGACCGCCTCGACGAGGCGGCCCTCTCCGTCGCGGCCGAGATCGCCGCGAAGGACACCCGGGTCATCCGAATGGCCAAGGAGGCCATCAACGGCATCGACCCCGTCGACGTCAACCGCAGCTACCGGTTCGAGCAGGGCTTCACCATGGAGCTCAACCTCGCCGGGGTGGCGGACGAGCACCGGGACCGGTTCGCCGGCACCGAGAAAGCGAGGAGCGAATGAGCAAGCCCCGCGACAAGCGCATGACCGCGGACGACGTGGTCGCCCGGCTCGAAGACGGCATGACCATCGGCATCGGCGGCTGGGGCCCGCGGCGCAAGCCGATGGCGCTGGTCCGCGCGATCCTGCGCTCGAACCTGACCGACCTCACCCTGGTCTCCTGGGGCGGCGCCGACGTCGGGCTCCTCGCCCGCGCGGGCCGGATCCGCAAGCTGGTGTACGCGTTCGTCTCGCTCGACTCCGTGCCGCTCGAACCGAACTTCCAGCAGGCGCGGCAGAACCGGACGATCCCCGAGGTCGTCGAGCTCGACGAGGGCATGTTCCAGGCCGGGCTGCGCGCCGCCGCCCAGCGCCTGCCGTTCCTGCCCATGCGCGCCGGGCTCGGCTCCGACGTCATGGTGAACAACCCCGGCCTGCGCACCGTGACCAGCCCGTACCCCGCCGCGGACGGCGTCTTCGAGGAACTCGTCGCCGTTCCGGCGCTGCACCTCGACGCCGCGCTGGTGCACATGAACCGCGCGGACCCGCACGGCAACGCCACCTACCTCGGCCCGGATCCCTACTTCGACGACCTGTTCTGCATGGCGGCCGACAAGGCGTTCGTGACCTGCGAGCGCATCGTCGACACCGCGGAGCTCACCCGCGAAGCCGCCGTCCAGCGCCTGCTGATCAGCCGGATGATGGTCGACGGCGTCGTCGAAACGCCCAACGGGGCCCACTTCACCACGTGCACCCCGGACTACGAGCGGGACGAGAAGTTCCAGCGCGCCTACGCCGCCGCGGCCGCCGACCCGTCGGCCTGGGAAGCCTTCGAACGGCGCTTCCTGAGCGGCACCGAGGACGACTACCAGGCCGCCGTGAAGGCGTTCCACGAAGAGCAGGAGGCGTGAGGATGTCCGACGTGACGCGTGCCGAGATCTGCGCGGCGGCCATCGCCGACGCGTTCGCCGACGACGGCGAGATCTTCGGCAGCCCGATGGGACTGCTGCCCACCCTGGGCGTGCGGCTGGCCAAGCTGACGAGCAATCCCGATCTGGTGATCTCCGACGGCGAATCCCGCTTCCTCGCCGAGGTTCCCGCGCTCGGGGCCGGATCCGATGCGGTGGAGGGCTGGATCCCGTTCCGGAAGGTCTTCGACGTGGTCGCCTACGGCAAGCGGCACGTCATGATGGGCGCCACCCAGATCGACCGGCACGGCAACCAGAACATCTCGGCGATCGGCGACTTCGCGCAGCCGAAGCGCCAGCTGCTCGGTTCCCGCGGCGCCCCCGGCAACACCGCGAACAACCGCACCTCGTACTGGGTTCCGAAGCACGCCCCCCGGGTCTTCGTGGAACGGGTGGACATCGTCTCCGGCATCGGCCCGAAGCTGGCCGAGCAGGCCGGACCGGCCGCGGCCCGGTACAACGACATCCACCGCATCGTCTCGAACCTCGCGGTCCTCGACCTGGGCGGCCCCGACCGCACGTTGCGGCTGCGCTCGGTGCACCCGGGCGTGACCGTCGACGACGTGCGGGCGGCCAGCGGGTGCGAGATCCACGCCGACGACGAGGTTCCGGAGACCCGCACGCCCACCGACGCGGAGCTGACGCTCATCCGCGAGGTGATCGACCCGAAGAACCTGCGCGACCGCGAGGTCAAGCCGGAGGCCGCCCGATGAGCACCGAGCAGCTCCTGCGCACCCCGCTCAACGACCTGGTCGGCATCCGGCATCCGGTCGTGCAGACCGGCATGGGCTGGGTGGCCGGGCCGAGCCTGGTCGGCGGCACGGCGAACGCCGGCGGCCTGGGCATCCTGGCCAGCGCGACGATGAGCCTGGCAGAGCTGGAGCGGGCGATCATCGCGGTCAAGCGCCGCACCGACCAGCCCTTCGGCGTCAACCTCCGGGCCGACGCCGGCGACGCGCCGCAGCGCGTCGACCTGCTGATCCAGCACGGGGTGAAGGTCGCGTCATTCGCGCTGGCGCCGAAGAAGGAACTGATCGCCAAGCTCAAGGACCACGGCATCGTCGTGATGCCTTCGGTCGGCGCGCCCCGCCATGCCGAGAAGGTGGCGGCGTGGGGGGCCGACGCGGTCATGGTCCAGGGCGGCGAGGGCGGCGGTCACACCGGCTCGGTGCCCACCACGCTGCTCCTGCCGAGCGTGCTCGATGCGGTCGGCATCCCCGTCGTCGCGGCGGGCGGCTTCTTCGACGGCCGCGGCCTCGCGGCGGCTTTGTCCTACGGCGCGGCGGGAATCGGCATGGGCACCCGCTTCCTGCTCACCAAGGACAGTGCCGTTCCCGATGCTGTGAAGCGGCTGTACCTCTCCCACGACGTCAACGGGACCGTCGTCACCGACAAGGTCGACGGCATGCCGCACCGCATGCTGCGCACCCGGTTCGTGGAGGAACTGCAGGAGACGAGCATCCTGAAGCGGCTGGGGCCGACCATCCGGCGGACCCTGAAGTTCAAGAAGCTGAGCGGGATGACCTGGCGCGGGCTCGCCGCCGACGGCCGGTCGATGAAGCACGGCAGCGGCCGCTCCTGGTCGCAGATGGTGCTCGCGGCCAACACCCCGATGATGCTCAAGGCCGGCCTCGTCGAAGGCGACACGAACGCCGGCGTGCTCGCCGCCGGTCAGGTGGTCGGCGTCCTGGACGACCTGCCGACCTGCGAGGAGCTGATCGACCGGGTGATCACCGAGGCCGCCGAATGCCTGCGGAGGACCCAGAAATACGCGCTCTGAGAACCAGAGGCGGTGCCCACGGCTCAGTGGGCACCGCCTTCTTCGGGAACGCTCATCCGAAGGTGCCTTCGGCCCGGATTCCGACCTGCCGATCGGTTCAGCTGGGCCGGCTGATGGCCATCTTGGCGGCGAAGAAGCCCAGCAGGGTGCCGGATGCGAAACGCTGTGCCTGGAGCATGCGGGGGTGGCGGGCCAGATACCCGGCGAGCGCAGCGGCGGTGAGAACGATGAGGCCATTGATGGTCACGCCGACCACGATCTGCGCGGTTCCGAGTTGGAGGAACTGCCACCACGTCGCGCCCAGCGCGGGATCGACGAACTGAGGGATCAGCGCGGCGTACAGGAGCGCGATCTTGGGATTCAAGAGGTTCGTCAGCAGCCCCATGCCGAACAGGCGGGCCGCCGAGTGCGGGACCAGTTCGCGCGGTTCGAACGGCGACCCGCCACCGGGACGCAGGATCTGCCAGGCCATCCACGCGAGGTACGCCGCGCCCAGGATCTTCACCACGTGGTAGGCCTCAGGTACGGCCACGAAGAGGGCGGATAGACCGGCGGCGGCTGCGACGAGGTAGACGACGAATCCGAGGGCGACCCCGGCGAGCGACACGAGTCCGGCACGCCGCCCCTGCGAGATGGCTCGCGATGCCAGGTAGACCATGTTGGGCCCGGGGGTCAGCACCATGCCCAACTCCACCACCACGACGCCGAGCAACGAGGCGAGCGGTACGAGTTCCATGGAGCGAACGTATCGGGCGGGCAATCGCCTTGCCCAGCCGGCGTCTCGCCGCTCTTCGAGCGCCCAGTTCGCAGTTTCAATTGAAACTGCGACTTGATCACAGTTTCAATTGAAACTGCGAACCGACCGCGGGGAATTCGCCGGTACGGGCGGAAGATCCTCTGCAATCCGCCTGGATCAGGCGTTGCGGACGGTCAGGCCGCCGTCGACCGCGAGCACCGCGCCGGTGACGAACGAGGCCGCGGGCAGCAGCAGGGATACCGTGACGTGGGCGACCTCCTCCGGCTCTCCGTACCGCCGCAGCGCTGTGCGCCGCCGCGCGAAGACGGCCTTGTCCTCGTCCTGGATCCGCGCGGTCATGCCGGTGTTGATCGGGCCGGGGCAGACGCAGTTCACCGTGACTCCACTGGGCCCCAGCTCCACGGCGAGCGACCGCGTCAGGCCGATCACGCCGTGCTTGGAAGCGGTGTAGGCCGTGATCCCGGCCGTCGCGCCGAGCCCCTCGGTGGAGGCGATGTTCACGACCCGGCCCGCACTGTTGCGGCGCAGGTCCGGAAGGGCCGCCCGGACGAACCTGGGATACGCGGTCAGGTTGATCGCGAGCGTGGTCGCCCACGCATCGTCGAAGCCCTCATCCGCCAAACCGGCGTGGATGCTGACCCCGGCGTTGTTGACCAGGGCGTCGATCGGGCCGAGCGCCTCGCGGACCTCCGACACCGCGGCCGCGGGCGCGCTGGGATCTGCGACGTCCGCGACCACGGCGTGCACCTCAGCGCCTGCGCCGCGGATCTCTTCGGCAACCGCCGCCAGCCCGTCGGCGTCGCGGTCGACGATGCCGACGGCGGCGCCCTCGTCGGCGAGCAGGTGGGCCGTCGCCCGCCCCATCCCGCTCGCCGCTCCGGTCACGAGGGCGACGCTGCCAGCGACAGAACGGCTCAATCTGGTCAGTCGGGACATCGATGTCCTTCCGGTCGGGCGGGCGTCAGGATCGCTGCCGCGTGGCGAGCACCCGCTTCGTCTCGTCGGAGACCGGTGCGGCGAGCACCGCGGCCACCAGGTCGGTGAGGTAGTGGGTGAACAGGGTTTGTTCGCTGCGCGGGTCGTCCTTGGCGCGGCGGCTCAGTTCGAGGTGCGCGAAGTGGATGGCCGCGAACCGACGGTGCAGCGGCGGGCCGACCGCCTCGGGCGGCAGCATCGGCGCCACCAGTTCGAGCCAGCGGGCCAGGCTGCCCCCGGGGTCGTCGAGCACGATCGCGGCAGGTTCCCCCGGCTCGACCATCCGGTTGGTGCGGCCGAGCAGTTCCGCGGTGATCTGCAGGTACTCGCGGCCGCCTGCGGGATCCGACAGCTTCGCGATCAGGGGCAGGACCAGTGCGGACGCCAGCGCGCGCAGGTCGTCGCGGCCGGTCAGCTCGTACTGGTCGAGCAGCGTGTTGCGGCGTGCCCCGACGTCCCGCCCGTGCTCGATCAGCACCTCCCGGAGCAGGCCTTCCCGGTTGGTGAAGTGGTACTGCAGCGCAGTGGTGTTGCGCTGCCCGGCGGCGCGGGTGATCTCCCGCAGCGACACCGCGTAGATCCCGCGTTCGGCGAAGAGCCGGGTGGCCGCTCGGGTCAGTGCCGAACGCGCGTCCGCCGCGGGTTCGGCATCGCGTGTCGAGGTGTGGGTCATGGCGAGAACCTATCCGTGCCGCGATTCGCCGGCCGTGACCGCGCGGATCAGCTCGGTGCGGATCTGCCGCTTGAGGATCTTCCCGGAAGCGTTGCGCGGCAGCTCGTCCTCCTGCACCCAAACGTGCGCGGGGATCTTGAACCGCGCTATCCGCCCGTCCAGGAACGCGCGCAGTGCCTCGGCGGTCAGGGTGGTCCCGTCGAGGACCTGGACCAGCACCCCCACCTCTTCGCCCAGGATGTCGTCCGGGATGCCGATCACGGCGCAGTCGGCCACTGCGGGATGCTCGTGGATTGCGGCCTCGACCTCGGCGCAGTAGACGTTCTCCCCGCCGCGGATCAGCATGTCCTTGGCCCGGTCGACGATGTAGACGAACCCCTCTTCGTCGATCCGGGCGAGGTCGCCGGAGCGCAGCCAGCCGTCGGTGATCGCGTCGGCCGTGGCGTCCGGCCGGTTCCAGTAGCCCTTGACCACGTTCGCGCCCTTGATCCGCAGCTCGCCGATCTCGTCCGCGGGCAACCGCTGCTCGGTGACCGGGTCCACCACCTCGACGTCGCAGATCGCGACCGCGAGCCCGATGCTGTCCGGCTTGGTCAGGTAATCGAGTCCGCGGTTGGCCGTGGTCATCGAGGACGTCTCGGTGAGGCCGTAGCCGTTGGCCGGCGCCGCGCCGGGCAGGAGCTCGGTGGAGCGCTGCACGAGCGCCGGTGGCGCAGCCGCTCCGCCGGTTCCGACCGCGGTAAGGCTGGTCAGGTCGCGCCGCGCGAACTCGGGGTGCGCATAGAGTTGCGCGAGCATCGCCGGCACGCCGGTGAATTGCGTGACGCGCTCGCGCTCGATGAGTTCGAGCGCGGTGCCGGCGTCCCACTTGTGCATCAGGACCAGGGTGGCGCCTCGGTGGAAGGCACCGAGCAGCACCGAGTGGCAGCCGGTGCCGTGGAAGAACGGAACTGCCACCAGTGCCGTCGCCGGCACCGCCTGCGCCGCGGCCAGATCGGCGAGCGACCCGCCCTGCCGGAGCAGGGCCCGGGCCGCCGCGTATCCCACGCTGGTCACGTTGCCGCAGATGTTGCGGTGCGTGCCGAACGCGCCTTTGGGAGTGCCGGTGGTCCCGGACGTGTAGAAGATCGTGGCGTCGTCCTCGGGGTCGAGGTCGACATCGGGAAGCTCCGCGGCGGCGGGCACATCGCGGATGTCGCGGCTGCCGGCGGGCAGCGGCCCGGCCGGCCGCGCCACGATCGCGGCGATCCCTAGGCCCGGTAGCACGTCCCGCAGCCGGTCCATCCGTTCCTGGTCCGCGATCAGCACCTTCGCCCCGGAGTCGCGCAGCCCGAACTCCAGCTCGCTCGCCGACCACCAAGCGTTCAACGGCACCACGACAGCACCAGCGCACGCGGCGGCGAAGAAGGCGACCGGCCATTCGGGGAAGTTGCGCATGGCGATGGCGACCCGGTCGCCCTTCCGGATGCCGTGCTCGTCGACGAGCTGCCCCGCCAACCCGGCCACCTGCTGGAAGTGCTCGCGGTAGGTGACCCGCTCATCGCCGTGGACGAGGAAATCCCGCTCGGCGAAGGCCCGGGAGCTCTCGACCATGGCCCGCAAGCTGGCAGGCGCGTTCCGCCAGGCACGCACTCGCACACCGCGGATGTCGACCTCGACGGTCTCGAAAGGCGCGCCCGGAGCGGTCAGCTCTGCGCGGATGTCCTCGTGGTTCCTCATCGTTTCCACGTCCCCACCCTCGCCGGCTCGAACATTCCGTGAGATGGCTCGAATCTGCCTCGCCCGCAACGGAAAATCAAGTGCTTGTGCATCTAAGGCAGTCGCATTACGTTGGCGCCCGGCACCGAAACCCGCACCGGAGGAGACCGCCGTGGCCTGGGAATTCGAGACCGACCCCGAGTTCCAGCGGGAACTCGACTGGATCGAGGAGTTCGTCCGCGAGGAGATCGAACCGCTCGACCACATCATCGACCACCCCTACGACCTCGACGACCCGATCCGCGCGGAGCTGATCCCGCCGTTGCAGGAAACGGTCCGCGAACGCGGCCTGTGGGCCTGCCACCTCGGCCCGGACCTGGGCGGACCCGGGTACGGGCAGGTCAAGCTCGCCCTGATGAACGAGATCCTCGGCCGGGCGCGCTGCGCCCCGATCGTCTTCGGCGCCCAAGCCCCCGACAGCGGCAACAGCGAGATCCTCGCCCACTTCGGCACGCCGGCGCAGAAGGAGCGCTGGCTGCAGCCGCTGCTCGCCAACGAGATCGTCTCGGCGTTCTCGATGACCGAGCCGCAAGGTGGCGCCGACCCGAAGGTGTTCACCACCAGCGCGGTTCGCGATGGAGGGGGCACCTCCCGCTCGAGCGAAGCCGAGAGTGGGGGAGAATGGGTGATCAACGGGGAGAAGTGGTTCTCCTCCAACGCCCGCTACGCGGCGTTCCTCATCGTCATGGCGGTCACCGACCCGGACAACCCGCCCTACCGGCAGCAGTCGATGCTGATCGTCCCGACCGACGCTCCGGGCGTGGAGATCATCCGCAACGTCGGGCTCGGCGGTGACCCCGAAGGTGCGGGCTCGCACGCCTACATCCGCTACCGCAACGTCCGCGTTCCGGCCGACGCACTGCTCGGCCCGCGCGGCGAGGCGTTCATGGTGGCGCAGACCCGCCTCGGCGGTGGGCGCATCCACCACGCCATGCGCACCGTCGGGCTGATCAGGCGGAGCCTCGACATGATGGCCGAGCGAGCGCTCTCCCGCACCACCCAGGGCGAGCAGCTCGCACGCAAGCAGATGGTGCAGGAGATGATCGCGGATTCCTGGCTGGACCTGGAGACCTACCGGCTCCTGGTGCTGCGCACCGCGTGGCGCATCGACAAGTACCAGGACTACCGCAAGGTGCGCGCCGACATCTCCGCGGTCAAGGCGATGATGCCGCGCGTCTTGCGCGATGTGGCCTCCCGCGCGCTGCAGGTCCACGGCTCGCTCGGCGTCTCCAACGAGATGCCGTTCGCCGGGTACGTCACCCAGTCCTTCCACATGGGGCTCGCCGACGGCCCGACCGAGGTCCACAAGGCCACCCTGGCCCGGCAGGTGCTGCACGACTACGAGCCGTCCGACGACCTGTTCCCGACCCGCCACGAGCCGAAGTTGCGCGACCAAGCCCGCCAGAAGTACGCCGACGTGCTCAAGCGGCACGGACGGCTCCCGGCGTGAGCGCATCCCGACCATCCACAGTGGATCCCGCGCTGGTCGATTTCACCGCGCTCGCACGGTGGATGGACGACCAGGGCCTGCCGCCGGGCGACTTCACCGAAATCACGGAACTGACCGGCGGCACGCAGAACGTCATGCTGCGGCTGTGCAGAGGCGACCAGGTGTACGTGCTGCGCCGCCCGCCGCGACATCTGCGCAAGCGCAGCAACGACGCGCTGATCCGCGAGATGAGGGTGCTCGCGGCGCTCGCACCGACACCGGTCCGCGCCCCTGCGATCGTCGCCGGCTGCCCCGACCCGGAAGTCCTCGGCGGAGCGGTGTTCTACCTGATGGAGCACGTGGACGGTTTCAACGCAACGGTGTCGCTGCCGCCCCGCCACGCCGCCGATGCGGCCATCCGGCACGAGATGGGACTGGGTGCCGCCAGGGCCATCGCCGAGCTCGGCGAAGTCGACCACGTCGCGGTCGGCCTGGGCGACGTCGGGAACCCCACCGGGTTCCTCGACCGCCAGGTCGGCCGTTGGCTGGGCGAGCTCGACTCCTACGCGGCGTTCGACGGCTACCCCGGCCCGAACCTCCCGGGCGTCGCAGAAGTCGCCGACTGGCTGGACCGCAACCGCCCGTCGACCTGGCGCCCCGGTCTCATGCACGGCGACTACCACCTGGCCAACATCATGTATTCGCACGCGGGACCGGAGGTGGCGGCGATCGTCGACTGGGAGATGGTGACGGTCGGCGACCCGCTGCTCGACCTCGGGTGGCTGCTGGCCACCTGGCCGGAAACCGACGGCGGCCTGATCCGACCCTCCGCGATCGCGGACGCGGGGGGCCTGCCCAGCCGCGCCGAACTCATCGCCTGCTACGCCGAGCACACCAGCCGCGACCTAGCCGCCATCACCTGGTACCGCGTCCTGGCCTGCTTCAAGCTCGGCATCGTCCTGGAAGGAACCCACGCCCGCGCCTGCGCGGGCAAGGCACCGGCCGGCATCGGCGACCGCCTGCACGCGCACGCCATCGGCCTGCTCACCCAAGCCCGATCGCTGATATGAACCCCGGTTGGAGCGCGATCCCATGACCGACACGACCTTCGACCTGACCGGCAAGATCGCCCTCGTCACCGGTGGCAGCCGAGGCATGGGCCGCGCGATGGCCCACGCCTTCGCGGCCAAGGGGGCGGACGTGATCATCGCCAGCCGCAAGCTGGAAGCCTGCGAAAGCACGGCACGGGAGATCGAGGAGGAGCACGGCGTCCGCGCGCTCCCCGTGGCCTGCAACGTCAGCCACTGGGACCAGTGCGATGCCCTGGTCGAACGCGCCTACGCCGAGTTCGGCCGAGTCGACGTGCTGGTCAACAACGCCGGCCTCTCGCCGCTCTACCCCAGCCTCGACCAGGTCGGCGAAGCCCTGTGGGACAAGGTGCTCGCCGTCAACCTCAAGGGCCCGTTCCGGCTCACCGCACTGATCGGCACCCGGATGGCCGAGGGCGACGGCGGCGCGGTCATCAACATCTCGTCGATAGCCGCGATCCGACCGGCACCGATCGAACTCCCCTACGCCGCGGCGAAAGCCGGCCTGAACACCCTCACCGAAGGCTTCGCCCGCGCCTTCGGCCCCAAGGTCCGGGTCAACGCCATCCAAGCCGGGCCGTTCCTCACCGACATCTCCCACGCCTGGGACCTCGACGCCTTCGCCGAACGGGCCAGAACCTCGATCGCGCTGGGCCGCGGAGGCGAGCCCGACGAGGTCGTGGGAGCAGCTCTCTACTTCGCCAGTGCCGCGTCTTCCTTCTGCACCGGAGCAATCCTCCGCCTCGACGGCGGCGTCCACTGACTCCCCCGAGGAATCTTCCGGTCGACCGAACCCGCGATTGCGGGACGACCTTCAGGCCAGGTCGGCCGGTCGCACCCGCAGCTTGGCCGCGATGCCGGCCAGCGCCTGCTGATCGGTGGCGGTGAGCGGGTCGAGGACGAGCCGCCGCACCGCGCGCACGTGCGTGGGTGCTGCGGCGACGACCACCTCGTAGCCGGCGTCGGTGAGGGCGGCGACGGTGTACCGGCCGTCGTCGGGATCGGGCGAACGCTCCACCCAGCCCCGCTGCTCGAACCGCTTGACGACGTTGGACAGGCGCGAGAGGGACCCGTTGGCCAGGTAGGCCAGCTCGCTCATCCGCAGACGGCGCTCCGGGGCCTCCGAGATGTGGCTGAGGGCCAGGTACTCGAAGAGGGTCAGGCCGGCCTCCTGCTGCAGCGGCGACTCCAGCCGTCCCGGCAGCAGCAGGATCAGCGAGACCAGCCCGGTCCAGGCCTCCTTCTCATCCGGGTTCAGCCACGGCGTCTCGTCCGGGGCGTGCCCGCCTGGGGTTGCGGTGGTGGCCATGGCGGAACCCTACCCAGCGGCCATGACTTCACGCATGAAGTGAAACCGTGCTACGTTCACTTCACGCGTGAAGTGATCTAGGAAGGGTCGCCATGAGCAAGCCGGAGTTCTTCGCCACGCCCGGGTACGGCGCGAGGCAGCTGACCGACATGCACTACAACCAGGCAGTTCGCATCGGCGACCGCGTCGAGACCTCGGGCCAAGGAGGATGGGACGACGACTGGAACTTCCCCGAGTCCCTCGAAGACGAGATCGTGCAGGCCTTCGAGAACGTCGAGCGAACCCTCGCCACGGCCGGCGCCACGTGGCGCGACGTCATCGCCGTGAACTCCTACCACGTCCCCGAATCCGCCGAGTTCATCGGAGATGTCCACAACCGCGTCATGGTGGCGCAGTTCCGCGAGCGCATGGGCGACCGCGCGCCCATCTGGACCGAGCTCGGCGTTCCGGCCCTCGGCGCCCCGGGGATGCGCGTCGAGATCCGCGTGACGGCCATCGTCGGCTGACCGCCGGCCACCTCCGATGCGCCTGCCGACCGGACGCCCCCGGTCGGCAGGCGCCGGCGCTAGCCGAACGAGACCGTCCCACCGGTCAGCACGGCGCGCTCCGCGACCGCGGCGCCGAAGGCGACCGCGCTCGCGTCGGCTCCCCAGCACTCGACCGAGAGCCGGTCGCCGGGGAAGACAGGAGCGGCGAAGCGACCCTCCAACCGGCGCAGGTCGGCCGGATGGGCGCCGTAACGCCGCGCCACGGACAGGGTCGTGCCCGCCAGGGTGCACAGGCCGTGCAGGAACGGCCGCGGCTGCCCGGCCGCCTCGGCGGCTTCGGGATCGATGTGCATGTGGTGGCGATCCCCCAGCAACCGGTACAGCGCCGCCTGGTTCGGCGCGGTGGCGACGTCGAGCCGGTGGTCGGCCGCGGCTTCCGGCCGCTTCGGGCTCGACGGGCCGCGCTCGCCGCCGAACCCGCCGCAGCCGGGGGCGAACAGCGCCCAGGTGGCGACGAAGTAGTCGCTCTCCACCGCCACCTCGAAGATCGCCGCCGAGCCCTTGTCCCACACCTGCGCCACGGACGCGGTCATCGCCAGGGAACCCGAGCGAGGTAGCGGGGCGAGCACTTCGAGCCGCTGTGAGCCGTGCACGGCGGTGCGGGTGTCGAAAGCGCCCCGGGTGCCCAGTGCGTCGGGAGCCCACTGCGCGAGCGTCAGCGCGAAGGTCGGCAGGACGCGCAGCCGCTCCTCGAAGACCAGGTCCAGGTCCGCTGCGGCGGCGCCGACCGCCAGCGCGTAGAGGATCGCGTCCCGCTCGGTGTAGTCGACCACGCGGCTGCCGAGCTCGACGCCGCGCCATTCGCCCGCCGGGCGGGCCGTTTCCGCTGTCATCGCGCCGCTCCCACGACCAGGCCGCTGGTCGGCACCCCGGTTCCCGCCGTGACCACCACGTTCCGCACTCCCTCCGGTTGGTTGACCGAGGTGCCCCGGACCAGCCGGACGGCCTCGGCGATGCCGTTCATCCCGTGCAGGTACGCCTCGCCGAGCTGGCCGCCGTGGGTGTTGGTGGGCAGCCTGCCGTCCAGTTCGAGGTGACCGTCCCGGATGAAGTCCTTCGCCTCGCCCCTGGCGCAGAAGCCGAGCTCCTCCAGCTGCGGGAGCACCAGCGGGGTGAAGTGGTCGTAGAGGATCGCGGCCTGCACGTCGTCGGGGCGCAGCCCGCTCTGCGACCACAGCTGGTCGCCGACCAGTCCCAGCTCCGGGATTCCCGAGATCGACGGCCGGTAGTAGCTCGTCATCATGTGCTGGTCGGCGCCGGAACCCTGCGCCGCGGCGAGCACGTGGACCGGGGCGTGCGGCAGGTCCCAGGCGCGCTCCGCGGAGACCAGCACCAGCGCCTGACCCCCGTCCGTTTCCTGGCAGCAGTCCAGCAGGTGCAGCGGCTCGGCGATCCACCGCGACGCCTGGTGATCGGCCAGGGTGATCGGGCGCCCGTAGAACCAGGCGTTGGGGTTGGTGGCGGCGTGCTTGCGGTCCAGCACGGCGACCCGCCCGAAATCCTCCGAGGTGGCGCCGTATTCGTGCTGGTAGCGGCGCGCGAACATGGCCACCCACTGGGCGGGGGTGTTCAGGCCGTACGGCGTCATCCACGAGTACGCGGCCCGGTCGGCGCTGGTGTCCATCGCGCGGTCGGCCTGGCCCAGCCCGTAGCGCTCCCCCGACCGCTCGTTGAAAGCCCGCCAGCAGACCACGACCGACGCCAGGCCGGTGGCGATGGCGGCCGCGGCGTGCGCGACCGTGCCGCACACCGCCCCGCCGCCGTAGCCGACGCGGGAGAAGAAGGTGAGATCGCCGATGCCCGCGTTGCGGGCGACGTGGATGTCGGAGCTCGACTCCGCGGTGTAGGTCACCATGCCGTCGACGTCGGCGGGCGTCAGCCCGGCATCGGCCACGGCGGCGAGCACCGCTTCGGTGGCCAGCTGCAGTTCGCTGCGGCCGGACTTCTTGGAGAACTCCGTCGCGCCGATGCCGACGATCGCGGCCGAACGGGACAGCGCGCTCATTCGGATTCCTTCCGGGTACCGGGAAGCTGGACGTCGACCGAGCCGGTGATGTGCGCGCCGAGGCCGTTCTCGCCCCGGACCGAGACCTGGACGCGCCGGTGCGGCTCGTCCTTGCCGGTCACCGCGCCGCTGAGGACCATCGTGTCGCCCGGGTAGTTGGGCGCCCCGAGCCGGATCCGGATGGCCTTGACCACCGCGGCCGGGCCGGCCCAGGAGGTGACGAACCGGTCCACCAGGCCGTTGGTCGTGAGGATGTTCATGAACACGTCCTGGGAGCCGCGCTCGGCCGCCAGCCCCGGATCGTGGTGCACGTCCTGGAAGTCCCGGCTCGCGATGGCGGTCGCCACGACGAGGGTGCGGGTCAGCGGGATCTCCAGCTCCGGGAGGACTTCCCCGACGCGCACCGCGTCGAAGGTACGCGTCGGCGGGATCGTCACGAGGCCACCTCCTCGACAGCCAGGTGCTCGCCCAGGTCGGCGAGGGCCGCCTCGGCTCCGCCGAACGTGCCGGAGATCTGCTTGCCCCACAGGAAGAACCGGTGGGCCGGGTAGTCGACGTCGACGCCGATGCCGCCGTGCACGTGCTGGGCGCGGTGCACGACGTCCAGCCCGCTTTGGTCCGCCCACCACTTGGCCACCAGCACGGCGGCGCCGGCGTCGGGCGCCTCGTCGGCGAGCGAGGTGATCGCCTGCCACAGCGTCACCCGCATGGCCTCGATGTCGATGTAGCAGTCGGCCAGCTGGTGCTGGACCGCCTGGAAGGTGGCCAGGGGGCGGCCGAACTGGTGCCGCTCGCCGAGGTAGCCGGCGGCGAGCGCCAGGGCTCCTTGCGCGACCCCGGCCTGGATCGCCGCGAGGGCGGCGGTGGCGTGGCGAAGGGTCTGGCGGAGCGTGTCGCCGCCCGGATCGCCGACCGCGTGCCCGACGGCCCGGTCGAGGTGGAGGTGCCCGCTGAGGTCCCGGGTCGTGGTCTCGGCCTGTTCCCACCGCACGCCTTCGGCGTCCGCCTGCACCAGGAACAGCCCCGCTCCCCGGTCCGTGGTCGCGGACACGAGCATCGCGTCGGCGCCCTGCGGGGACGGCACGACCGCCTTGGTTCCCGTTAGCCGCCAGGCATTTCCGTCGACGGTCGCGGTGCAGGCCGGCGCGCCGGGCTCGGCGGGGGCGAACTCCTCCAGCGCCAGGGCCAGCCGCAGGCTCCCGTCGGCCGCCGACGGCAGGATCCGGCCGCGCTGCTCCTCGTCGCCGTGGGTGGCGACCGCCAGCGCCGCCACGCCCGCCGTCCACAGTGGAACGGGCGCGACGAACCGGCCCTGTTCCTCCAGCAGCACGCACAGGCCGGCGAGGCCGAGGCCCGCTCCGCCGTGCTCCTCGGGCAGCGCGATGCCCACCAGCCCGGCCCCGGCCAGGTCCGCCCAGAGGCGCTCGTCGACGCGCGTCTCCGACGCCTCCACCTCCCGGATCCGGTCGGTGGTGGCCCGGTCGGCGAAGATGCTGCGGGCCAGGTCCTGCACCGCGACCAGCTCGTCGCTGAGGTGGAAGTCCATTCGTGGTTCTCCTTCTCCGGCAGGTCAGGGCCGGTCGGTCGCGGGGCGGAACACGGGCAGCGTCAGCTCCGGGTCCGCTTCGAGCCAGTCGAGCCGGACCGGCATGCCGATGGCGACGTCGTCCGGGGCCACGCCCACCAGGTTGGTGATCAGCCGGGTGCCCTCCGCGAGTTCGACGACCGCGATCAGCAGCGGGTACTCGAACGCCGGGTGCGGCGGGTGGTGCGCGACCACGTAGCTGTAGACGGTGCCGCGCCCGGATGCCGGCACGGTGTCCCAGTCGAAGGACTGGCAGTGCGGGCAGCACGGGCCGGGCGGGTGGCGCAGCGTCTCGCAGGATCGGCACCGCTGGACGACCAGCCGCTGCTCCTTCGCCGCGGCGAACCAGAACTCGTTGTCCTGGTTCACGGCGGGCCGGGGCCGCAGCGCCTTCTTCGCCGCGGGCCGGAACCTCAGGGTGCGCCACTTCTGGGTCGCCACCGCGGTTCCGCTCGCGTCTCGGTAGGTGCGCACCGTGGTGACGAACCGCCCCGCGCCGAGCCCGGTGCGCTTCTCCGGGGAGATCGACTCCACGACCTCCTCGGTGCTGATCTCGTCGCCGGGCACCAGCTCGCGGTGGAACTCGAACTCGGAGTCGGTGGCCACCACCGAGGTGTAGCCGCCCTCCGCGAGCAGGGCGACGAGTTCGTCGAAGGGCGTCGGATCGCTCGCCTCCGGCGCCGTGGTGGCGGCGTAGCCCCGCATGGTCCACGCCTGCACCATCGAGGCCGGTGCGACGACGCCGTCGCGGCCCGTGGCCCGCGCGGCCTCGGCCGAGAGGTAGACCGGGTTGGCGTCGCCCATCGCCTCGACCCAGTGGCGGATCATCGGCACGTTGACCGGGTCCTGGCCCGGCCTGCCCGGCACGAGGACGCGCCCCGCGTAGGACTGGAGGCGCTGCTCGTACGCTGCCTCCGGGGTCACCTGCTCGTCGCTCATGCGCCCCTCTTCGCCCGGGGCAGGCCGAGGCCCTGGGTGGCGACCATGTCGCGCAGCACCTCGTTCACGCCGCCACCGAAGGTGTTGACGATGCCCTGCCTGGAAAGTTGCTCGATCTGCCCGCCGAGCACGGCCTCCGGCGAATCCGGGCGGATCCGGCCGGCCGCGCCGAGCACCTGGGTCAGCGTGCGCTGGACGTCGATGTGGGTCTCGGTTCCGTACGTCTTCGCGGCACCGGCGGTCGCGCCGGTCAGCGTGCCCTCCGCGACGGCCGTGGTCATCTTCCAGTTCATCAGGCGCATCGCTTCGAGCTTCGCGTAGGTACGGGCCATTTCCCGCCGCACCCAGGGCTTTTCGGCGACCCCGGTGCGCTTCGCCCAGGCCAGCACCTGCTCCCAGAGCTGGATCATCCGCCCGCCGAGCGCGGCCAGACCGACGCGCTCGTGGTTGAGCTGGGCGGTGATCAGCCGCCATCCGCCGTCGACGTCGCCGACGACGTCGCGGGCCGGGACGCGGATGTCGCTGTAGTAGGTGGCGGTGACCACCATCCCGCCGACGGCCTGGATCGGGCTCCAGGAGAAGCCCGGTGCACCGGTGGGCACGATCAGGATCGAGATGCCCTTGTGCTTGGGCGCTTCCGCGTTGGTGCGGGCCGCGAGCCACACGTAGTCCGCGGTGTTCGCGCCCGAGGTGAAGATCTTCTGCCCGTTGACCACGAACTCGTCGCCGTCGCGCACCGCCCGGGTCTTGAGCGAGGCGAGGTCGGTGCCCACGTCGGGTTCGGTGTAGCCGATGGCGAAGACGACGTCGCCGCTGAGGATTCCGGGCAGGTACGCCTTCTTCTGCTCCTCCGTGCCGTACTCCATCAGCGTGGGGCCGACGGTGTTCACGGTGACGAACGGGAACGGTAGCCCGGCGCGCTGCACCTCGTCGAAGAAGACGTACTGCTCCTCGATGGACCGGCCCTGGCCGCCGTACTCGCGCGGCCAGCCGATGCCCAGCCAGCCGTCGCGGCCGAGCATCTTGACGACCTCCCGGAACCCGTCCCCGCCGACGCCCTCCTCCCCTACTCGTCTGCGTTCGTCCGCGGGCAGCAGCCCGGCGAAGTAGCCGCGCAGCTCCTGCCGGAGCCGGCGCTGCTCGGGTGTTTCGCGCAAATCCATCGGGAGTCCTCGTTCCTGGGCTCGGTGCGGCCGGTCCCGGCCGGTGGTGCGGCGGCGGAAGGTCAGGGCAGGAAGCGCAGCCGGCCGTTCGCGGCGAACTGCTCGCGGAGGGACTCCTTGTCCGCCGCGGTCATCGGCTCGTACGACGGCTCACCGCGACCGGCCCACCAGTACACGTCGTCGGTGGTCCGCCAGCCGTCCGCCTGCATCTCCTTCTTGCGGAGCTTGTTCGAGCCGGTCGTGGGCAGCTGGTGCGACACGCGGATGTAGCGCGGCGCGCCCTTGGCGCCCAGATCTTCCTGCGCCGCGAGGAAATCCGGCAGGCCGAGGCCCTCGAAGCTCATCCGCTCGGAGATCTCGACGGCCGCCATCACCTGGTCCCCCGAGCGCGGGTCCGGCACCGCGAAGACGCCGGCGGCGACGACATCGGGGTGGCGGCGCAGGATCCGCTCGGTCAGCAGCGCGGAGATGTTCTCGCCGTCCACCCGGATCCAGTCGCCCGAGCGGCCGGCGAAGTAGAAGTAGCCCGCCGGATCGACGTAGCCGAGGTCGCCCGTCCAGTACCAGCCGTGGCGCACCCGCTCGGCGTTGGCCGCCGGATTCTTGTAGTAGCCCTCGAACTTCGCGGCGCCCTCGGTGTTGACGATCTCGCCGATGGCGAGCTCGGCGTTGAGCACCCGGCCGTGCTCGTCCAGCTTCGCGGGCGGGCACGTCTCACGGGTCTCCGGGTTGACGACGCGGACGCCCGCGTGCGCGGGCACCCCGAGCGCCGCGGGCGGCCCGTCCGGGGCCTGGTTGATCATCCCGGCGCCTTCGCTGGACCCGTAGCCCTCGTACAGCGTCGCCGCGAAGCGGCGCTTGAACTCGGCCTGGTCCTCCGGCGACGCCTCGGTGCCGAAGCCGTGCGTCAGCGTGTTGTCGGCGTCGTCCGGCCGTTCCGGCTGGCCGAGGATGTAGCCGAGCGCCTTGCCGACGTAGGTGAAGTACGTTGCGCCGTAATGGCGAACGTCGTCCAGGAAGCCCGACGCGGTGAACTTCGGCGTGAGCACGACGCACGCCCCCGCGAGCAGGGCGGGCGCCCAGAGGGCCATCAGCGCGTTGCCGTGGAACAGCGGCATGCAGCAGTAGCAGACGTCGTCGCGGCCGATGCGGTACTTCGCGGTGTTCTGGTACGCCAGCCCGACGAGGCGCCCCTGGGAGCAGATCGCGGCCTTCGACGCGCCGGTGGTCCCGGAGGTGAACAGCAGCAGCATCCGGGTCGCGGCCGTGACCGACGGGTCCTTGGCCGGTTCGGGCCGGCTCGGGAGCCGCTCGGCGTACTCCGCCGAATCCACGAGCAGGAAGCGGTCCCGCGCCACGCCGATGTCGAGGCCGTCGAGGATCTCCAGCCCCGCCGCGTCGGTCACCACCAGCTGGAGGTCGGTGTTGCGCACCTCCTCCTCCAGGTAGGCGCCGCGGCGGGTGGGGTTGATGCCCACCACCGTCGCGCCGCTGAGCGCCGCGGCGCACAGCCAGAGGATGAACTCCGGGACGTTGTCCAGGAGGATCCCGACGTGGAACGGCCGGTCCTCGTCGCGCAGCCGCCGCAGCAGGTCGGCGCGGGCGGCGCTGTCCCGGACGACCTCGTCCCAGGTCCAGGTCCGCTCCCGGGAGCGAAGCCCCGGACGGTGGTCGCCGATCCGGTCGAGCAGCAGGTCGGCGATGGTCTCTCGTCGCTCGGTCATCGGTCCTCGCCGCTTCAGGAGACGTAACCGGCCTCGGTGCCCCAGGTCGCGGAGCGCGTGGTGCTCCGGTCGACCAGGACGCAGCGCGTGCCGGTGAAGTTCGTTGGCATGCAACGGTTGTTGTGGTTGCACAGCGACCGGACGCCCGCGTCGGCCTCGATCCGGTTCACCAGGTCGGGCTCGCGGAGCAGGGCGCGGGCCATCGCGACGAACTCGAAGCCCTCGGCCATCGCCTGGTCCATGATCCCCCGGTTCGTGATGCCGCCGAGCAGGATCATCGGCAGCTTGACGGCGGCCCGGATCTGGCGGGCGTCCTCGAGCAGGAAGCCGTCCCGGTAGGGGTACTCCCGCAGCACCTTGTTCCCGACCAGCTTCACGCCGAGCTTGATGGGCTGGGGCATGACGTCGGCGAACGCCTCCAGCGGCGCGTCGCCCTTGAACAGGTACATGGGGTTGCTCAGCGAGCTGCCCGCGGTCATCTCCAGGGCGTCGACCGTGCCGTCGGACTCCAGCCAGCGGGTCACCGCGATCGCCTCGTCGAGCCAGAAGCCGCCCGGCACGCCGTCGTCCATGTTCATCTTGGCGATGATCGCGATCCGGTCGTCGACGGCCTCGCGGACGGCCGTCATGATCTCGCGCGCGAACCTCGCCCGGTTCTCCAGGCTCCCACCGTAGGAATCGGTGCGGTGGTTGAGCTTCGGGCTCAGGAAGGAGCTGGCCAGGTAGTTGTGGCCCAGGTGCACCTCGACCGCGTCGAAGCCCGCCTCGATGGCCATGCGCGCCGCCCGGGCGTGATCCCGCACGATGCGGCGCAGATCGTCCCGCGTGGCCTCCTTGGCGAAGCTGAGCGTGGTCTTGTGGAAGTGCCGGCTCGGCGCCAGCGCGGGCGCGCCGTTGCCCTTGGGGTTGGCGACCGGGCCGCCGTGCCCGATCTGCGCCGACGCGGCGGCGCCCTCGGCGTGGACCGCGGCGGTGAGCTTCTGCAGGCCCGGCAGCGATTCCGGGGTCCACAGTATCTGGTGCCGATCGGTACGCCCTTCGGGAGACACCGCGCAGTAGGCGACCGTGGTCATGCCCACGCCGCCGGCCGCGTGCCGGACGTGGAAGTCGAGGAGATCCCGGGTGACCCTGCCCTTGTGGCTGAGGCCTTCGTAGGTGGCGGCCTTGATGGTCCGGTTCCGGAGGGTCAGGGGGCCGATCCTGCCGGGGCTGAAGACGTCCGGGACGGTCCTGTCGGTGGTGGTCACGAATGCTCCTGTTCGGTTTCTGCGCGGACGGTAGGTCGCCGGGGAGGTCCCGCACCCCGGCCGTCCCGCTCATCGGGAGGGACGGGTCAGCCGAAGAACGCCTGGCCGCCGTCCAGGGGCACGGTGGCCCCGGTCAGGTAGCGCATGTCCGGTCCGACCAGGGCGACGACCGCGCGCCCGATGTCCGCCTCGCACTCGCCGATGCGGCCGAGCGGGATGGACTTGACGAACTCGGCGGCCTCCTCCGGGTTCTTCGCCACCCATGCCTCCAGCCCCGGGGACAGGGCGTGGGGCGCGATGGAGTTCGCGCGGATCCCGTCGCGCCCCCACTCCGCCGCCGCGGTCCGGGTGAGCGAGCGCAGGGCCTGCTTCGCCGCGGCGTACGCGCCGTAGGTCGTGGGATCCCAGCGCACCATCGCGGAAGTGACGAGGTTGACGATGGAGCCGCCGCCGCGGGCCTTCAGGTGCGGGTGGCAGGCCTTCATGAAGGCGAAGGCGGCGAACGGCGCGGTCCGGAAGCCCCGCTGGAAGTCGTCGTCGCTCATCGACAGCAGCGGCCCGTAGTGGCCGGTGTAGGCGTTGTTGACGAGCACGTCGACGCCGCCCATCGTGCGGACGACCTGCTCCACCAGCGGCGGGATGGCGGCGGTGTCCGCCACGTCGACCGTGAACGGCACGGCCTCGGCGCCGCGTTCGCGGATCAGCTCGCAGGTGGCGCTCAGCTTCGCCTCGGTGCGGCCGACCACCGCCACGGACGCGCCCTCCCCGGCCAGCGCGAGCGCGATGCCCTGCCCGACGCCTTGCCCTGCCCCCGTGACCAGTGCGACCTTGCCTTGCAAGATGCCCATGCGGCGACTCCCAGATGACGTGTGCTGCGCCTGCTCCGCAAAGGGTGGGGCGGATCGCGGCGGAGCCGAGCGGACCGTCCCGCTCAGCGGGAAGACGGGCGAGCGGGCGTCCCGATGAACGGAAACCTGCGGCTGTTGTCCGCACCGGGTGCCGCACGATTTGATGCGCTCAACGTCCCGGTCAGCAGCTGGAGGAACGCCCACACATGAGCACAACCGAACCTGCTGCCGTCATGACCGCCCTGACCGGGCCTGGCGGCGCTTTCGAACTCGCCGAAGAAGACGTGCTCGGCGCACGGCTGCCGGTGTTCAAGAACCGGGCCGGGTCGCTCGCCGAGATCCTCGCCGGTTCCACCGCGCACGGCGACCGCGACTACATCGTGACGGCCGACCGGCGGATCTCCTTCCGCGAGCACGCCGAGCGGGTCGCCGCGCTGGCCGCCGCCTTGCGCGAGGAGTTCGGCATCGGCAAGGGCGACCGGGTCGCGATCGCCGCCGCCAACACGCCGGAATGGATCCTCGCGTTCTGGGCCACGATGGCCGTGGGCGGCATCGCCGTCGGGTTCAACGCCTGGTGGTCGGCCCGCGAGCTGGACCACGGCGTCGGCCTCGTCGAGCCGCGCGTGATCGTCGCCGACGCCAAGCGCGCCGCCCTGCTGGAGAACGGCTCCGTGCCGCTGCTCCGCATGGAGCGGCAGGTCGGCGACCTGGTCCAGCGGTACGCGGGCGCGCCGCTGCCCGCCGTGGAAGTGGCCGAGGACGACCCCGCGATCGTCCTGTTCACCAGCGGGACGTCCGGCCGCCCCAAGGGAGCCGTCCACTCGCACCGCAACGTGTGCTCGGTCGTCGAGTACCACCGCATGAACGACGCCCTCGCCGCGGCGCTCCGCGACCCGGTCGACCCGCAGGACCGGCGATACCTGCTGGCGCTGCCCCTGTTCCACATCGCCAGCCTGCACAACCTGGCGGTGCCGAGGCTCGCGACCGGCAGCACCGTCGTCATGCACCAGGGCACCTTCGACGTGGACGCGGTGCTCGGCCTGGTGGCGCGGGAGCGGGTGACCAACTGGGGCGCGGTGCCGACCCAGGCCCACCGGTTGCTGGAGCACGGCGACGTGTCCAAGTACGACCTCTCCGCCCTCACCGCGTTCTCGCTCGCCTCCGCGCCATCGTCCACGGCGTTCAAGCAACGCCTGCGGGAGAAACTCCCCTTCGCGGAGAAGTCCCTTGTGGACAGCTACGGGATGACCGAGACCTGCACGGCGCTCACCGCCGCGAGCCCGGCGGACCTCGCCGAGGCGCCGGGCACCCTCGGCCGGCCGATCGTCGGCGTCCAGCTCGAGATCCGCGACCCGCTCGGAATCCCCTTGCCGGACGGCGAAGAGGGCGAGGTGTGCGTCCGCAGCGCCTACAACATGCTCGGCTACTGGAACGATCCGAAGGCGACGAGCAACACCATCCGGGAGGACCGGTGGCTGCACACCGGCGACATCGGCGTGGTCGAGCGGGGCAGGTTCCGGCTCAGCAGTCGGCGCTCGGACCTGATCATCCGCGGCGGAGAGAACGTCTACCCGGCGGAGGTCGAGGGCGTCCTCGCCGAGCACCCGCAGGTCCAGGAGTGCGCCGTGCTGGGCGTCCCGCACGCCGACCTCGGCCAGGAGGTGTTCGCGGTGGTGGTCACGGATCCCGGCAGCGGGCTCACCGAGGAGGAGCTGCGCGACCACGCCCGGGACCAGCTGGCCTACTTCAAGGTGCCGTCGCGCTGGCGGATCACCCACGACCGGCTGCCGCGCAACGCCACGGGCAAGGTGATCCGAACCGCGGTCCGCAAGGACGTCTAGACCGGCGGAGCACGAAGCCCCGGCCGTTCCGCTCCGGCTGGACGACCGGGGCCTTCGCACCCGGATTTCCCTGGGCTCGCGCGCTGATCATCCGACGACGCCGGGCATCGTCCCGAGGTTCAGTTCGGCCGGCCGGTGCGAGCGTCGCGGGCGAAAGTACTGATGAGGAGCTCGGACAGCATGCGTGCGTCCGCGCTGAACGCGATGTGCGCGTTGGGTTCCTGCGGCGTGTCCAGGCGGGTGTCGATGACCGTTCGGCCGATGGTGAGCGAGCTGGCCGTGTCCACCGCGACGGGCAGGTGCCGCGTGGTGACGACTTCGGGCCGCACGAGGTAGGCCGTGCAGAGCACGTCGTGCACCGGTGCCGCGTGCTCGATCGTCATCGCCGACGCGTAGGCGTCGATCCGGCGCCTGATGATCCGGGCGGACGCGATTCCTGCTGGGGTCGCGAGGTTTTCGAGCGCATCGCAGTCCTCCAGCGTGATCAACGCTTGGTGGGTCGCGTCCAGCGTCACGAGGGTGAGGCGATCGAAGCCAGCCGAGAGGACGACGGCCGCCGCTTCGGGGTCGGCCCAGACGTTGAACTCGGCGGACGCGGTCACGTTGGTGACACCGTGGCCACCGCCCATGACGACCAACTCGTCGACGGCTTCGGTCAACGACGGGTCGATGGCGAGCGCAGTGGCGATGTTGCTCAACGGACCGACCGGGACCAAGGTGAGCCGCTCGGTGGTCGATCGCAGCGTTTCCACCAGGTACTCGACGGCGCCGGTGTCCCGAACCTTGCTGTGCGGGGCCGGAATCGGCAGCTCGCTGCCGTGCGGGTCCTGATCGGTGTCCCGTTCGAAATGCCTCCCCCCGGGAAAACCCCGGCGGGCGACGGGCCTCGACAGGCCTGCGAAGACCGGGATGTCCGGCCTCCCGATCCAGTCCAGGACCCGCAGCGTGTTGTCCGTGGTGTTCTCGAGCGGAACGTTGCCGTTGACCGTGGTTATGCCTATCAGATCGAGATCGGGGTGCAGCGCGGCGAACATGATGGCGACGGCATCGTCCGTGCCGGTGTCGACATCGAGGATGATCCTGCGGCCCATGGAGAAATCCCTTCGACTCCGGTTCGCACCGCGTCGGCGAACCAGCGCCCAGTAGATCAAGAACGGGAACGGCGCCGATCACGCCTCCCGTCCAAGCGGTGCCGCGGCCTCCACAGCCAGGGTCTGCACGCGGTCGGGAACGCGCCGCCTGCGCGGCTTCCAGGCCGGCGATGCGGCCGAACCACCATCCACACTGGACCGATCCGCAGACCGGAAGGGCTCCCGATCTCGGGTGAGATCGGGAGCCCTTCCGGTCCGGGTCAGCGCGGTCGCGGCAGGTGCTTCGCGATGAACAGGCCTTCGGCCGACACGCAGACCTCGCCCCGGGCCGTGATCGCGCCCGTCGTGCGGACCTTGCGCCCGTCGACCGCGACCTGCTCGCCGGTGACGGTCAGCGGCTCGAACAACGGGGTCGGCCGGTGGTAGCGCAGCGTGAGCTCGGCCGTCATCCCCGACTGACCCGCCCAGTGGTTCGCCACGCCGAGGGTGTGGTCGAGCAGGAGCGCCGAGATCCCGCCGTGCACGTGCCCGGGCGGCCCCTGGTACGGCAGGCCCAGCGCCACCACCCCCTCGACCGAGCCGTCGTCCTTCCCGGTCAGGTGCAGCGGCGGCGCGATCGCGTTCTCGGGCCCGGTCACGGGGTCGTGGCGGGTGATGCCCTCCCCCGACCACATGTCCACCATCCGCTGGTCCATCGCGGGCGCGTGCTCGTCGAGGTGGTCCGCGACGGCGTTGAGCCGGTCCGCGACCTCCTTCATCTCCGCCGCCGACCCGTCCCCGGCGTGCAGCAGCGACGCGATCACCCGGCGGGCCGCCGACACCGCGGCATCGACGCCCTCGTTGCGGGGCGCGGCGGTCAGTTCCAGCGGCTGTTCCTGGGCGGCGGTCACGACGCCACCTCCGCGGTGGCGTGCGTCAGCACCGGCGCGTCGCCGCGCTCGGGGCACGTCGAACGCAGCACCAGCCGCCCGCCGTCGCGCCACACCGCGGTCCGGATGGTCTCCCCCGGCAGCAGCGTGCCGGCGAATCGCACCTCGAACGCGCGCAGGCGGGCGGCGTCGCCGTCGAGCAGCCCGTCGACGATCGCCTTGGCGACCAGCCCGTAGGAGGCCAGGCCGTGCAGGATGGGCCGGTCGAAACCGGCCGCCCGGGCGAAGTCCGGATCGGCGTGGAGCGGATTCATGTCGCCGTTGAGCCGGTAGATCAGCGCCTGGGCGGGCGTCGTGGGCGACTCCAGCACGACATCCGGTTCGCGCTCCGGCAGTGCGGCCGCGACGTCCGGTCCCGGTTCTCCGCCGAACCCGCCCTCGCCGCGCGCCCAGATCTGCATGGTCGTCGTCCACAGCGCCGCGCCATCGCCGTCCGCCGCGGTCGATTCGAGCACGATCACCGCCGCCTTGCCCTTGTCCCACACGTCCGCGACGCGGCTGGTGACGGTGGCCGTGCCGGACGCGGGCAGCGGCCGGTGCACGCGGAGCGCCTGGCCCGCGTGCAGGATCTTGCGGAGGTCGATGTCGATCCCGGGCAGCGCCAGGCCCGGCGCGGCGCTGTCGCCCGCGGAGATTCCCTGCCCCGCCACCATCGCGAAGGTCGGCAGCACCCGGAGGCCGCCCTCGTAGGTGTAGGGCAGCTCCGGCTCGGTGTCGGCGCGGGCGCCGGCGCCGAGCGAGAGGTGGTAGAGCAGCACGTCCCGCCGCGTCCACGAGATCTCGCGGGTCGCGGGCCGGGCGTTCAGCGCCTCGTCGAGGTCGATGGCCATTCTTGCGTTTCTCCTGTGTGCGTCAGGTCAGGACTTGGGTCGGGGTTCCGGGTCGCGCGGGAGCCCCAGCAGCCGCTCGCCGACGATGTTGAGCTGGACCTCGGTGGTGCCGCCCGCGATCGACAGGCACCGGGTGTTGAGGAACTTCCAGGTCGCGCCGGGGGAATCCGCGGACGGCCGCTGGCCGTTGAGCAGCGCCGCGGGCCCCTGCCACTCCACCGCGGTCTCCCACACCTGCTGGATGTGCTCCACGCCGAGGAGCTTGGCGATCGACGACTCCGATCCCGGCTGCTGCCCGCTCAGCGAGCGGATCGTCTGGCGGAGACCGAGCAACGCGCCCGTCTGGGCGTCGGAGAGGATCTGCCCCAGAACCGCGAGGCGGTGGTCGTCGGCTTCCGCGGCCGCCAGTTCGAGCAGCGCTTCGCCGCCCGAGCCCAGCGACGAGTCGTGCGAGAGCGCGACGCGCTCGTTGGCCAGGGTGGTTCGGGCGAGCTTCCAGCCGTCGCCGGGCTCGGCGACCAGCATGTCGTCGGGCACGAAGACGTCGTCCAGGAACACCTCGTTGAACAGGGCATCGCCGGTCAGCTCGCGCAGCGGCCTGATGGTGATGCCCGGGGCGTCCATGTTCAGCAGGAAGTACGACAGTCCCTTGTGCTTGGCCGCGTCCGGGTCGGTCCGGGCGAGGAGGATGCCGTAGTGCGCCTCGCGGGCCATGGAGGTCCACACCTTCTGGCCGTTGATCTTCCAGCCTCCGTCGACCTTCTCCGCCCTGGTGGACAGGCCGGCCAGGTCGGATCCCGCGCCCGGCTCGGAGAACAGCTGGCACCAGGTGATGTCCCCGCGGAGCGTGTCCGGGAGGAACCGGCGCTGCTGCTCCTCGTCGCCGTGCTGGATCAGGGTCGGGACCACCCAGTTCCCGATCACCATGTCGTGGGCGCGCACCTGCGCGGCCCGCATCTCCTCCGCGATGGTGAGCTGCTCGACGGCGTCGGCGCCCCGGCCCCACGGCTTCGGCAGGTGCGGCGCGGTGTAGCCGTGCTCGGCGAGGTAGGCGATGCGCTCCTCGCCCTGCAGGGCGGCCGCCTCGGCGAGCTCTGCGCGCACCACCGCCCGGATCTCCTCCGCCTCCGGCGGCAGATCCACCGAAACCGCGCGGCGGGTGCCGTCCAGCGCCAGGCGCGCCACCCGCTGGTGCCAGTGGCCGGTCGCGCCCAGGAGCAGCCGCGACGTCTGCGCGCGGCGCAGGTAGAGACCCGCGTCGTGCTCCCAGGTGAACCCGATGCCGCCGAGCACCTGGATGCAGTCCTTCGCGGTGCTGAACCCGGCCTCGATGCCGGTGGCTCCCGCGACGGCGACGGCCAGCTCCACCTCGTCGGCGGCGTCCTGCGAGTCTTGCGCGCGGGCGGCGTCCCAGGCGCAGGCCCGGGCGGCCTCGGTGCGGGCCAGCATGCGGGCGCAGCGGTGCTTGACGCCCTGGAACTGCCCGATCGGCCGGCCGAACTGCTCCCGCACCCGGGCGTACTCGGCGGCGGTCGTGGTGCACCAGTCGGCGACGCCGCACGCCTCCGCCGCGAAGAGCGTGGCGGCGAGGTCGTGCGGCCGGTGCGGCGCGACGCCGAGGACGTCCTCGGCGGGCACCTGCGCGCGGGAGACCGCGACCTCTGCGAGCCGCCTGGTGAGGTCGTGGCTGGGCACCTCGGCGACCTCGGCCGCGGAGCGCGGCAGCACCACCCACGCCTGCTCCCCCTCCAGCGCGATTCGGAGGACGAGCACGTCCGCGAGGTGCGCGCCGAGCACCGGCTTGGCGGTCCCGGAGACGAGGAGGCCGCCGTCCGCGGTGCGCTCGGCGGTGAAACCGTCGCTGAGGGCGAGCGCGCCGGTCGCCGTTCCGTCCGCGAGCGCCGGGAGGTGCGCCTGGTGCCCCGCCTCGCGCAGTACCGCACTGGTGAGCACGGTCGGCAGGAAGGGACCGGGCGCCATGCAGCGGCCGAGTTCTTCGAGAACGACCGCGAGTTCGAGCAGCCCGTAACCGGCGCCGCCGACGGCCTCCGGCAGGTGCAGTCCGAGCAGGCCCTGTTCGGCCAGCTGCTTCCAGAAGGGCGGCAGCTGCTCAGCGTCGGCATCGACCGCCGCGCGCACCTCGGTCTCGGTGATGTGGCGGCCGGCGAAGGCCCGCACGGAGTCCCGCAGGTCGCGGTGCTCCTCGCTCAATCCCAGAGTTCCTCGTGTCATCTCAGATCCGTTCGACGATGGTGGCCGTGGCGTGCGCGCCGCCGGCGCACATGGTGATCAGCGCGGTGGAGCGGTCGCTGCGTTCGAGTTCGTGGACGGCCTGGGTGATCAGCCGGGCGCCAGTGGAGCCGACGGCGTGCCCGAGCGCGATCGCGCCGCCGTTGACGTTGACCTTGTCCATGTCGGCCCGGTGCACCTGGGCCCACGACAGCACGACGGACGCGAAGGCCTCGTTGATCTCCACCAGGTCGATGTCGCCGAGCGCCATGCCCGCCTTCTCCAGCACGTGCGCCGTGGCGTGCACGGGGCCGTCGAGGTGGTAGTACGGGTCGGAGCCCACCATCCCGGAGGCGACGATCCGGGCCCGCGGCCGCAGGCCCTCCGCCTCGGCCCGCTCCCGGCTCATCAGCAGCACGGCCGCCGCCCCGTCGCTGATCTGCGAGGAGTTGCCCGCGGTGTGGATGCCGTCGGTGATCACCGGCTTGAGCTTTGCAAGGCCCTCGGCCGTGGTCTCGCGCAGCCCCTGGTCCCGGGTCACCGGGGCGGTTTCGCCGGTGGGGCCGTCCTCGGCCAGGACCGGCGCGTCGACGGGGATGATCTGGCCGTCGAAGCGCCCCTCGGACCAGGCGACCGCCGCCTTCTGCTGGGAGGCCGCGCCGAGCGCGTCGGCGTCGGCGCGGGTGATGCCGCGGTTGCGGGCGATCCGCTCGGCGGCGGTGAACTGGTCGGGCATGTCGATCGACCAGGAGTCCGGCACCGGGATGCCGGTGCCCGGCGCCAGGGCCGCACCGAGGAAGACGCGGCTCATCGCCTCGACGCCGCAGGCGATCCCGATGTCGACGGCGCCGCCGGCGATCAGCCCGGCGACCAGGTGCACGGCCTGCTGGGACGAGCCGCAGGCGCAGTCGATGCTGGTGCACGCGGTGGTGTGGGGCAGGCCGGCGTGCAGCCAGGCGTTCCGGGTGACGTTGTTGGACTGCTCCCCCACCTGCGTCACGCAGCCGCCGACGACCTGGCCGACCTTCGCCGGGTCCAGGCCGGCCCGGTCGAGCACGCCCCGCTGGGCGAGGCCGAGGAGTTCGGCGGGATGCAGCCCGGACAGGGCTCCGTAGCGCTTGCCGACCGGCGTTCGACCGGCCTCGACGATGACGGCCTCGGGCATCTGGCTTCTCCATCCGCATGCGGGACGACGCGCCCCCACATCACTAGAATTCATTATCTATCCGCATTGAAACACCACCACAACGAGAGCGGACCGCATCAGGCTCGCTCAGTGGGACTGGGGCGCGCTCGACAGAAGAATGAATACTAGTTTTCGGCCCGAGACCGGGCACGGCCGTGCCGGGACCGTCGGATGCAGGACAAGGAGCACGCAATGAGCGACAGCACGCTGGAGGGCCGCACCGCGGTCGTGACCGGCGCCGGCGCAGGGCTCGGGCGCGCGGAAGCGCTCGCGCTCGCGGCCCACGGGGCCAACGTGGTCGTGAACGACATGGGCCCGGCCGCCGAGGACGTCGTCAATGAGATCAAGTCCGCGGGCGGCGACGCGGTGGCGGTGACCGGCGACGTGGGCGACTGGTCCACCGGCGACCGGCTGGTCGAGGCGGCCGTGGACACCTTCGGCGGCTTGGACGTCGTGGTGAACAACGCGGGCGTCCTGCGGGACACGATGATCTTCAACCTCACCGAGCGCGACTGGGACGACGTCATCCACGTCCACCTCAAGGGCCACGCGGCCGTCTCGCGCGCCGCGGCGGTGCACTGGCGCAACGCCAGCAAGGCGGCGGGCGGGCCCGTCTACGGCCGCATCGTGAACACCACATCGGAAGCGTTCCTGTTCGGCGCCGCGGGGCAGCCCAACTACTCGGCGGCGAAGGCCGGCATCACCGCGCTGACCCTGTCGAGCGCGCAGGGGCTGTCGCGGTACGGGGTTCGCACCAACGCGATCTGCCCGCGGGCGCGGACCGGGATGACGGCCCACGTGTTCAGCGCCGATCCGAACGGGGGCGACCTGGACATCCTGGCGCCGGAGCGGGTGGGCGCGTTCGTGGCCTACCTGGCCTCGCCGGCGGCGGACGAGATCAACGGTCAGGTCTTCGTGGTCTACGGCGACATGGTCGCGCTGCTGGCCGCGCCCACGGTGGAGCGGAAGTTCACGGCGGCGGCGGGCGCCTTCAGCGTCGCGGAGCTCGACGACCAGCTCACGCCGTACTTCGCGGGCCGGAGCCCGTACCAGACCTACGCGGCCTACAGCGTCGCGGAGCTGGACACCACGGGAGTGCAGAACATCGCGCCCCAGAAGAAGTAACCGCCACGACCCGGTCCGGCGATTTCCATCGAGCGTTTTCCAGTCCCTGTGCGGAATTCCTGTGCCCGGCTTGACGTCCCGGTGCACCAGGCCGCGTTCGTGCGCGGCCTGCAGCGCCCGTCCCGCCTGCTCCAGCATGTCCAGCGTGTGGTCGGTG
>NZ_JBFAIN010000012.1:0-221842 GCF_040654735.1 Saccharopolyspora sp. NPDC050642 | reverse complement strand
TCCAAACTGGTGGAAACCGCACGCCGCGCCAGATACCCGATACCCAGCACGAAAACGAAGTACAACGCCAGCAACGCGAAATCCACCGCGTTGGCGTCCAGCAGCTGACCCTGAGCTAGCAGCACCGCCACGCCACCTCCAGACCCAACAAAGTCGAACGACAACCACCACACTCGCGACAGCAGCCGGACAGTACCGCACAGTGGGGCGGGTCACATCGCTCCGATATCATTTCGTTGGAACTCGACACTAAATCGATCAGGCGATTCCCGCCGGACGGGCGGCCCGTTCGCGCGCCTCGCGGCACACGGGGCGTGACGAGCCGCGCGACCCGGCACGGCCATGCGAGTGATATGCGGAAATCCGCTCCCCGCAACGGAATGTGACCGGTACCGTCACTGTTGGCACATGCGCAGCGACGGGGGTGGAGCTGTGAACGCCCGGATCGATCTGGCGATCATCGACGGACTGGCGACGGACCCGAACGACCGGCCCGCGAACGACGCACAACGCGTCCGCGACCGGCCGGAGCAGTTCTGGCGGAACCTCGCCCGGCTGCTGACCCCGTGGACCACCACGCGGCTGCGGCCGTGCTGCCACGGCAAGCCGGACCGCAGCTGACGCGAATCCGCTACGCGCCAACGCCTTTCAGCAGGGTATCCACGACGAGCGCGGCCATCTCGTCCGTGTCGGCACCCGCCTTGCCCTCCTCGGCGGCCTCGTGGATCAGCGCGTAGTAGACCCGCCGCACCCACTCCAGGTCGACGTCCGCGCGCAGCACGCCGGCGTCCCTGGCGCGCTCCATCAGCCCGATGCAAGCCCGCCGCACCTCGCCGTGGATGCGCTCGACCTCGCCGGTGACCGCCCGGCTCATCGCGAATCCCCAGTCGACCTTCACCCGCAACACGTTCGCGGTGACGTGGTGCAGCGCGACCAGCGGCGGCGCGCCGGCCGGGCGCGCGGCCTCGACCGCGTCGCGGAACTGCTCGGCCGCCCAGGTGGTCATCGCCTCCACCAGCGCCTCCCGGCTGGCGAAGCGCCGGTGCACCGTCGTGCGCGCGACCCCGGCCGCCTCGGCGATCTGCCCCATCGACGCCGCCGGGTCCTCGCGGAGCACGCGTTCGGCCGCCTCCAGGATCCCCCGTGCGGTCCGCTCGGAGTCCGCACGCATCGCTCGCGCCACAACCACCTCCCAGAACCACCGAAACACTACACCGGAGTGCCAGTTCGCCAGTTACTTGCGACATATATGTTGCATCTATATGGTCTGCTGCATCACCATTGATGCAACAGGGAGCCGGAGCATGGACCTGCAGTTGACCGGGAAGACCGCGCTCGTGACGGGCGCCAGCCGCGGCATCGGGCTGGCGGTCGTGTCCGCGCTCGCCGCCGAAGGCGTGCGGGTCGTCGCCGCGGCGCGCACGATCACGTCGGAACTCGCGGCGACCGGCGCGATCGGCCGCACCGCCGACCTGTCCACACCGGACGGCCCGGCGAACCTCGTCGAACAGGCCCTCGCCGACGTGGGCGAACTGGACCTGCTCGTCAACAACGTCGGCGGCGGCGACGGCGGACTGCTCGGCGGCCTCGCCGACCTCACCGAAGACGAGTGGCAGCGGACCTTCGACCTGAACTTCTTCAGCGCGGTCCGCACCACCCGCGCGGCGCTGCCGAGCCTGCTGCGCCGCCGCGGCTCGATCATCAACATCTCGTCGATCAGCGCCCGGGCGCCGCACTCCGGGCCGATGCCCTACGCCACCGCCAAGGCGGCGCTGACCGCCTTCGGCAAGGCGCTCGCCGCAGAGGTCGGACCGCAGGGCGTGCGGGTCAACACCGTCTCCCCCGGCCCGGCGCGCACGGCGATGTGGGAAGCGGCGGACGGGCACGGCGCGGCGATGGCCGAAGCGCTGGGAGTCCCCCTCGACCAACTGCTCGCCCAGCTGCCCGCCGAAGCGGGCATGACCACCGGCCGGCTCGTCGAACCGGCGGAGGTCGCCGCGCTGGTCGCCTTCCTGGCGTCCCCGCACGCGGCGAGCACCGCGGGCGCCGACCACCTCGTCGACGGCAACGCGATTAAAACCGCCTGATCAAGGCCGCTTCGCGCCTGGTGAGCATGGGAACCTTCCTGTCACCGCGGGCCGACAACGCCCGCGGGTGCCCCGGAAGGATGGCTCAGAACAGCCGGTACTCGTCCGGCTCGATGCCGCGCAGCTGGTCGTAGTCCAGCACCACGCAGCGGATCCCGCGGTCCTCGGCGAGGGTGCGGGCCTGCGGCTTGATCTGCTGCGCCGCGAACACCCCGGCCACCGGCGCCAGCAGCGGATCCCGGTTCAGCAGCTCCAGGTAGCGGGTCAGCTGTTCGACGCCGTCGATCTCGCCGCGCCGCTTGATCTCGACCGCCACGCTCGCCCCGGCGGCGTCCCGGCACATCAGGTCCACCGGGCCGATGGCGGTCGGGTACTCGCGGCGCACCAGCGACCAGCCGTCGCCAAGGGTCGTGACGTGCGCGGCGAGCAACTCCTGCAGGTGCGCCTCGACGCCGTCCTTGACCAGACCCGGCTCCACGCCCAGCTCGTGCTTGGAGTCGTGCAGCACCTCTTCGATGCTGATCACCAGCTTCTCGCCGGCCTTGTTCTGCACGGTCCACACGCCGGGATCCTCGATCAGCCAGCACGGCGGGCTCATCCAGTTCAACGGCTTGTAGGCGCGGTCGTCGGAGTGGACCGACACCGACCCATCGGCCTTGACCAGCAGCAGGCGCTGCGCCATGGGCAGGTGCGCGGTGAGCCGGCCGACGTAGTCCACCTGGCAGCGGGCAATGACAAGTCGCACCCGGCACAGAGTACGGGCGTCGATCCAGAAGTCGAGCACCCCCGGGGCGCACCGGGCCGGACCTCGTTCTTCCCGCTGAGCGAGATACCGTTACGCCCCGTGTCCTTCGCCCGAACCCTGCTGCGCGTCAAACCCGCCGAGCAACTCGCCGACGACGGCTCGCACTCCCAGCTGCGCCGGACCCTCGGCCTGGTACCGCTCGTGGCGCTGTCGGTCGGCGCGACCCTCGGCACCGGGATCTTCGTGGTGCTCGCCGAAGCCGCGCCAGCCGCCGGTCCCGCCGTGGTCGTCTCGTTCGTGCTGGCCGGCGTGGCCGCGCTCTGCTCCGCGCTGTCCTACGCCGAGCTCGCGGGCAGCGTGCCGGTGTCCGGCTCGGCCTACTCCTACACCTACGCCACGCTCGGCGAGCTCGTCGCCTGGATCTGCGGTTGGTGCCTGCTGCTGGAGTACGGGGTGTCGGTCGCCGCGGTCGCGGTCGGCTGGGGCGGCTACCTGAACGAGTTCCTGCAGGGCACCATCGGCGTCACCATCCCCGAGATCTTCGCCGCGCCGCCCGGCGACGGCGGCGTGTTCAACTTCCCCGCCGCGTTGATCGTGCTGCTCGCCACGGGCGTCCTGCTGCTGGGCGTGCGGGAGAGCGCCCGAGCCACCACGATCACCACCCTGCTCAAGATCGCGGTGCTGGTGTTCTTCTTCGCCGTGGCGATCACGGCGTTCCGCTCCGAGAACATGACGCCGTTCGCCCCGGCCGGGTTCGCCGGCATCTCAGTGGGCGCCTCGGCGGTGTTCTTCTCGTTCATCGGCTTCGACGCGGCGTCCACCGCCGGCGAGGAAGCCCGCAACCCGGCCCGCGACCTGCCCCGCGCGATCATCCTGTCGCTGGCCATCGTCACCGCCATCTACGTGCTGGTCGCCTTCGCCGCCGTCGGCGCGGTGGGCGTCGGAGCGCTCGGCGAATCCGACGCCTCGCTGGCCGCCGCACTGCGCATCGTGACCGGCCAGGGCTGGCCCTCGGTGGTGCTCGCGTTCGGCGCTGTCGTCGCCATCGCCTCGGTCGTGCTGACCGTGCTGTACGGGCAGACCCGGATCCTGGTGTCGATGTCCCGCGACGGCCTGATGCCGGGAATGCTGTCCAAGGTGAACCGGCGCGCGGTGCCCGCCCGGAACACCGTGGTGGTCGGCACCGTGGTGGCGCTGCTCGCCGCCGTCGTGCCGCTCAACCAGCTCGCCGAGGCCACCAGCATCGGCACCCTGGTCGCGTTCGGGCTGGTCAACATCGGTGTCCTGGTGCTCCGCCGCACCCGGCCCGACCTGCCGCGCAGCTTCCGCACCCCGCTGATGCCGGTGGTGCCGCTGCTCGGCCTCGCCCTGTGCGTGTACCTGATCTTCGGCCTCGACGCGGTCACCTGGGTGACCTTCGCGATCTGGTCGGCGATCGGCCTGGCGGTGTACTTCAGCTACGGCCGCCGCAGGTCCCGGCTCAACGAGCGCAACACCGAGCCCGCGAAGTGAGCATGGGAACCTTCCTGTCACTCCCGGCGCGCCGAAGCCGTGGTGCGGGTGACAGGAAGGTTCCCATGCACCACCCCCTGCCCTGCGGTGACAGGAAAGTTCCCATGCTTTGGTCAGGGCAGGCGTAGCCACGCGGTGGTGTCGGCGAGGAGGGAGCCCGCTTCGAGCGGGGCGCTGGACAGCAGGACCTCCCCCGGCGGGAGCGGGACGGCCGCGGGACCGGTGTTGACCAGGACCAGGACATCCTTGCCCCGCCGGAACGCCAGGACGTCGCCGGCGTCGTGGCGGTCGTCCCAGCCGAACCTCTCATCGCCGCTGAACCCGCGCCGAAGCCGCAGCGCGGCGCGGTAGAGCTCCAGCATCGAGCCGGGGTCACCGCGCTGCGCCTCCACCGAGTAGCCGCCCCAGCCGGCGGGTTGCGGGAGCCACGGCGGCGCGTCGCCGAACCCGAAGGACACCCCGCCCCGGGTCCACGGCAGCGGCACCCGGCAGCCGTCGCGCCCCTTCACCTTGTGCCGGGAACGCGCCCACTTCGGGTCCCGCAGGACCTCCGCGGGCAAGTCCGCGACCTCCGGCAGCCCGAGCTCCTCGCCCTGGTACAGGTACGCGGAGCCGGGCAACGCCAGCGCGAACAAGATCGCCGCGCGCGCCCGCCTGGTGCCCAACTCCAGGTCCACGGGCGGTTCGGTTCCGCCCGACGCCAGCCAGACCCGCAGGTCGACGTCGGCGGGCAACCCCAGCGCGGACACCTGCCGCACCACGTCGTGGTTGGCCAGCACCCAAGTCGCCACGGTTCCCACCGACGATGCTCCCGCGATCGACCCCGACACGATCCGCCGGTACTCCGACGCCCGCCAGCGCACCCGCAGGAACTCGAAGTCGAAGGCCTGCTGCAGCTCGCCAGGCCTGATGTAGCGGACCCGCCGGTCGCTGCGCGCCCACACCTCGGCCACCCCTACCAGCGGCGGGTCGAACTCGTGGAACACCCGGTTCCACTCGCGGTACACGTCGTGCACCTCGGGCCGGTCCAGGAACGGGTGGTCGGGGTTGGCGGCGAAGTCGTCCAGCCCGGTGCTGCCCTCCCCGCCGACGACCTCCCGCAACGGCTCGCGCAGGTCCTTGACCAGCGCCGCGGCCACGTCCACCCGGAAACCGTCGACACCGCGGCGCCCCCAGAACCGCAGGATGTCCAGGAACTCGGCGCGCACCTCCGGATTCGCCCAATTGAGGTCGGGCTGCTCGGGGGCGAACAGGTGCAGGTACCACTGGCCGTCCGCCACCCGGGTCCAGGCGCTGCCGCCGAACCGCGACTCCCAGCCGCTCGGCGGACGCGTCCCGCCCGGCCCCCTGCCGTCGCGGAAGACGTACCGGTCGCGCTCCGGCGAACCGGGCCCGGCGGCCAGCGCCCGCCGGAACCACTCGTGCCGGTCCGAGGTGTGGTTCGGCACGAGGTCGATCAGCACCCGGATGCCGAGCCCGTGCGCGGCGGCCACCATCCGGTCGAAGTCCCGCAGGGTGCCCAGGCTCGGGTCGATGCCGCGGTGGTCGGTGATGTCGTAGCCGCCGTCGACCCACCTCGACGGGTAGCAGGGCGTCAACCAGATCGCATCCACGCCCAGCCAGGCGAGGTGGCCCAACTTGGAGGTCAGCCCTGGGAGATCGCCGATCCCGTCGGCGTTCGAGTCGGCGAAGCTGCGGGGGTAGATCTGGTACGTCACCGCGCTTCGCCACCAGGGGTGGGGCACTGGGGATCGCTCCTCTTGACTCGGGGCTGGTTCGAGGTTCTCAGCTTGTGGTTCGGTTCGCCGGGTTTGGGGTTGGGGGTTTGGAGGGGTTGGGACTTTTAGGGGTTCCGTGTGCTTTTGGGCCATCCCCGCGATGGGTGGAGGGTGGGGACCGCGGGCCGGAGGTCAAGCCCGGCCTGGCGGCCGCCCCTTCGGGGTTTCAGGCTTGACATCCGACCCGCAGCCCCTGGGCGGCTTTCTATCGCGGGGATGGCCCGGTGTGGGCTGGCTCGTTTGCGGCTTGCGTTGCGGGGTGGCCGTTTTCGGGTTGGTCGGGGCTGGTGGGGCTTTGGTTTCGGGTTGATCCGCCACAGGAGTCGGGCCGTTGTGGGGGTGGCTCGACTTCGCGGAAATCGACCCCTGGTCGCCGGACACGGTGCGCACGGCCGATAGTGGCGCGGGGTTTGGTGGTGGATGAGGTCGCCTTCGGCGTGTCGTGACCGTTTCCCTTGACATGACTCGGTTTTCACGGCCTGTGGCGGGGTGTTTCACCTGATCAAGCGACGATAAAAACAATGCGAACGCATGTTCGAATCAGGAGAATGGAGGTATGACACCGCTACTGAACACCCAGGACACGACCGGGGACCTCGTTGGTCCGTGGTCGGCGGTGTCCTGCACCGACACCGAACTCGCCACCCGCATCCAAGAACTGGAGGCCGAGATGCGGGTGCTGATGTGGGAGCAACTGCAATACATCGCCGAAGCCGACCACCGAGCCATCCACACCGACACCACCGCCCGATCGCTCCAAGTCTGGCTACAAGGACTGCTCAACATCGACCCGCGTGACGCAAAAACGCGTGTCACAGTCGCCCGCAACGTCGAAGACCGGCGGACCCTGTATGGCGAGACGATGCCGCCCGACCTGCCCGACACAGCTCACGCTCTCTCTGAAGGTGCGATCGGGCTGGAGCACGCGCGCGTCATCGTCAACGGAATCCGACGCCTACCCGACTACGCCCGCTGCCACCAAGTCGCCGAGGTCGAAACAACCCTCGCCAGGTACGCGCGCACGATGCCGCCGAAGGAACTGGAAAAACTCGCCGAACGCATCCGCTACCTCCTCGACCAGGACGGCGCCTACCTCAACGAAGAAACCCAGCACGAAGCACGCGAACTCCACTACGGCACCACCCGGGACGGCATGACCGTCATCAAAGCCCGACTGGACCGCGAAACCGGAGCGAAGTTCGCCGCACTCATGCAACCCCTCGCCGCGCCCCGACCCGAGATCGACGGAGAGAAGGACCCGCGCACGGCCGGGCAGCGGAATGCCGACGGCTTCGCCGCGCTGCTGGACCTGGCACTGGACCATGATGGGATGCCTCGTACCGGTGGTCAGCGGCCGCAGATGACGATTGCCATCGATTTCGAGGACCTCAAGCGGGGCCTGGAGGTCATCGGCGAGGACAGCATGCCCGGCACGCTCAACACCGAACGCACCATCACCGCCCAGAACGCACGCCGCATCGCCTGCGACGCCGAAATCCTGCCGATCGTTCTTGGTGGTGACAGTCTTCCGCTGGATGTGGGCAGGGCTAAGCGAACCTCACCCACGCACATTCGCGCCGCGTTGCTCCGGCGCGATGGAGTGTGCGCGTTCCCGGGATGCGACCGGCCGCCGGGAACTTCCGAAGCGCACCACGTCCAACACTGGGCCGACGGCGGTGCCACCGACCTGAACAACATGGTCATGCTCTGCGCCCACCACCACCGCACACTCCACAACCAACGCTGGGACATCACCATGCACGACGGGAGACCCCAATTCATCCCACCGCCCACAGTGGACCCCAGACGAACACCCAGACCAGGCGGCAGAGCACTGCCCGCCCAACACCGCGCGATCGTTGACCAGCACCTGGCATCGTCGCGAGGTCATGCGAGCGCGCCCTCTGGTTGATCCGGGCCGCTGGGGGTCCTGCGTGCGGCATCATGGGCTCATGCAGCAGACGAGCAGCCGCGAGGTTTACGCCAACTCGTGGATGACCGTTCGCGAGGACGGCATTCGCCGGGCCGACGGCTCGGACGGGATCTACGGCGTGGTCGACAAGCCCAACTACGCCTTGGTGATCCCGCTCGACGGCGATCGGCTCCACCTCGTGGAGCAGTTCCGCTACCCGTTGGGCTTGCGGCGCTGGGAATTCCCGCAGGGCACCGCTCCCGATCGGCTCGATGTCGCGCCCACTGAATTGGCCGCGCGGGAGCTGCGCGAGGAAACCGGACTGCGGGCCGAGGAGCTCGTCGACATCGGCGTCCTCGATGTGGCGCCCGGGCTCACCAGCCAGCGAGGCCGGGCGTTCCTGGCCACCGGGCTCACCTCCGGCGAGCACGAGCGCGAACTGGAGGAGCAGGACATGCGCGCCGCCTGGTTCTCTCGGACCGAGTTCGAGGCAATGATCGCCGCAGGCGAGATCACCGATGCGCAGTCGATCGCCGCCTACACCCTGCTTCTCCTGCACGAACGCCGGAACCCGGCCTGACCTGCCGCCGGTCGGGCGTCACAGCCCCACGCCGCCGAGCGTGGTCAGGTCGATGCGTTCCGGTGGCTTCGCCAGCATTCCCAGCACCGCTTCGATGCTGACCGGGCCGGTGGTGCTGGCCGCTGCCGCCAGCGCGGCGTCCGCGCTCGCCTCGTCCGCCCACGCCTCGACCACCCGGATCGTGTCCGGGTCGCCGGAATCCTGGCTGATGACGTAGAGCTCGCAGCCGGGCACCTGTCGGAGACCCTCCGCGACCTGCAGCATCGCAGCCGCGAGGTCACCGCCCTTGCCCGGCTTCGCGGTGAAGGCCATCAATCGGCCGATCTTCGTCGACGTGGTCATCCGCGTCCTTCCGACTGCTCCGGAACCTGCCGCGGACCTTAACCACCGGCTCCGACAGGTACCGGTCAGGCCTCGTCGAGCACCGACCGCAGGAACGCCCGGGTGCGCTCCTGCTCCGGATTCTCGAACAGTTCGGCGGGCGGCTTGTCCTCGACGATCTTGCCCGCGTCGAACATCAGCACCCGGTGCGAGACGTCGCGGGCGAACTTCATCGCGTGCGTCACGCACAGCATCGTGATGTCGCTGGTGCGCGCCAGATCTCGCAGCACGTCCAGCACCTCGGCAGCCAGCTCCGGGTCCAAGGCCGAAGTGATCTCGTCCAGCAGCAGCACGTCCGGGCTCATCGCCAGCGCTCGCGCGATCGCCACCCGCTGCTGCTGGCCGCCGGAGAGCTGCGTGGGGTAGGCGTCGATCTTGTCCGCCAGGCCCACCACGTCCAGCAGTTCCCGCGCCCGCCGCTCGGCGTCCTCAGTGGACCGGCCGAGCACGTGGACCGGTGCTTCGGTGATGTTGCGCAGCACCCGCATGTTCGGGAACAGGTTGAACTGCTGGAACACCATGCCGATCCGCCTGCGCACCTTCCTCAGGTGCTTCTCGTCGGCGGGGACCAGCCGTCCTCCCCGCCGCACGTGGGTCAGGCAGTCCTCGCCGACGTGGATGGTGCCGCCGTCGACCCGTTCCAGCGTCATCAGCAGCCGCAGGATCGTCGTCTTGCCCGATCCGCTGGGCCCGATCAGCGTGACCCGCTCGCCCGGCCGCACCGCGAAGTCCAGCTCGTCCAGCACCACGTTGTCGCCGAACCGCTTGACCACGCGGTCGAACCGGATCATGTCGTGGCCCGCATCAGATCCCGACACGGCTCTCCAACCTCCGCACCAACAGCGACGACGGGTAGCTGAGCAGCAGGAAGCAGACGCCCGCCAAGGTCAGCGGCTCGACGTACCGGTAGGCCTCCGCCCCGGCTTCCTGCGCCGCTCCCACCAGGTCGAGCACCCCGATCGCCAGCAGCAGCGGCGTTTCCTTGAACATCGAGATCGTGTAGTTGCCCAGCGCCGGCAGCACCCGCGGGATCGCTTGCGGCAGGATCACGCTCGTCCACACCCGGCGGGTGGGCAGGCTCAACGCCGTCGCCGCCTCCCACTGGCCTCGCGGTACGCCCTCGATCCCGGCCCGGTAGACCTCCGCGGTGTAGCAGGCGTAGTGCACGCCGAGGCCGATCACGCCGGTGGTCAGCGAGGAGAACCTCACGCCGATTCCGGGCAGCACGTTGAACAGGAAGTACAGCTGCACCAGCAGCGGCGTGCTTCGGACGAACTCGATGAGCACCCAGACCGACCCGCTGACCAGCCGGATCCGGGATCGCCGCAGCAGCGCCAGGACGAGGCCGAGCGCGAAGGCCACGATCGAACCGAGCAGCGTCGCCTCGAACGTCACCACCAGGCCGCGCAGGATGTCCGGGATGATCCGTCCGGTGAACTCCCAGTCCCAGATCAACTAGACCGCCCCGCCTTCGGCTCGGCCGAGCGCCTTCGACGGTGCGACGGGCTCTCGGCCGACGGCCGCCGCGGCCCGCTTCTCCAGCGCCCGCATCACCGCCGTGATCAGCAGCGCCAGCACCAGGTACAGCGCCAGCATCAGCAGGTAGATCAGCGCGGTCTGGCCGGTGAAGTTCGGTTCGAGGACGTCCCGGCCCTGGTAGGTGATGTCGTGCACGAAGATCAGCGACAGCAGCGCGCTGCTCTTCAGCAGCTGGATGAACAGGTTGTTGAACGGCGGGATCATCTCCACCACCGCCTGCGGCAGGATCACCCGCCACATCCGCTGCGCCGGGCCGAAGCTCAGCGCGACCGCGCACTCGTGCTGTTCCTTCGGCACCGCCCGCACCGCGCCGCGCACGATCTCGCCGCCGTACGCGCCGTGGTTCAGGCCGAGCACGAGGATGCCCGCCCACAGGGGCAGCAGCTCGAAGCCGACCAGCAGCGGCAACGCGAAGAAGATCCAGAACAGCTGCACCACTTCGGATGTGCCGCGCCAGACTTCGACGTAGCTGCGGGCGATGACGCGCGCCCACCGCCACGGCGACAGCATGCCGAGGCCGGCCGCGAACGACAGCACGACGCACAGCGCGATGCCGCACAGCGTCGCGATCACCGTCGCCGGCACACCTTGCAGCAGGACCGAGAGGAAGTGCGAGACGTTCCCGGACATGTCGCCTCCCGTCGCCGGGATCAGCTACCGGCGCACAACGCCTCTGTGGTCACGTCGGCCGGTGGCAGGTTGTCGCTGGTGAAGCCGAACGGCTCGGTGATGCGCACCCATTCGCCGCTGTCGTGCAGCTTCTTCAGCTCGATGTTGAACGCGTCGCGCAGCACGGTGTCCGACGACCGGAACACGAACGCGCCCGCCTGCACCTCGGCCTTGCCGTTGATCACCGGCGTGAATCCCTTGGTGACCTCGACCTGCGCGCCCGGGTTCTTCTTCACCACGTCGTTGAGCGAGATGTTGGTCAACGCGGCGCAGTATGCGCGCTTGTTGAGGACCGCCTGCAGCAGCGCGTTCTGCGTGTCGAAGACCTGCATCTGCGAATCGGGCACGCCCAGCTGCTGCGCGTAGCCCTTCTCCACCGCCCCGCTGAGCACCGCGAGCTGCAGCTTCTTCCTCGCCACGTCTTCGAACGTGGCGACGCCCTCCGGGTTTCCCGTCGGCACCAGGAACGCGGTCGGCGCCAGGTAGTCCGGGATCGAGAACGCCGCGTTCTTGCAGCGTTCCGGGGTGATAAACATGCCCGCCGCGACCACGCTGAACTTGCCCGCGTTCAGCGCCGGGATCAACTGGTTGAAGTCGACCTGCGACGCCTGCACGTCGTTGACGCCCAAGCCGCGGAACACCGCGCGCGCCACCTCCGGCGCCTCGCCGGTGACCCGGCCGGCCGCGTCGGTGAAGCCGTAGGGCGCCTCGCCTGCGATGCCGACCTGGATGGTGCCGGAGCTGCGGGCCGCTTCGAGCGGATCACCGCCTGCCCCGCCCCCGCCGGTGCGCGCGCACCCGCCCAGCACGAGTGCGCCCGCCGCGGCGCAGGAGCCCTTCAGGAAATCTCTTCGCGTCCACCCGCTGCTCGCCATGACCATCGCCCTTCAACGCGGGAGCAGGGTCCTCGCCCATGGTCACGCCCGAACGGGTGAACCGCAGCTCAGTCGGTCACGCGTTCGATCTCGGCGCCGAGGCCGCGCAGGTTCTCCACGAAGTTCGGGTAGCCGCGGTCGATGTGGAACACGTCCCACACCTCGGTCGAACCGTCCGCGCACAGCCCGGCGAGCACCAGGCCCACCCCGGCGCGGATGTCGGTGGCCCAGACCGGGGCGCTGGACAGCCGCTCCAGGCCGCGCACCACCGCGTGGTGCCCGTCGGTGCGGGCGTCGGCGCCCATCCGGACCAGCTCCTCGATGAAGCGGAACCTGGACTCGAACAGGTTCTCGGTGATCATCGACGTGCCGTCGGCGACCGCCGACAACGCCAGCGCCATCGGCTGCAGGTCCGTCGGGAAACCCGGGTACGGCAGCGTCACGAAGTCCACCGCGTGCGGGCGGCCGTGCATCACCACGCGGAAGCTCTCCTCGGACGTGGTGACCTCCGCCCCGGCGCTGCGCAGCTTCTCCAGCACCAGGTTCACGTGCCGCGGATCGACACCGCGCACCATGATGTCTCCGCGGGTCGCAGCGGCGGCGAACGCCCAGGTCGCGCCGACGATCCGGTCCCCGATCACGCGGTGCTCGACCGCCTTGAGCGAGGACACCCCGTGCACCGTCAGCGTGGAGGTGCCGGCACCTTCGATCTTGGCGCCCATCTGCTGCAGCATCACGCAGAGGTCGACGATCTCCGGCTCCCGCGCCGCGTTGTCGATCACGGTGGTGCCTTCGGCCAGCACGGCGGCCATCAGGATGTTCTCGGTCGCGCCCACGCTGGGGAAGTCCAGCCAGATCTGCGCACCGCGCAGGTTCTCCGCCTCGGCCACCACCGCGCCGTGCTCGATGTGGCTGGTCGCACCGAGCTGCCGCAGCCCGTTCTGGTGCATGTCCAGCGGGCGGGAACCGATCGCGTCGCCGCCGGGCAGCGTCACGACGGCACGGCGGCACCGGGCGACCAGCGGCCCCAGCACGCACACCGACGCGCGCAGCTTGCCCATCGACGGGGAAATGGCCTCGTGGCTGATCCCCGCCGGAGTCGTGATGTGCACGGCGCCGCCGTCGATCGACACCTCGCAGCCGAGGCTGCGCAGCACGTCGGCCATCAGCGGAACGTCGAGGATCTCCGGGCAGTTGACGATCGTCGTCGTGCCCTCCGCCAGCAGCGCCGCGGCCATCAGCTTCAGCACGCTGTTCTTCGCCCCGACGACGTCGACCTCGCCGACGAGGCGCGCCCCGCCGTGTACCCGGAAGTGCTCACTCACGAGCATCGAGGTTACGGCCCACCCCCCACCGCCATCGGAGCGGGTTGCATCGGAGCGAGCATGGGAACCTTCCTGTCACGCCCGACGGGGCGCGGCCGCCTCCGCCTAGGCTGGCGGCATGGCTGTCCACCTGACGAAGATCTACACGCGGGCCGGCGACTCGGGCACGACGCGGTTGTCGGACAACTCCAAGGTGCACAAGACCGATCCGCGGCTCATCGCCTACGCGGACGTGGACGAGACGAACTCCGTGCTCGGCGTGGCGTTGGCCACCGCGCAGCTCTCCGACGACGTCGTCGAGGTGCTGCGGGCGGTGCAGAACGACCTCTTCGACGTGGGCGCGGACCTCTCCACCCCGGTCGCCGAAAACCCGAAGTACCCGCCGCTGCGCATCACCCAGGCCTACGTCGACCGCCTCGAAGGCTGGTGCGACGAGTTCAACGCGCGCCTGGGCAAGCTGGACTCCTTCATCCTCCCCGGCGGCACCCCCGGCGGCGCGCTGCTGCACCAGGCCCGGTGCGTGGCCCGGCGCGCCGAGCGGTCCGCGTGGGCGCTGCAGGAAGCCGACGGCGAGCGCACCTCGCCGCTGCCCGCCAAGTACCTGAACCGGCTTTCGGACCTGCTGTTCATCCTCGCCCGGGTGGCGAACCCGGACGGCGACGTGCTCTGGCGGCCGGGCGGCAACGCCTAGAGATCCTTGCCGAAGCACCTGCTCAGCGGGTCGTCGCGGTACACCCCGAACTTCTCGATCTCGGTGTAGCCGGAGGAGGTGTAGAGGCCGATCGCCTCCGGCTGCCGGATGCCGGTCTCCAGGACGATGCGCTTGCGGCCGGCCAGCGCGGCGGTGTTCTCCAGTTCGGCGAGCATCCGCCGCGCCAACCCGTTCCCGCGCGCATCGGGGGCGATGTACATCCGCTTGAGCTCGGCGTCGCCGTCCCGGAAACCGGGCCCGTCGCCGTCCTGGACCCGCCATCCGCCGGAGGCGACCGCGCAGGCGTCGACGTAGCCGAGCAGGAACAGGCCACCGGGCGACCGGAACTCGACGGGGTCCACCGGCGTCAGGTCTTCCTCGCCGTAGCGCACGACGTACTCCCGCTGGAGCTCGTCGATCAACCTCTTGGCGTCGGGGTGGTCGTACTCGACCGTCTCGATGCGCATTCCCGCAGCTTAGAGCCCTGGTCAGCGGACCGGTTTCGCGAACCAGTGCTTGGCGTACTGGTTGTCGTTGTACGCCGGAACCTCCTGGTAGCCGGCCGAGTCGTAGAGCGCGCGGGCTTCGTGCAGCTCGGCAGCGGTGTCCAGGCGGATCAGCGAGCATCCGAGCCGTCGCGCGCGCTCCTCCAGCGCCGCGAGTAAGGCCCGACCCGCGCCCCTGCCGCGCAGCTCCGGCGCGATCCACATCCGTCGGATCTCGGCGATGCCGCCCTCGGTGCGCACCGCACCGCACCCGAGCACCCGGCCCTCGGCGCGAACCACCAGGAAGTCCCCCACCGGCGGCGTGAAGTCGTCCTTCGCGGGCGGGGCGGCGCGACTGGTGTCGAACCCGTCCGGGAACCGGCCGTTGAGCTCCTCGATGTAGCGGCCCAGGGCCAGCTGGGCCTCGGGGCTGTCGATGGGTTCGGGTTCGATCGTGAAACTGGCTTGCTCGGTCACAGCGCCAAGTCTTCTCCGCGCGCTGGTTCACTTCCAGTTACGGAACTTCGGGAAGCGTAAAGTAGAACTTCATGCTCGACCCGTCGCGCCTGCTGGTGCTGCTGGCCCTCCGGGAGCAGGGCAGCGTCACCCGTGCCGCCGAACAGCTCCGCAGGACTCCCCCCGCCGTGTCTCAGCAGCTGGCCCGGCTGGAGAACGAGGTCGGCGCCCAGCTCGTCGAGCGGCACGCCCACGGCGTGCGCCTGACGCCGCTGGGAATCCGTCTCGCCGAACGGGCCGAGCGCATCGCCGCTGCGCTCGACGACGCAACGGCCGACGCCGCACGATTCCGCGACGAACACCGCAACCGGCTGCGCCTCGGCGCCTTCCCCACCGCCGGGCTCGCACTGCTTCCGGAGACGCTCGCCGCGCTCCGCCACCGGCATCCGGGGGCGGAGCTCTCCGTGGTGGATCTGGGCCCCGCCGAAGGCATCGATCGGGTCGCCGCGCACCAGCTCGACCTGGCGCTGGTCGGCGAGTACGACGAGCCGCTCGACGTCCCGCCGGGCGTGCGCCTCGTGCACCTCCTGGACGATCCCGTCCACGCCGTGCTGCCCAGCGACCACCCGCTCGCCGAGAGGGCAGAGCCGCGGCTCCGCGACTTCCGCGACGACACCTGGGCCTGCGCCCCGCGCAGCCTGCCGAACCGGCGGCAGCTGGAGGCCGCCGCCCGAGCCGAGGGCGTCACGCCGAAGGTGGCCTTCGAGTTCGAGTCCTACGCCGTCGCCGAAGCAGTGGTCTCAGCCGGTGTCGCGGTCTCGTTCATCCCCCGCCTCGCCATCGGCGAGGCCGCCGGCACCGTGCACCGGCCGCTCGCGTCCGGGCTGCACCGCCGCATCCACGCCGCCGTGCCCACCAGCACCCGGCACGCCCCGCTCACCGACGTCTTCCAGCAGCTCCTGCACGACATCTGCGCCGAGCTCGGCCGCCGGATGTGAGCATGGGAACTTTCCTGCCACCCGGGTGACAGGAAAGTTCCCATGCTGTCAGCGCACGAAAAAGCGGGGCCCGGTAGCGGACCCCGCTGGTCGTTTCAGGATGCCCAGGGCACCGATCGGCCCGGTGGGGCCGATTCGAGCCAGGACAGGAAGCCGGTCAGGGCGTCGGTGTTCATCGCCAGCTCCAGCTCCGGGCCGGTCAGGTCGAGGACCGTCGATCCGGACGGCATCGCATAGGCCTCGGCCATCGACGGCTCGCGGCGCCGCGCGATCTCCACGTTCCGGCGGTTGATCACCCAGTTCGGCCCGGACCGCAGGCTGAGCACGCGGTACCAGGCGAACTCCTCGCCCCGGTAATGCGCGACACCCAGGTGCCAGCCGCGGCCACCGCCGTCCTTGCTGGCGCGCAGCGCCACGTCGATGCCCCCGACGCGCAGTTCCCGCAGCCGCCGCCACGCGAGCGCCCCGACTACCAGGGCAGCGATCACCAGCAGCCCGAAGGCCACTGCCAGCAACAAGACCGGGGAACCCATGCGCGGCCCGGATCAGGCCGAGTGACCGGCGGCTCGCAATCGGCTCAAGGCCCGTGCTCGGGCCTGTTCGTCGGCGCTCTTGACGTCCGCGCGCGCCTGCTCCACGTCGATCTCGGAGGCGAGCTCCGCGCTCTCCGCCAGCACGCTCACCCCGTCCGCGGTGACCGACAGGAAACCACCGTGCACCGCGGCCGTGACGGTCTCCTTCTCGGTGGTGGTGATGCGCACCACACCACCCTCGATCAGCTCGCCGAGCAGCGGCTCGTGCCCGGGCAGGATGCCGATCTCTCCCTCGGTGGTCTGCGCGACCACCGCGGTCGCCTCCCCGGACCACAGGCGGCGCTCGACGGCGACCAGTTGGACGGACATGTTGGCCACGCGCGTCTCCTTTGTCGGGTGTGTGCCGGCAGTCTATCCGGTGCCACCAGGGCGATCGTGACTGGCCGGGCTGATAGTGCCTTGTGGTGGTGCTTTCGCAAGCGGGGTCGGGGTCCGCGCGGACCCCGACCCCGTTGCCGGTCTGCCGACCCCTTCAGCGGGGCCCGGCGCTCACTTCTCGGTGAGCTTCTTGTACGCCTGCTCCAGGTCGTCGAGACCACCGATGGACAGGAACGCCTGCTCCGGGTAGTGGTCGAAGTCGCCCTTGCAGAGCTTGTCGAACGCCTCGATGGTCTCCTTCAGCGGAACGAAGGAGCCCTCCTGGCCGGTGAACTGCTTGGCCACGAAGAAGTTCTGCGACAGGTAGCGCTCGATGCGACGCGCCCGCTGCACCGTCACCTTGTCCTCTTCGGACAGCTCGTCCATACCGAGGATGGCGATGATGTCCTGCAGTTCCTTGTACTTCTGCAGGATCCGCTTGACCTCCTGCGCCACCCGGTAGTGCTCCTCGCCGACGATGGCCGGGTCGAGGATGGTGGAGCTGGACGACAGCGGGTCCACCGCCGGGTAGATGCCCTTCTGCGAGATCGGCCGGGAAAGCTCGGTCGTCGCGTCCAGGTGGGCGAAGGTCGTCGCCGGGGCCGGGTCGGTGTAGTCGTCCGCGGGCACGTAGATCGCCTGCATCGAGGTGATCGAGCGACCCTGCGTCGAGGTGATCCGCTCCTGCAGCTCACCCATCTCGTCGGCCAGCGTCGGCTGGTAACCCACCGCGGACGGCATCCGGCCCAGCAGGGTCGAAACCTCCTGGCCCGCCTGGGTGAACCGGAAGATGTTGTCGATGAACAGCAGCACGTCCTGGTTCTGCACGTCGCGGAAGTACTCCGCCATCGTCAGCGCGGACAGCGCGACCCGCATACGGGTGCCCGGCGGCTCATCCATCTGGCCGAAGACCAGCGCGGTGTCGGCGAGCACGCCGGACTCCGCCATCTCCACCCAGAGGTCGTTGCCCTCACGGGTGCGCTCACCGACACCGGCGAACACCGAGGTGCCACCGAAGTTCTTGGCGACCCGTCGGATCATCTCCTGGATCAGAACGGTCTTGCCGACACCGGCGCCACCGAACAGACCGATCTTGCCACCCTGCACGTACGGGGTGAGCAGGTCGATCACCTTGATGCCGGTCTCCAGCATCTCGGTCCGGCCCTCGAGCTTGTCGAAGGCCGGTGCCTTGCGGTGGATCGTCCAGCGCTCGGCGTCCGAGCCGTAGCCCGGCTCATCGAGGCAGTGGCCCAGGGCGTTGAACACGTGGCCCTTGACGACGTCGCCGACCGGCACCGAGATGCCCGCGCCGGAGTCGGTCACGGCCACGCCGCGCACCAGACCCTGGGTCGGCTGCATCGAGATCGTCCGCACGACGCTGTCACCCAGGTGCTGGGCGACCTCCAGCGTCAGCGTCTTGGCCATGGCTTCCGCGGTGATGTCCACGGAGAGCGCGTTGTAGAGGTCCGGCACCTGGTCTCGCGGAAACTCGACGTCCACGACCGGGCCGAGAACCCGGACGACGCGGCCAGTGCCCGTAGCAGTGCTAGTGGCAGTAGCGGTCATGTCACTCACTTCCTGCTGACGAGAGCGCCTCGACACCACCGACGATCTCGCTGATTTCTTGGGTGATCTGGGCCTGGCGAGCCTGGTTGGCCTCACGGCTGAGGTTGCGGATCAATTCGTCCGCGTTGTCCGTCGCCGACTTCATAGCCGTCCGGCGGGCAGCGTGCTCGGACGCCGCTGCATCCAGCAGACCGGCGAACAGACGGGTCTTGATGTACTTCGGCAGCAGGGCCCGGAGCAGGGCCTCCGCGTCCGGTTCGAACTCGTACGTCGACTTGAGAGTCTTCGTAGGCTCTTCGGCGTACTCGACCTCAAGCGGCGCGATCCGCCTGACCGTCGGCTTCTGGGTGAGCATGGAGACGAACTCGGTGTGCACCAAGTGCAGCTCATCCACACCCAGCGTACCGTCCGTGCCCCCGTCGTCGAGGTAGTCGTCGGCACCCGCCAGGAATGCCTTGACCAGCGTCTCGCCCACCTCGGCGGCGTCGGTGTAGGCGGGCCGGTCGGTGAAACCGGTCCAGCTCGCCTCGACCTTGCGCTGCCGGAAGCGGTAGTACGCCTCGCCCTTGCGGCCGATGACGTACAGCACGGGGGTCTTGCCCTGCTCGCGCAGCAGCGACTGCAGCTCCTCCGCCGCCTTGATCACGTTGGCGTTGTAGCCACCGCAGAAGCCCCGGTCGCTGGTCACGATCAGCACGCCGGCGCGCTTCGGGTTGGAGCGTTCGGTCAGCAGCGGGTGGTCCAGCGTGCTCACATCGGCCAACGCGGTCAGGACGTTGGTGATCTCGTCCGCGTACGGGCGAGACGCCTCGACCCTGGCCTGCGCCTTCATGATGCGCGAGGTAGCGATCAGCTCCTGCGCCTTGGTGATCTTCCGGGTCGATTTGACCGACCGGATGCGGTTTCGCAGTTCCCGAAGTTGAGCCATGGCTATCCGGTCACTTCTTCGGGGCGGGGCGGTTGACCTTGACGGTCTCCTGGCCCACCTCGTCGGCCGCCAGCGCCTCGGCTTCCGGCTGCTCTCCCGGTGCGACCGAGGAACCGTCGGACGAGGTGAACTGCTTCTTGAAGTCCTCCACCGACTCCACGATGAACTTGACACCGTCGTCGGAGAGCTGCTTGGTCTCGACGATGTCCTTCAGCACGGACTCGTGGGTGCGCCGCAGGTGCGCCAGGAACTCGGACTCGAAGCGGCGCACGTCGGCGACCGGCACCGAGTCGAGGTGGCCCTGGGTGCCCAGGAACAGCGACACGACCTCTTCCTCGACCGGCAGCGGCGCGCCCTGGCCCTGCTTGAGGATCTCCATCAGGCGGGCACCGCGCTCCAGCTGCGCCTTCGACGCGGCATCCAGGTCGGAGGCGAACGCGGAGAACGCCTCCAGCTCGCGGAACTGCGCCAGGTCGATCTTCAGCGACCCGGTGACCTTCCGCATCGCCTTGATCTGCGCGGAACCACCGACGCGCGACACCGAGATACCGACGTCGATGGCCGGGCGCTGACCCGAGTTGAACAGGTCGGACTGCAGGAAGCACTGGCCGTCGGTGATGGAGATGACGTTGGTCGGGATGTAGGCCGACACGTCGTTGGCCTTGGTCTCGATGATCGGCAGACCCGTCATCGAACCGGCGCCCATCTCGTCGGAGAGCTTCGCGCAGCGCTCCAGCAGACGCGAGTGCAGGTAGAACACGTCGCCCGGGTAGGCCTCGCGGCCCGGCGGGCGGCGCAGCAGCAGCGAGATCGCCCGGTAGGCCTCGGCCTGCTTGGTCAGGTCGTCGAAGACGATCAGGACGTGCTTGCCCTGGTACATCCAGTGCTGGCCGATGGCCGAACCGGCGTACGGGGCCAGCCACTTCAGACCCGGCGAGTCGGAGGCCGGCGCGGCGACGATGGTGGTGTACTCCATCGCCCCGGCGTCCTCGAGGGACCGCTTCACGCCGGCGATCGTGGAGCCCTTCTGGCCGATCGCGACGTAGATGCAGCGGACCTGCTTCTGCGGGTCGCCGCTGTCCCAGTTGCCCTTCTGGTTGATGATCGTGTCGACCGCGACCGTGGTCTTGCCGGTCTTGCGGTCACCGATGATCAGCTGGCGCTGGCCGCGGCCGATCGGGGTCATCGAGTCGATGGCCTTGATACCGGTCTGCAGCGGCTCGCCCACACCCTGCCGCTGCACGACCGTCGCGGCCTGCAGCTCCAGGGGACGCTGCTCCTCGGCGACGATGTCGCCGAGCCCGTCGATCGGGGCGCCCAGCGGGTCGACCACGCGGCCGAGGAATCCGTCGCCGACCGGCACCGACATGACCTTGCCGGTCCGCTTGACCTCCTGGCCTTCCTCGATCTTCTCGGACTCACCCAGGATGACCGCACCGATCTCCTGAGCTTCCAGGTTCATCGCGACACCGTAGATGCCGCCCGGGAACTCCAGCAGCTCCTCGGTCATCACCGAAGGCAGACCCTCGACATGGGCGATGCCGTCACCGGTATCAGTGACGACCCCGACCTCCTCGCGGCTGACCTCCGGGGAGTAGCTGGAGACGTACTTCTCGATCGCACTGCGGATCTCGTCCGACGAGATCGTCAGCTCCGCCATGTCTCGTTCCTGCCCTCGGTTAGTTCTTGGAAGGGAGTTGGTTTGGGCGCCGCACCGGTTTCCCGGGCCTACGGCCCGTGGTCTTAGTCGGCGAGGTCGCGCCGCAGGGACTGCAGGCGTCCCGTGATGCTGCCGTCGATGACCTCGTCGCCGATCCGGATCAGCAGCCCGCCCTCGACCGCGGAGTCGACCTCCAGGTGCAGGGCGATCGGCCGCGAGTAGATCCGCTGCAGCGTGCTCGACAGCCGCTGCTGCTGCTCATCGCTGAGCGGGATCGCGGACCGGACGTGCGCCACCGAGCGCTCGCGGCGCTTCGCCGACAGCTCGGCCAGCTCTTCCAGCCCCTCGCTGACCCGCCGGCCGCGCGGCCGGGCCACCAGCTGGCGGACCAGGTTCAGGGTCACCGGCTCGACCTTGCCCTCGATGAGCTGGTCGACGACGGCGTACTTGCCCGCCTCGTCGCCGGTCGGGTCCGACAGCAACCGCTCCAGGTCCACCTGGGAGCCGATGATGCGACCCAGCCGGAACAGCTCGTCCTCGACGGCGTCGAGCCGGCCGGCCCGCTCGGCCTGCACCAGCAGCGCGGTGCGACCCAGCCGCTCCAGCCCGTCGACCAGGTCCTTCGGGCTGGACCAACGGGCCCGGACGGCCTCGACGACGACCGGCAGCGCCCGCGCGCCGAGCTTGTCCGCCAACAGCCCGCGGGCCAGGTCTTCCCTGGACCGCGGGTCGGTGGAGGCGTCGGCGAGCGCCCGCCGCAGCGTGGACTCGCGGCCCAGCAGGGCGGCCACGCCGAACAGCTCGTCGGCGAGCCCGGTGATCTCCGCAGCCTGGGCCCCATCGGTGGCCTGCAGCAGCTGCAGCTCGGTGGCTGCCAGCGCCTCACGGCTCGCGGCGTTCACGAGGGTGCTCAACTCTCAGCGCCTTTCACTCGGTTAGGCCTTGGCCGATTCTGACGACGCCGGGGCCGAGGCGGCCTCCAGCTCGTCGAGGAACCGGTCGACGGTGCCCCGCCGACGGGCCTCGTCCTCCAGGGACTCGCCGACGATCCGGCCGGCCAGCTCGACCGCCTGGCGGCCGAGGTCCGACCGCAGCTCGGCGACGATCTGAGCCCGCTGGTGCGCCAACTGGGTCTGGCCCTGGTTGATGATCCGCTCGGACTCGGTCTGCGCCTGGGCGCGCATCTCTTCCAGGATCTGCTGGCCTTCGGCGCGGGCGTCATCGCGGATCCGGGCCGCTTCCGCGCGGGCCTCGGCCAGCTGCGACTTGTACTGCTCCAGCGTCCGCTGGGCCTCGGCCTGCGCGGCCTCGGCCTTGGCGATACCGCCTTCGATCCGCTCGCTGCGCTCCGCGTAGATCTTCTCGAAGCGCGGGACCGCGTACTTCCACAGCACGAACAGCAGCAGCAGGAACGCGATCAGACCGACCACGATCTCCGCGGGTTCCGGGATGATCGGGTTGTGCTCGCCTTCGGCGGCCAGCAGCATCTGCGTCTTCACCACAACGTCTCCCAACGCGTTGAGCCGTTATCAGGCAGCGGACGCGATGAAGTAGACGACCAGACCGATCAGCGCCAGCACCTCGACCAGAACGAAGGAGATCCAGGCGATGCCCTGCAGCTGGCCCTGGGCCTCCGGCTGGCGGGCGGTGCCGTTGATGACGGCGGCCCAGATCAGGCCGACACCGATACCGGGGCCGATGGCGCCCAGGCCGTAACCGATCGCGGCCAGACCGGGGTTGATGCTGCCCGCGGCTTCGGCGGCCTGCGCGAGAACGATGTTGCTCACTGTCACTACCTTTCACTCGGTCCGCTTCTCGGCGCGGATCGACAGGTCCTTTGTTGGGAACGAAGTCTCTTGTTCAGTGGCCTTCGGACAACGCCGCGCCGATGAAGCTCGCGGTCAGCAGCGCGAAGATGTACGCCTGCAGCACCTGGATCAGGGCCTCGACGAAGGTCAGCGCGACGGCGAAGGCGAACCCGACGAGCGAGACCGGCTTCAGCGCGGCCCCGGCCTCGAGCAGCAGGAACTCGCCACCGAGCGTGAACACCAGCAGGATCAGGTGACCGGCGAACATCGCTGCGAACACTCGGATCGCCAGCGCGGCCGGCTGCGCGATGAACTTCTGGAAGAGCTCGATCGGCGACAGCAGGATGTAGATCGGCTTCGGCACCCCGGGCGGGAACATGATGTGCTTGAAGTAGCCCAGGAATCCGTGCCGCGCGAAACCGACACCGTGGAACACCAGGTACACCACGGCGGCCAGCGCGAGCGGGAAGCCGATCCGCGACATCGTGGGGAACTGGATGATCGGGATGATGCCGAAGATGTTGTTCACCAGGATGAACGTGAACAGCGCGAAGATCAGCGGCACGAACGGACGGAAATCCTTGGCCCCGATGTGTTCCCGCGCGATCTTGTTGCGGCTGAACTCGTAGACGAACTCCGCGACGAACTGCCCCTTGCCCGGAACGAGCTTCAGGTTCCGGGTGGCGATCACGAAGTACGCGGCCACGATGATCGCCGAGAGAACGACGAGGACCATCGGCTTGGTGACTCCGCCGAAGATCGGCGGAAGGATAAAGCTATCGGCACCCGGCGGTTGGAATGTTCCGCCCTCGGCCAGCATCAGCGCGCCCAACTGGGCTCCTTCCGGTTCTCCCGGTGAACTTCACTCTGCCGGGGGAATCGTCACGTTTTGCACTTAACGTACCTGATACGCGATCTGGCACGCGGAGGGGCCCTCCCCACCCGGTGGGATCGAGGGGCCTCCGTGCGCCCCTTGGACCCGCGCTGTGCAGGGAAGGCTTCTGCGGCGGGACGATACCAGCGGGTAAGTAGTCTCCCGACATGTGGTCCGCTTCCACCCGTCCGGCGCAGCGGCCGGGCGCCGGGAAACCGCGTCGAGAGGAATCAGCTTCCCGGCACGATCGTGGGAATCTTGGTGCGCTTGAACGCCACCACCTCGGCGCCCGCCCACACCATCACGGTGGCCAGCATGGTGAACGCCAGCGATTCCCGGTGGATCGCGTCGACGCCGCCGAGCAGCGTCATCACCACCAGCAGCACGATCATCTTCCCGACGTAGCCGCCGAGCGCGGCGACCATCACGAAGTGCGGGCTCATGCCGCCGGTGAACCGCATCAGCCAGATCGTCAGCAGCGACGAGGCGAACGCCACAACGCCGCCGATCAGCGCCCCGACCAGGCCGGGCACGCCGACCAGCACCGTCGCCACGACCGCCCCGATGGCCACCGTCGCCACACCCGGCCACAAGGCGGTGCGCAGCATCGCCGCGGCGAGCCGGCGCACGGTTTCGGCGTGCGGGTTCACAGCGGGCTCGGCCGGCTCGGCGGGGTTCGGCGTGTCGGTCGCTTCGCTCATCGGGACTCTCGATCGGCTCGGGTGCGCATACGCGGAATCACCGAAATGATAGCCGCCAGCAGCACCCCCAAGCCTACGACCCACGCCACAACGACCGCGTTGAACAGCGTCAACGACACCGCGCCGAAGGCGATGACGGCCGCCCACAGGTAGATCAGCAGCACCGCGCGGCGCTGCGAATGCCCGATTTCCAGCAGCCGGTGGTGCAGGTGCATCTTGTCGGCGTGGAACGGGCTCTTGCCCGCCCGGGTGCGGCGCACCACGGCCATGATGAGGTCCAGCAGCGGCACGAACAGCACCGCCGCGACGACCAGCAGCGGCGACAGCAGCGCGATGGTGTCGGTCGGGTTCAGGTGGGCGTAGTCCATCCGGCCGGACGCGGACGTGGTCGCGGAGGCCAGCATCAGGCCGATCAGCATCGAACCCGAGTCGCCCATGAAGATCTTGGCCGGCTGGAAGTTGTGCGGCAGGAAGCCCAGGCAGGCGCCGGCGATCGCGGCCGCGATCAGCGCCGGCGGGTAGGCGTTGACGTCGCCGTTCTGCCGGTCCAGCACGGCGAGGCAGAACACGAACGTCGCGGTGGCCGACACCAGGCCGATGCCGGAGGCCAGGCCGTCCAGCCCGTCCACGAAGTTCATCGCGTTGATCATCGCCACGACCAGCAGCACCGTCAGCAGCTGCCCCTGGTTGCTGCCCAGCACCATGAGCTGCCCCAGGTTGCCTTCTGTGCCGCCCCACGGCACCCAGAACACGAACCACTGGACGCCGAGAAGCACCAGGATCCCGGCGGCGGTGACCTGCCCGGCGAGCTTCGTCAGGGAATCCAGCTCGAAGCGGTCGTCCAGCGCGCCGACGAGGACGATCAGCCCGCCGGCGATGACCACCGCCGAAATGTCGTTGGAGTAGGTGAACCCGCGCGACAGCGCAGGCAGGTTGGCGGCCAGGAACATGGCCACCAGCACCCCGCCGAACATCGCGACCCCGCCCATCCGCGGCATCGGCTTGACGTGCACGTCGCGCTGCCGCGGATATGCGACGGCGCCGACCCGGAAGGCCAGCAGCCGGACCAGTCCGGTCAGTAGGAAGGTCGCCGCCGCGGCGGTGAGCATGACGAGCAGGTACTCACGGGCTGGAAGCCCGGCCGGAGCCCATGGCGCGTTGTCCATACCGGTGGCTCACCCGCGCGGGGCCGAGGCCCGCGTGAATTCGAACTTCAGCCCCCAGAACGGATTGCTCAAACCCGGCGCTCCTCATCGCTGTTCACGTTGCGGCTGGCGGAGCCAACGCTATCGGCCCGCGCCCGGACGGGTTTCACCGGTCCGCTTCGAGGTCCTCACCGAGCACCTCGGACAGGTCGGCGAGGCTCACGGCGCCCTCCCGCAGCACCCGCGGCGCACCCTGGGTGAGGTCGACGATGGTGGAGGCCACCGGTTCCCCGGACGGGCCGCCGTCCAGGTAGATCTGCACCGAGTCGCCGAGCTGCTCGCGCGCCTCGCCGGCGCTGGCGGCCGGCGGCTGGCCGGTGCGGTTGGCGCTGGAGACGGCCATCGGGCCGACCTCGCGCAGCAGGTCCAGGGCCACCGGGTGCAGCGGCATCCGCAGGTTCACCGTGCCCCGGGTGTTGCCGAGGTCCCAGGACAGCGACGGCGCCTGCGGCAGCACCAGCGACAGCCCGCCGGGCCAGAACGCCTCGATCAGCGCCCGCGCCTGCTGCGGGACCGACATCACCAGCCCATCCACAGTGGACCAGGAGCCGACCAGCACCGGCACCGGCATGTCCGGGCCGCGCCCCTTGGCGGCGAGCAGGGCGTGCACTGCGTTGGCGTCGAAGGCGTCCGCGCCGATGCCGTAGACGGTGTCGGTGGGCAGCACGACCAGCCCGCCCGCGCGAACCGTGTTGGCCGCGGCGGCCAGGCCCTCTTCGCGGCTGTCCGGACTGGTGCAGTCATAGACGGTGCTCACACCCGAATCCTGGCACGCCCCCCGTTCGACCCGTTCGAGTGGTGCCGTCGATCCCCGTCCGGGAATATTCGTCCCGAGTAACACCCGGGCGCTCGACCGAGATCCGTTGGGTGTGCCCGCGCCGGGCAACGCCGGCGGCGTTCGGGCGTCTGCCGGAAGCGGGCACGGAACTGCGACGAAATGCGAGGAGAGCGAATGACCGCCCCACCCCAGGGTGTCGAGGTCGACCAGATCGAGTTCCCGGCCGGGAAGATCCGCTTCTACCGGGCGGGATCCAGCGGTCCGGCGATCGTCCTGCTGCACGGCGGCGGGCCGGACAACGCGCTGCTGGCCTGGCGGCACGCGATCGGCGTGCTGGCCGCCGACCACCGGGTGTTCGCGCCGGATCTGCCCGGCCAGGGCGGCAGCATGCCGTGGCACGGCAGCGCGAACCAGCGCACCTTCGAAGAGGTGCTGCGCTGGCTGCTGGACGCCTGGCGGGTGCCGGACGCCGTCCTGGTCGGCCTGTCGATGGGCGGCAGCATCGCGGCCGGTTTCGCGCTGCGCAATCCGCAGCGGGTGCGCGGACTGGTGCTCGTGGACAGCACCGGAATGCAGCACAAGATGCCGCACCACTTCCTGACCTACGCGCTGCTGCGCACCCGCTTCGCCGGTCCGCTGGCCGCGAAGTTGTTGCGGCTCAACCGATCCTTCGCCCGCCTGGTGCTGACGCGGGGCTTCTTCGCGGGCGCGCAGACCGTGCCGGACCTGGAGTCCATTGTCGACGAGGTCGTCGCCGAGGCGGGCGCGCGGGGCTCGGTGTTCGCCGACTGGCACGCCGACGCCGTCGACCGGCGGGCGATGCGGATCAACCACCTCCCGCACCTGGACCGCATCCATTGCCCGGTGATGGTGATCCACGGCGAACGCGACGCCATCGTGCCGGTGTCGGCGGCCCGCGACGCCGCGGACGCGATCCCGGGCGCGACGCTGCGGGTGATCTCCGGCGCCGGCCACTGGCCGAACCGCGAGAAGCCCAACGAGTTCAACGCCCTGCTCCGCGAGTTCGTCAACGCCCACTGACCCCTTCGGGGCGGCGGGAGCATGGGAACCTTCCTGTCAAACCGCAGGTCAGGGCGTCGGCGGCGGGGTGCGGCGGGCGGTGGCGAAGCGGGGGCGGCCGGCCAGGTCGGTGTGCTCCTGCACGTCCTCGAGGACGCGGCGGGCGCGCAGCAGGGCAGGCACCGAACCGCCGTGGGTGTCGTCGTGCTCGATGGCCACCCCGCCGCCGGGACGCAGCAGCCGCGCCGCGCAGCCGATGACGTGCCGGACCACGTCGAGGCCGTCACGGCCGCCGAACACCGCCTCGTGCGGGTCGTGGTTGCGGACCTCCGGCGGCACCGGGGTGCCTTCCGGCACGTAGGGCGGGTTGCAGAGGACCAGGTCGACCAGGCCCTCCAGCTCCATGAACACCATCGGATCGGTGACATCGCCCGCGTACAGCTGGATCGGGGTGTCACCGGCCTGCGCCTGCTGGTCGGCGTTGCGGCGCGCCCAGGCCAGCGCGGCGGGCTCCTTCTCCACCGCGTGCACGGTGGCGTCCGGGCGGGCGTTGGCCATCGCCAGCGCCAGCGCCCCGGACCCGGTGCAGAGGTCCACCACGACCGGCCGGTCCACGCCCTCCAGCGTCGCCAGGCCCCATGCGAGCAGCAGCTCCGTCTCCGGACGGGGCACGAACACCCCGGGCCCGACGCTGAGCGTCACGCTGCCGAGCGAGGCGTTGCCGGTGAGGTGCTGCAGCGGCACCCGCGCGGCCCGGCGGCGCACCAGGTCGTGCAACGCCTGGACCACCGGCGGATCCACCAGCGGCACCATCATCAGCTTGGTGCGTTCGACGCCGAGCAGGTGCGCGGCCAGCAGCTCCGCATCGGTGCGCGGGCTCGCCACGCCCGCAGCGGCGAGGATGCGTTCCGCCTCGAGGATGGCCAGGCGCAGGGGCTGTCGCGTCACGCGTTCAGCTTAGAGCGCGAGTCGTTCTTTCCTGTCGGCGGCGAGCAGGGCGGCGACGACCGCTTCCAGATCGCCGTCCAGGACCTGGTCCAGGTTGTAGGCCTTGTAGTTCACCCGGTGGTCGGAGATGCGGTTCTCCGGGAAGTTGTAGGTGCGGATGCGCTCCGAACGGTCCACTGTGCGCACCTGGCTGCGCCGGGCCTCCGCGGCCTCCCGCTCGGCCTCCTCCTCGGCGTGGGCCTGCAGCCGGGCCTTGAGCACCTGGATGGCGCGGTGCTTGTTCTGCAGCTGCGACTTCTCGTTCTGGCAGGACACCACGATGCCGGTCGGCAGGTGGGTGATCCGCACCGCCGAGTCGGTGGTGTTCACGCTCTGGCCGCCGGGCCCGGACGACCGGTAGACGTCGATGCGCAGGTCCTTCTCGTCGACCTCGACCTCGACCTCCTCCGGCTCGGGGTAGACGAGGACGCCCGCGGCCGAGGTGTGCACCCGGCCCTGCGACTCGGTGACCGGCACCCGCTGCACGCGGTGCACGCCACCCTCGAACTTCAGCCGCGACCACACCCCGTCGGGGCTGGTGTCGCCGGCCTTGGCCTTGATCGCGACCGTGGCGTCCTTGTAGCCGCCGAGGTCGGATTCGGTCTTGTCCAGCACCTCGGCCCGCCAGCCCTGGCGCTCCGCGAACCGCAGGTACATGCGCAGCAGGTCGCCGGCGAACAGCGCGGACTCCTCGCCGCCCTCGCCGGACTTGACCTCCAGCAGCACGTCGGAGCCGTCGTGCGGGTCGCGGGGCAGCAGCAGTTCGGTGAGCTTCGCCTCAAGCGGCGGGATCGCCTCGGCGAGCCGGTCGGCCTCCTCCGCGAAGGTGGAGTCCTCGGCGGCGAACTCGCGGGCGGTGTCCAGGTCGGACCGCGTCTGGTCGAGCTCCCGCGCGGTGCGCACGACCGGTGTGAGCTCGGCGTAGCGGCGGCCGAGCTTGCGGGCGTTCGCCTGGTCGGCGTGCACGCCGGGATCGGCCAGCCGCTGCTCCAGCTCCACGTACTCGGCGAGCAGCCCCTCGAGCTTCGATGTCTCCACTGGCGACCCTCTTCACTTGCTGCGGACGTTCGGACACCAAACGCGGCGACGGCGCCCGTCCCGCGCTGTTCGCGTGGGACGGGCGCCGTCGGTGCAGCTACTTCTGCGTCTTCTGGCGCTTGCCGTAGCGGGCCTCGAAGCGAGCCACGCGACCGCCGGTGTCCAGGATCTTCTGCTTGCCCGTGTAGAACGGGTGGCAGTTCGAGCAGACCTCGACGGTGATCTGGCCGGTCTTGCGGGTGCTGCGAGTCGTGAAGCTGTTGCCGCAACCGCAGTTGACCTGCGTCACCACGTACTCGGGGTGGATGCCACTCTTCAACGGCTTGTCCTCTCTACTTGGCCGCCGGGTCCACGCGGCCGCTGCCGCGCGGTGAACCGGTGCCGGATCAACCCTGCATTCTGCCAGACCAGGGCTCGTGACCTGCAACGCAGGGTGCCCGTCCGGTATTCCGGAGGGCCCCGGGCAACCGTCCAACGCACCAGAGGGACCGCCTGCCGAGCGACCCCGGGCCGAGGGTGCATCCGGGCTGGTCCGCCGTTCATCCTCTACGCGTGCTGCTCTGTTCGGTCCTGGGAAAGCTCACGGTGCGGTCGTGGGTCTCCCTCCCCCTGCTCTTCCTCTGCAGCGCAGCCGGCATCGCCGCCCTGCTCGACGTGCTGCTCGTGCAGCACGTGAGCTTCGAACAGGACCTGGACCTCTCCGCCCCGCTGCTGTTCGGCTTCGCCGCCGGGCTGACCGTGCTCAGCGCCAACCACGTCCACTGGACCTCCGGGTGGCAGCGCCGCCTGCGGTTCGGCTACCCGCTGCTGATGCTGGCCTGCGCCCTCGCCCTGGACGGGCTGCGGATGCCGGTCTTCGCCGCGCTCGCCATCGGCCCGGTCGCCGCCGCGCTGCTGGCCACCCTGCTGGTCCGCGCCCACCGCGACCGCGACGCCCCCGAGTGCGCCCGGGCCTGACGCTCCGCCGGTGCGAGCATGGGAACTTTCCTGTCACCGCGGTGACAGGAAAGTTCCCATGCTCGCGTTCCGCCCCCGGAAATGCGGCAGGGCCCGCACCGGGGTCGGTGCGGGCCCTGCCGTCGGTCGAGGAACCGGGCTGGCGGTCGGAACCGTCAGTCGTCGTCCTTGCCCGGGGTGGTCTTGGCGACCTGCATCAGGAACTCGATGTTGGTGCGCGTCTTGCGCAGCCGGTCCTGCAGGAGTTCCAGTGCCTGCTGCGCGTCGAGCGCGGCGAGCACCCGGCGCAGCTTGTGGGTGACGGCCAGCTCGTCGGGCGAGAGCAGGATCTCGTCCTTGCGGGTGCTGGAGGAGTCCACGTCCACCGCCGGGAACAGCCGCTTGTCCGCGAGCTTGCGGTCCAGCTTCAGCTCCGCGTTACCGGTGCCCTTGAACTCCTCGAAGATGACCGTGTCCATCGTGGATCCGGTCTCCACCAGCGCCGTGGCGAAGATGGTCAGCGAGCCGCCGTTCTCGATGTTGCGGGCCGCGCCGAGGAACCGCTTCGGCGGGTACAGCGCCGTGGAGTCCACACCACCGGACAGGATTCGCCCGGATGCCGGGGCCGCCAGGTTGTAGGCGCGGCCCAGCCGGGTGATCGAGTCCAGCAGGACGACCACGTCGTGGCCCATCTCGACGAGCCGCTTGGCCCGCTCGATGGACAGCTCGGCGACCGTGGTGTGGTCCGACGGCGGCCGGTCGAAGGTGGAGGCGATGACCTCACCCTTGACCGAGCGCTGCATGTCGGTGACCTCTTCCGGACGCTCGTCGGCGAGGACGACCATCAGGTGGCACTCGGGGTTGTTGGTGGTGATCGCGTTGGCGATCGCCTGCAGCACCATCGTCTTACCGGCCTTCGGCGGCGAGACGATCAGCGCGCGCTGCCCCTTGCCGACGGGCATCACCAGGTCGATGATCCGGCCGGTCAGGTTGTGCGGCTCGGTTTCGAGGCGCAGCCGCTCGTTCGGGTAGAGCGGGGTCAGCTTGTGGAACTCGGGGCGGTTCTTCGACGCGTCCGGCTCCAGGCCGTTGATGGAGTCCACCCGCACGAGCGGGTTGAACTTCTGCCGCTGCTGCTCGCCCTCCCGCGGCTGCCGGATGACGCCCTTGATGGCGTCGCCGCGGCGCAGCCCGTACTTGCGGACCAGCGACAGCGACACGTAGACGTCGTTCGGGCCCGCCAGGTAGCCGGAGGTGCGCACGAAGGCGTAGTTCTCCAGCACGTCCAGGATGCCGGCCACCGGCAGCAGCACGTCGTCCTCGCGGACCTCCGGCTCGCCGCCGCCGCCCTCGCCGCGGCCGCGGTTGCGGCGGCGGTCGCGGAACCGGCGGCCACGACCCCGACGACCACCCTCGTCGTCATCGTCGTCCTGCTGCCGGTTGTCGCGGTCCCGGTCCTGCCGGTTGTCCCGGTCCTGCCGGTTGCCGCGCTGCTCCTGGCGGTTGTCCCGCTCCTGGCGCTCCTGACGGTTGTCACGGCCGTCCGACTTGCGCTCGCGCTGCTCGTCGCCGCCCGATTCGGCGGCCGCACCGGCCCGCCCGGACGAGCGGCGCCGGCGGTTGCCACCGCGACGGCCGTCGTCCTCGCCGCCCGCGGCCGGCTCGGCGACCTGCGCGCGGCGGCCGCGGCCGCGGGTGGGAGCCCCGTTGGTGCCGGGCTCGGCCGCGGTCTCGCGCGGGGCGGCCTCGGTCTCGGTCTCGTCCAGCGCAGGCTGGTGGGCCTTGGCGGCCGGAGCTTCCTCGGCGCGGGACGGGCTCTTCTTGGTGGAGCGGGTCTTCGGCGCCGTGGTGCCGCCCTGCTTCTCCTTGATGGCGGCGATCAAGTCGCCCTTGCGCAGGCCACCAGTCTCGATCCCCAGTTCCCCCGCGAGTTGGCGCAGTTCGGCAAGGACCATGCCGGAGAGTCCGCCGCGTCGCCGCGGGGTTCCGTTGGCCTCGGATTCCTGCTGGCCAGCCGAAGAGGCGTTCGTCGCCTCGCTGCTCAACAGTTCGGTGTTGCTCACGAATGTCCTTCCTGACCGGACCGCGCCTCCTACGCGACCCAGCGGATTGCCCGCCCGCTCTGGAGTGCGGGCGGCCGGTGTGTGCTACCAGCCCTCTTGCCGGCGTGGTCAGCCCCGCGCGCGGCGCGACCTATTTCGGCGATGGCTCGGGAACCAGCAGCACCGGGCGGTGGGAGGTAACCCGGCTCGCGTGGTCCATGTGCGACGCATCCACTCCGATCCACACGTGCCGATGCACGCCCTGCTGCCGCCTCATTCCAGGAACCCCCGGCTCAACTTCGTGCCCCGGTGGTGAACCGGGAAGCTACGGGACATCGAGTCGGCGTCATGGTCACCTCGGGGGCCACACCGTGAAACTTAAGGCCCCCACCCCGACATCGGCAACGGATGCGCACCGCCGATCGTCCCGAAGCGAACTCGATTGAGTTGAGAACTCCTGCCTCGGTCACCGCGATCGCCGAACCCGCTAAGTTGATCTTCACCCGTGGCGGGTGGAGTTCAATTCACAGCGGGAGATGCGTCCCGGAAAACGATGTCCCGGGCACGGCACCGGCGCCCTGGGCGCGGTGACTGATTGACCTTGAGGGTAGACGCCCCGTAGTTCGGGTGCAACAACCCCCCTGGGCGTGTGGCACGCCCGCTCCGATCACGTCATCGGTAGCCGGCCAGCTGCTGTCGCTGTTGGCGACCGGTGACACTTCCTTTGTACCACTCGTCGCGAATGCGCTTGCTCCGGGGCCGTGAACAGGGCTTTTCCGGCCCCGTTCACGGCCTCGGGTCATGCCTGCGGCTCGACCCGCACGCCGGCCCGATCGACCGGAAGGCGCAGCTCGTCGAAGCCGTTCGGCGCAATGCCGGCGGGAAGCTCCCCACCCGGCGGGAACGCCAGTACGGTCGGTCCCGCACCGGACACCGCGGCGGCGACGCCGGCCGAGCGCAACTGGCGGACCAACGCGATGGTCTCCGGCCACGCCGACTCGCGGTAGTCCTGGTGCAGCCGGTCGTCGGTGGCGGCCAGCAGCAACGCAGGATCGCTGGTGACGGCGTGCACCGCCAGCGCCGCACGCCCGGCCGCGAACGCGGCGTCGGCGTGCGGAACCCGCTCGGGCAGCAGGCCGCGCGTGGTGTGCGTCGACGACTCCGCTTGGGGGACAAGGACGATCGGTGACACGTCCGGGTGCGGATCCATCCGGACCGCGTGGAAGCGCCCGGAATCCTGCCAGGCGACGACGAAACCGCCGAGCAGGCTCGCCGCGGCGTTGTCCGCGTGCCCCTCGCGGACCGCGGCCATCTGCAGCGCGCGGTCGGCGTTTTCCTTGTCCCGCAAGTCGAATCCGGCGAGCCCGAAGGCGGCGGCGACCCCGGCGACGATGGCCGCCGCCGAGGAACCCAGCCCGCGGGAGTGCGGAATCGCGTTCTGGCAGTGCAACCGCAGCGCGGGCGCCGGGAAACCCAGTTCGGCCAACGCCTTGTGGATGACCCGCACCACGAGGTGACGCTCGTCGGTGGGCAGGGCGGCGGCGCCCTGCCCCTCCACCGACACCTCGGCGGTGCCCGCGGCGCCGTCGACGACCTGGACGGAAACCTTGTCGTACAACGACAAGGCCATGCCCAGGGCGTCGAACCCGGAGCCGAGGTTCGCGGTCGAAGCGGGCACCGTCACCCGAACGGCCGACACCGGCAATGCGGTCATGCCAGTTCCAGCGCGGTGGCGACCGCGCCCGGGTCCACCGGCAGCGGCTCCACCTCGACCATGCCCGACAACGCGGTGTCCGGGTCCTTCAGGCCGTGGCCGGTGACCGTGCACACCACGACCGAGCCCGCCGGGAGGCGGCCGTCGGCGGCGGTGACGAGCAGCCCGGCGACGCTGGACGCCGAGGCGGGCTCGACGAAAACGCCCTCCCGCGAGGCCAGCGTCCGGTAGGCGGCGAGGATCTGCTCGTCGGTCACCGCGTCGAACAGCCCGCCAGACTCGTCCTTCGCGCGCACCGCGCCCGCCCACGACGCCGGGCTGCCGACCCGGATGGCGGTCGCGATGGTCTCCGGCTGCGCGATCGGCTGGCCGTGCACCAGCGGCGCGGCACCGGCGGCCTGGAAGCCGAACATGCGGGGCGTCCGCTCGATGACACCGTCACCGGCGTACTCGGTGTAGCCCTTCCAGTAGGCCGTGATGTTGCCGGCGTTGCCGACCGGCAGGCAGTGCACGTCGGGCGCCCGGCCAAGCACGTCGCAGATCTCGAACGACGCGGTCTTCTGGCCCTCCAGCCGCACCGGGTTCACCGAGTTGACCAGGGTCACCGGGTGCTCGGCGGAGGTCTTGCGGGCCAGCTCCAGGCAGTCGTCGAAGTTGCCCTGGACCTGCAGGATCTTCGCGCCGTGCACAACCGCCTGGGCGAGCTTGCCCAGCGCGATCTTGCCCTGCGGCACGAGCACCGCCGAGGTCAGCCCGGCGCGGGCGGCGTAGGCCGCGGCCGACGCCGAGGTATTGCCGGTGGAGGCGCAGATGACGGCCTTGCTGCCCTCGGCCAGGGCGTGCGTGATGGCCACGGTCATGCCGCGGTCCTTGAACGAGCCGGTCGGGTTGGCGCCCTCCACCTTCAGGTAGACGGTGCAGCCGGTGAGCTCGGAGAGGTGGTGGGCGGGCACCAGCGGGGTGTTGCCCTCCTGGAGGGTCACGATGCGCGCCCCGTCCGGGACCGGAACCCGGTCCCGGTACGCCTCGATCAGGCCGGGCCATCCGGCGCCGGACCGCACCGGCGCACCCTGGATGTTCGTCACGACGATTCACCTTCCACGCGCATCACGCTGACCACCTCGCGCACCACCGGTAGCTGCGCGATCTTGTCCACTGTGGACTTTAGTGCCGCGTCGGGGGCCGTGTGGGTGACCACCACGAGGCTGGCCTCCGCGCCCCGGCCCTGCTGACGCACCACCGAAATGCTCACATCGTGCTCGTTGAACATGGCCGCGACCTGCGAGAGCACGCCCGGTTTGTCGGCCACGTCGAGGCTGATGTGGTAGCGGGTGGGGGTCTTGCCCATCGGGCGCATCGGTAGCTGCGCGTGCGCCGACTCCCGGGGCCCCCGGCCCGCCACGACCAGGTTGCGCGCGACCGCGACGAGATCGCCGAGCACCGCGCTGGCGGTCGGCGCTCCCCCCGCGCCCTGACCGTAGAACATCAGCTGCCCCGCGGCCTCCGCCTCGACGAACACCGCGTTGAAGGCGTCGCCGACGCCGGCCAGCGGGTGGCTGCGCGGGATCATCGCCGGGTGCACGCGAGCGGACACCGACTCGGTGCCGTCCTCGTCGACCACCCGCTCGCAGATCGCCAGCAGCTTCACCGTGCGGTCCAGGGTGCGGGCGGCGGCGATGTCGCCGGGCGTTACCGCCGAGATGCCCTCCCGGTGGACGTCGCTGGCGGTCACCCGGGTGTGGAAGGCCAGCGACGCCAGGATCGCGGCCTTCGCCGCCGCGTCGAAGCCGTCCACGTCCGCGGTCGGATCCGCCTCGGCGTAGCCCAGCCGCCCGGCCTCGTCCAGCGTCTCGGAGTAGCCGGCGCCGGTGGAGTCCATCGCGGACAGGATGTAGTTCGTGGTGCCGTTGACGATGCCCATGACCCGGTTGATCCGGTCCCCGGCCAGCGACTCGCGCAGCGGGCGCAGCAGCGGGATCGCGCCCGCCACGGCCGCCTCGAAGTAGATGTCGGCGCCCGAGGCGTCCGCCGCCGCGTACAGCTCGGAGCCGTGCTCGGCGAGCAGCGCCTTGTTCGCGGTCACCACCGACTTGCCGGACTTCAGCGCAGTCAGCAGCAGCGAGCGCGCGGGCTCGATGCCGCCGATCAGCTCCACGATGACGTCGACGTCGCCCTCGACCAACGCGTGCGCGTCGGTGGTCAGCAGGTGCTGGGGCACGTCGGGGTGCTTGTGCGGGCGACGCACCGCCACCCCGGTGACCAGCATCGGCGCACCGGTCCGCGCGGCGAATTCATCCGGTTGGTCCTGCAACAGGCGCAGCACCTCGGTCCCGACGGTCCCGCACCCCAAGAGTGCGACCCTGATCGGTTCACGGTCCTGGCTCACTCACACCTCCAGCCGGAGCAGGTCGTCCTCGGTCTCCCTGCGCAGCAGCAACCGCGCCTGACCATCTCGAACCGCAACGACGGGCGGCTTGGGCAGGCGGTTGTAGTTGCTGGCCATCACGTAGCAGTAGGCGCCGGTGGCGGCGACTGCCAACAGGTCTCCTGGAGCAATGTCCTCCGGCAACCAGCAGTCGCGCACCACTACGTCACCGGACTCACAGTGTTTGCCCACGATGCGGGACAGCACGGCGGGCGCCTCGGCATTGCGGGACACCAGCCGGCAGTCGTAGACGGCGTCGTAGAGCGAGGTGCGGATGTTGTCGCTCATGCCGCCGTCCACGCTGACGTACTTGCGGTGCGCGTCGCCGCCGAGCGCCACGTCCTTGATGGTGCCGACCTCGTAGACGGTCACCATGCCGGGGCCGACGATCGCGCGGCCCGGCTCGACGGCGATCTTGGGCACGGGGATGCCCGCGTTGTCCGCTTCCTTGCCGACGATCTCGTGCAGCCGGATCGCCAGCTGCTCGGGCGGCAGCGGGTCGTCGTCGGCGGTGTAGGCGATGCCCAGCCCGCCACCGAGATCCACAGTGGACGCGCTGGCCATCGCGTCGGCGCCGTGCTCCTCGCGCAGCTCGGCGAGCAGCCGGACCACCCGGTGCGCGGCCAGCTCGAAGCCGTCCACGTCGAAGATCTGCGAACCGATGTGGCTGTGCAGGCCGGCCAGCACCAGCGAATCGGTCTTGAGCACCCGGTGCACCGCCTCGGCGGCCTGCCCGTTGGCCAGCGAGAAGCCGAACTTCTGGTCCTCGTGCGCGGTCGCGATGAACTCGTGGGTGTGCGCCTCGACGCCGACGGTGATGCGCACCAGCACGTGCTGGCGGACGCCGCGCTCGGTGGCGATGTGGTCCAGCCGGGCGATCTCGTGGAACGAGTCCAGCACCACGGAACCGACCCCGGCCTCGACGGCGGCGGTCAGCTCGGCGACGGACTTGTTGTTGCCGTGGAACGTGATCCGCTCGGCGGGGAACCCGGCGCGCAGCGCCACGGCCAGCTCGCCGCCGCTGCACACGTCCAGGCTCAAACCCTCCTCGGCGACCCACTTGGCGACCTCGGTGCACAGGAACGCCTTGGACGCGTAGTGCACGGCGGCCGGGTCGCCGAACGCCTCGGCGTAGTCGCGGCAACGCGACCGGAAATCGTCTTCGTCGAGCACGAACAGCGGCGTGCCGAAGCGTTCGACGAGTTCGCGGACGTCGATGCCGGCGAGCCGGACGACGCCGTCGGCGCCGCGCTCGCAGTTGCGCGGCCAGACGTTCGGGTGCAGCAGGTCGACTTCGTCCGCGGTCGCTGGGAGGGGTCCCGCGGTGTTGCCGGGCAGCACGACATCGGCGTGCCGCGGCCCGGCGGGATGGGCGCGCATTTACAGCTCCTTCGCGCGACCTGCCGATGGGCAGGCCGTTGTTGCAATCATCTGCTCGCGTGCGCCCTACATCTTGTCCGGGGCGCTGACCCCGAGCAGGCCGAGGCCGTTGGCGAGGACCTGGCGGGTCGCCTCGCACAGCTGCAGCCGGGCGATGGTCAACGGGCTCGCCTGGTCGTCACCGGGCTGCAGCACGCGGCACGCGTCGTAGAACTTGTGGTACGCGGCGGCCACGTCCTCCAGGTAGCGGGCCACCCGGTGCGGTTCCCGCAGCTGGGCGGCCGACAGCACCACGCGCGGGAACTCGCCCAGGGTGCGGATCAGGTCGCCCTCACGTTCGTGGGTGAGCAGCGACAGGTCGGCTTCGTCCACCGGTCCGCGCTCGATGCCGAGCGAGGCGGCGTTGCGCTGCAACGAGGACAGCCGGGCGTGCGCGTACTGCACGTAGAAGACCGGGTTCTCGTTGGTGCGCTTGCTGATCAGGTCCAGGTCGATGTCCACCGCGGAGTCCGCGGAGGACCGGATCAGCGAGTAGCGGGCCGCGTCCACGCCCACGGCGTCGACGAGGTCCTCCAGGGTCACGACGGTGCCCGCGCGCTTGCTCATCCGCACCGGCTTGCCGTCGCGCACCAGGTTCACCATCTGCCCGATGAGCACCTCGACGACGGCCGGGTCGTCGCCCAGCGCCGCGGCGGCGGCCTTCAGCCGGGCGATGTAGCCGTGGTGGTCGGCGCCCAGCATGTAGATGCACAGGTCGAAGCCGCGGCCGCGCTTGTCCCGCAGGTAGGCGACGTCGCCGGCGATGTAGGCGGGCGCGCCGTCGCTCTTGATCAGCACCCGGTCCTTGTCGTCGCCGTACTCGGTGGAGCGCAGCCACCAGGCGCCGTCGGCGAAGTACACGTGGCCGGACTGCTTCATCTCCTCGACGCACGCGGCGACCGCGCCGGAGGTGTGCAGCGAGTCCTCGTGGAAGAACACGTCGAAGTCGGTGCCGAACTCGTGCAGGCTCTGCTTGATCTCGTCGAACATCAGCCCGACGCCGACGCGGCGGAACGCCTCGTGCCCCTCCGCCTCGGGCAGCTCCAGGGCGTTCGGCTCGGCCTTGAGCACGGCCGCGGCGATGTCGGCGATGTAGTCGCCGCCGTAGCCGTCCTCCGGCGCGGGCTCGCCCTTCGCGGCGGCGATCAGCGACCGCACGAACCGGTCGATCTGCGCGCCCGCGTCGTTGAAGTAGTACTCGCGGGTCACCTCGGCGCCCTGCGCGGCCAGCACCCGGCCGAGCGCGTCGCCGACCGCGGCCCACCGGGTGCCGCCCAGGTGGATCGGGCCGGTCGGGTTGGCGGAGACGAACTCGAGGTTGACCTTCAGCGCCGAGTAGAGCTCGCCGCGGCCGTAACCGGCGGACTTGGTGAGCACCTCGCGCACGATCTGGCCCTGCGCGTCGGCGGCGAGCCGGAGGTTCAGGAAGCCGGGCCCGGCGACGTCGACGGAGTCGATGGCGTCCTGCCCGGTCAGCGCCTCGGCGAGCCAGCCCGCGAGATCGCGCGGCGACACGCCGACCTTCTTGGCGACCTGCATGGCCACGTTCGTGGCGTAGTCACCGTGCTCCGGGTTGCGGGGTCGCTCGACCGTTACCGCCTCGGGCAGCACGGAAGTGTCCAGGTCCCTGGCGGAGAGGACCTCGACGGCGGTGTTGCGGACCAGTTCTGCGAGCGCGGCGGGAGTCACCTTATGCAGTCTAAGGAAGCGTCCGCGCTGCTCAGCCAACGGGTTGGGGACGAGCGGGCAGGGGATAACACGCCGCGTGATCGACTCGTCACTCTGATGTGAGAACGTGGTGGCGAGCATTGGACGCACGGCCACCCGCGGCGCCCGGAATCTCTACACTGACGGGCCGGATCCCCCGGTGGTTCTCGGCGAGACGAGGTTTGCGAAGAGCATGGCGAACAGGAAGAGCAAAGCGGTGCGCGGCGCCGTGGTGCACCAGCGGTCGATCCCCTGGATGCTGATCTCCGGCGTCACCGTCGTGGTGGTTTTCGCGGCCGTGATCTTCGGGTACGCGTACAGCCGGTGGTCGGGGCAGGAGTCGATCCGGCAGGCCCAGGCCGAAGCGGAGAAGGCCACCGAGGCGTTCAAGCCGTCGCCGCAGAACCCGGACCCGTCGAAGACCATCCCCGGCGTCACCGTCGTCGACTACCCGGGGCAGATCCACGTCCGCCCGGACCAGCGGGTGGCCTACGACCACACGCCGTCGTTCGGCGGCCCGCACGACGGCATCTGGGCCGACTGCACCGGCGTGGTCTACCCGGAGGCGGTGCGCACCGAGAACATGGTGCACTCGCTGGAGCACGGTGCGGTGTGGATCGCCTACAACCCGGACCGGGTCGGCGAGCCCGGCCTGGAGCGGCTCAAGGCCCGCGTCGACGGCAAGCCCTACACGATGATGTCGCCGTACCCGGGCCTGGACAGCGCGATCTCGCTGCAGTCCTGGGGCCACCAGCTCAAGGTCGACAACGCCGACGACCAGCGCATCGACCAGTTCATCACCGCGCTGCGGCTGAACAACAACGGCGTCTACCCGGAGATCGGCGGCTCCTGCCAGGCCTACCCGGGCGCGTTCGACACGAACAACCCGCCGAAGTTCGACCCGACCCCGCCCGGCCCGGACGCGATCCCGATGGACGGCCGCGGCGCCAGCGCCGCCACCGGCGAGATGGGCCAGTGACCCGTGTCGGCTGAGGCACGGCGACCGCTGCCGGTCCGCATCTTCGTGGCCGTCGCGGCGGCGGTCGTCCTGCTGCTGCTGGGGGCGGCGCTCGGTCTGCTGATCCGGGTGCCGTCCTTCGACAGCGCCGAACCGCAGCCGACGGCGGTGGACGTCGGCTTCGCGCAGGACATGTCCGTGCACCACCAGCAGGCGGTGACGATGGCGACGCTCGCGCGGGAGCACGCCGCCGACGTCGCCGTGCGCCAGCTGGCGTTCGACATCGAGACCAACCAGCGCGACCAGATCGGCCGCATGCAGGGCTGGCTCAGTCTGTGGGGCCAGTCCGCGCAGGCCGTCGGCCCGCTGATGACGTGGATGACGGAGGACGGCGGCCACCAGCACAGCGCCCCGGCGGCCGCGCAGTCGGAGTCCGGCGGGCTGATGCCCGGCATGGCGACCAGCGCGGAGATGTCCCGGCTGCAGTCGCTGCGCGGGCCGGAGTTCGACGTCTACTTCCTGCAGCTGATGCTCCGCCACCACGAGGGCGGCGCGCCGATGGCGGACTACGGGGCGACGCACGCGGCGGTCCCGGCGGTCCGCGAGCTGGGGAAGAACATGCTCGGCTCCCAGCGCAGCGAGAGCGACCTCATGCGCTCGATGCTCGCCGAACGAGGCGCCCAGCCGCTGCGCTGAGGCGCGAGCATGGGAACCTTCCTGTCACCCGGCGGCCCTCACCAGGTCAAAGCCCGGCAGCGCTGGGCGCATTCGGCGGGCTCGACCTGCAGGGTCGCGTGGTCGATCTGGTAGCGCTCGGCCAGGACTCGCTGGGCGGCCACCAGCACGCCGCCGTGGTCGGCGCCGGCTCCGGTGGTGAGGTGGGCGGAGGCGACCTCCATGCCCGAGGTGAGGGTCCACACGTGCAGGTCGTGCACCTCGGTGACCGACGGCAGCGCGGCGAGATCGGCCCGCAGCTTCTGCAGGTCCACCCCTTCCGGCGCCTGCTGGACGAGGATCCGCAGCGCCTGCCGCGCCAGCTTCCAGGTGCGCGGCAGCACGAAGAGGCCGACGGCGACCGCGACGATCGGGTCGGCCAGGTACCAACCGAACGCCCAGGTCACCGCGCCACCGATCAACACGCCGACGGAGCCGATGGTGTCCGCGAGCACCTCGAGGTAGGCGCCGCGCACGTTCAGGCTCTCGTTCGCGCCGCGCCGCAGCAGCGCGAAGACCACGAGGTTGGCCGCCAGCCCGGCGGCAGCGGTCAGCATCATCGGCACGCCGGCGACCTCCGGCGGCTCCTGGAACCGGGCGATGGACTCGTAGAGGATGTAACCGGCGACGCCGAACAGCAGCACGGCGTTGGCGAGCGCGGCGAGCACTTCCATGCGGTAGAGGCCGAAGGTCCGCTTGCCCTCGACCGGTCGCCGGGCGGCGGTGATCGCGGCCAGCGCCATGCCGACGCCCAGCACGTCAGTGAGCATGTGCCCGGCGTCGGAGAGCAGCGCCAGCGATGACGTGAGGAACCCGACCACCGCTTCCAGGACGAAGAACGCGAGCAAGATCGCGAACGATGCGGCCAACCGCCGCACGTAGCGGCCGGATGCGCTGACCGCGTCGGCGGCCGAGCCGTGCCCATGCCCTTGACCCATCGACCGTCCTCCTCAGTCGTCTCTCCGATACATAGTGAAGTATGCATGAGTGCACGCGTCAAGTCAGGCCGTCCCGCCCATCGGGATGCGAGCATGGGAACTTTCCTGTCACCGGCGGCAGGAAAGTTCCCATGCTCCAACCTCGCCACGAAGACGCGGTGAACTGCGAGACAGCGGCAAACGGACCCCCGTCGAAGGGTGCCCGCCGGGTGCGCTAAGCTAACGATCGTCCGCAGGGACAAGCCCTCGTAGCTCAGCGGATAGAGCACTGCCCTCCGGAGGCAGGTGTCACAGGTTCGAGTCCTGTCGAGGGCGCACTGAAATCGGGCCCTGGTGAGTTTCACTCACCAGGGCCCGATTTCGTTATGCGGCAAGCAACATCGACGCGGCGCTCACCTGGTGGTGTAAGCGCCGCCGTTCACGTGCAGGGTCTGCCCGGTGATGTGACCCGCGCCTTCGGACGCCAGGAAGTGCACCGTTTCGGCGATGTCGCACGGACGTCCCGCACGGCCGTTGTGGGTGGCGTCGATCAGGGCGGTTCGCTTCTGCTCGCCGAGTTGCCCGTGGAAGAACTCGGTTTCCTCGATGTAGCCGGGCGCGATCAGATTTGCCGTCAGCCCCTTCGGCCCCACCTGTGCGGACAGGCCCGCGTTCCAGGCCGCCAGCGCCGCCTTCGCCGCCCCGTAAGACGTCGAGGCGTATTCGGCGCCGATGGAACCGATGTTGATGATGGTGCCGCCCGGTCGGAGTTTGTCGAGCACGGCCGTCGTGGTGGCGACGGCACTGAGCAGGTTGGCGTCCAGGTTCTCCCGCCACGCGGCCATCACCTCCTCGAGACTTTCCGGCTCCCCGGACCGCTGCAGATCGGTGTTGCCGCCGGCCATGTTGACCAGCACGTCGAGATGCTCCCCGAGCCTGTCGGCCAGGTCTGCCACCTGCCGGGGATCGGTCGCGTCGCAGGCGATCGACCGGACGTCGATCTCGGCCGCGGTGGCCGCCAGCCGCTCCGCGTTGCGGCCTGTGATGATCACGGTGTCACCTTCGGCACGGAATCTGGCCGCAACCGCCTTGCCGATTCCCGTACTACCTCCGGTTACGAGCACGATGCGCTTCACCGAAAGCTCCTCAACTGTTACGTTTAGCGCTAAACGTAACTCGGGAGGCGGCAGATGTCCAACACCCCAGGAGCCGGGGACTATCCGCTCAACCAGGCCGCCACATGGCCCACGGCGGACATCGCAGCGGCATGGCAACGCGAACTTCCCGGCGTGGACACCGATTCCATCGGGGTCATCACGCCGATCTGGCGAATCGCCAAGGTCCTCGCCGACGAACGGCGGCGCACCCTGAGCAGGCTCGGAATCGATCCGTCCACACTCGACCTCCTCAGCGTGATCCGCCGCGCGGGCCCGCCGTACGAGCTCACGACCCGCGAGATCACCCGCCGGACGCTGGTCACCCCGGGTGCGGTCTCCCAGCGAATCGCCCGGGCAGAACAAGCCGGACTGGTCTCGCGATCACCGTCCACGGCCTCGCGCCGAGCGGTCGCCGTCCGGCTGACCGACGCGGGCCACCGCCTCATCGAAACCACCGTGCGCGAACTGCTCGAACACGAATCGCAGTTGATCAGCGCGCTCACCGCGGCCGAACGCTCATCCCTGACCGGCTTTCTCGCCAAGCTGGAACATTCGCTCGTCGAGCCGCCGCCCGCCGGATGAACGTTGATGTCCTGCTGGATCGCCGGTAGCGCCACGTTCAGCGCGCTGCCATCGAGCAGGATCATGAAGAATCCCAAGCAAACGGCGGCCAGAGCAGCAGCGGGACGGCGCAGCGGCTCGGTGCCTCCGCGCCGCGTGACAGGAAGGTTCCCATGCTGCACCTCGGCAACGCCTGATGCGCGACGTGGCGCCCGCCGCTGAAGCTGTCCACTGTGGCCGCCGTCGATAAGGTGGGACCATGGCGGTTGCGAGGCCTCGGTGAGTGCGGGCAAGCGGCTCGGGTTGCTGCTGATGATGGCGGTCATCGTCGGCGGAGCGGCCGGGATGGGCGCGATAGCGGGGCTCGGAGCGGCGACGACGTTGGCTGCGCTCACCGCCATGTTCTGCTTCATGGCGGCATCCGGCGGCGCGTTGCGCCCCGATCTGCGACTGCTCGCGGTGCTCGCGCCGGCGATGGTGTTGGCCGTCGCGGTGCCGCGCCTGATGGCCGAGGTGTCGAGCTGGGTCTCGATCGCACTGGTCGTGGTCGTCGTGTTCGTCGCCGGTCTCCTGCCGGCGTTGGGCCAACGTTTCGTCCAGGTTGGGCTCGGCTTGGGCATGGCGGCCCTGTTCAGCTACGGATTCCAGCTCACCGGGACCGCCACGCACATCCAGATCGTCGCGGCTCCGGTGCTGGCCGTGATCTGGGTTTTCCTGCTCCGCCTGTTGCTCGGCGCCAAGGACCCGAGCGGGCCGACGAGGGCTGCGCTGGTCGGTGCGTTGGCCGACGAGCAGCCAACCGACCCGGCGGAAGCACTGCGCAAATGGCACTCCGACCGGCCGACGCGCTGGACCGGGCAAGTGCTGTTCGCGACCATGCGCTACCGCACCATCCTCGGTGTCCTCGGCGATCGGCGTCGGTATCTGCCGTCCCACGACGCCGAAGAGCTGGATGCCGCGTTGGACGCCGCGCGCGAAGAAGCAGCCAGGCTGGCCGACGCCGTGCGCGCTCCCGCCTCGCCCGAGCTGCCTGACAATGGCAAGCCGGCAGTCCCCGAACTTCCCGGCGGCACCAGCGTCCTGATCTCCCGCTTGTGGGAGGAGCTGGCCGAAATCCGCGCTGCGGCTGTGGCTCGGGACGCCACTCGGGTCACGGTGCCCGCGACGGTCCGCCAGGTGCTGGTGAAGACCTCGCGCGGCACGTTGTCCTGGCGGTCGACCCAACTCCGGCATGCGGTGCGGTGCGCGCTGGGCGTGCTGATCGCGCTCGTGATCGCGAGCTTCCGGCCCGGAGATCCGCTCACCGTCGCGTTCCTGATGACGATCTTCGCGATCATGCAGCCGGAGTGGCACGACAGCCTGGCAAAAGCCCGCGAAAGGGTCATCGGGGCGCTGGCCGGATCCGTGGTGCTGGCGCTGGTGATCTGGCTGCTTCCGCAGGCCGCGCTGGCACCAGTGGCCCTGATCGCGCTGCTGATCGGCTTCTGGTTCATGCGAACGCAGCCCGTGGTGTTCAACGGGTGCATCGTGCTGATGAGCGTCGGGCTCAACGCCACCACGCGCCACCTGGATCCGGTGTCGGTCCTCGTGGAGTACGTGGTGCTGATCCTGCTCGCCCTGGTGATCGGATTGGTCTTCGGGTTCGCCGCGATACCCGGTGTGCCCAAGCCCGGCATCAACGAGCGCTTCGCCAACGCCTGCGGCGCGATCCGGAACCTGCTGGCCCGGGTGGCGGATGTCCACCGAGGCGCCGGTCCCGACCCGCACGATCTCGCCCGGAGCTTCCACACAGCCGTCCGAACCCAGCAGGAGCTGGTCACGGCCCCGCCCGGCAGCAGGCAACCGCAGCCGGACCAGCAGGAAGCGCTCGACACCGCCTACGACGGCCTGCGAGGCCTGTTCCACCAGACAACGGCCCTGGTCATGCTCCCACCTGACAAGTCGACCGCAACCGCCATCGACGACACCCTTCGCCTGCTCGACGACGGCAGCATGGGAACTTTCCTGCCAGAAGTGACAGGAAGGTTCCCATGCTCCAGCACCTCCAGTGACCTTGCCGACGGCGAACCGCTCCCCAAGATCTCCGAAACCGAACTGCTGCTGGTGACGATGAACGCCGACGCACTGCTGCTGCGGCAAGTGACACCGAAGTTCACGGATTGAGAGGCGTCGCCCGCTTCAGCGGGTTCGAGCGAGCGGTCGGCGCCCCGGCTAGGCGGTGCCGCCGGCGAAGGATCCGGTCTCGTAGAAGTCGCTGATGTGGTCGCGAACGAGTTCGACGGCCCGCAGCGCGTCGTGCTCCTCAATGGCCCGCAGGATGTTCCGGTGCTCGGCGCGCACCGTCTTCGCAGTCGCTCGCCAATCGGCCAGCTGCTCGTAAGCGTCGATCATCTGGCGCTGGATCGCGGTGCGCAGCGAACTCATCAGGTAGGAAGCCAGCGAGTTTCCGGTGGATTCCGCGATCCGCACGTGGAACTCGGTGTCCAGGCGGTTGAAGTCGCGGGCGGTCAGATCGGCCGCGTCCATCTGGTCCAGGATGCTCCGCAGCGCCTCGTGGTCCTCGCCGGTAGCGTTGCGCGCCGCGTCGGCGACCGCCCACTCCTCCAGCATCAGGCGAGTCCGGAGCACATCGGTGCCGCTGAAGTGCCCGAGCGCCAACTGCATCTTCAGCAGGATGGCGAACCCTTCACCGGGGTGACCGACGAACACCGTCCCGCCTTCGGGCCCGCGGCCGGGCCGAACTTCGACGATGCCGAGCGCCTCAAGCACGCGCAGCGCCTCACGCAGCGACGGGCGGCTGACGCCGAGGAGCTGCGAAAGTTCGCGTTCGCTGGGCAGCCTGTCGCCGGGCGCGAGCAACCCGTCCAGCATGCGCTGCTCGATCTGCGCCATGACCTGCTCGTAGGTGCGCACCTTGCGCACCGGTTCCCACGAGCTCTGGCTTGCGGAACTCACGCTTCTCCTCGATTTTCCTGCGGTGCTCCCGGAGACCGCCCCACTCTACGGGCGCAGTTTGCCCCTGCCCGCCGTCATCCGCGCATCGTTCGTTCCAGCTCACGCCGCAGCTGCACCGCCAGCACCGAGTCGTCCACTTCGACGTCATCCCAGCCGACGACGCCGCCCTGGGGAATGTCGTTGCGCAGCTTGACGCCGTTGGCCAATCCCATCGGCAACGCACCGACCTTCAGCGACATCTCTGCCGGGGCGAGCTTGCCGTGAACCATGTAGCCGCCCTCGCCGTCGAGGATTTCCCCGGCCTTCAGCGCGCGTTTTGCAACGGAGACGACGTCTCCTCGGAAAGCCGTCGGGCACCCGGTCGCCTCTCCGCGCACGGCGGCCGAAGCGATGCTGACGCCCAGTTCCAGTCCGATCATGTGGTACGGCCGGTAGAGCGAGCCGTAGCGCCCGGTCTCATCCGTGCGCACGCCGTATTCGGCGAAGCACTGGACCGCATAGTCGGTGCGCGCTTCGAAGGTGACGTAGACGCCCCAGCGCAGGTCTCGCGCGACGTCGGTGCCGTCGCGGTGGAGGCTGGAGGCGATCTCGACGGTGCCCCGGCGGGTCAGCCGGCCCCCGATCTCGGCGGGCCGGAACACCGTTGACAGGTCGTCGACTCCGCAGGGCGGGAAGAGCATGCCTTCGTCCTGCGGCACCATTCCGGTGCCGTTGGCGACGGCCGCCATCTCGATGGCCGATTTCGTCCCGTCCAGGAACGAGTTGAACATCTTCGGGTTGAAGTCCCCGCGATCCAGCTGTTCCTGCGTGAAGCCGTAGTGCTCCCACACCGTGTCCGGAGTGGATGCGTGGTACTCGGGCAGGTACTTCGTTCCCTTGCCCGCGGCCACCACGTCGAAACCCGCTGTGCGAGCCCAATCGACGAGCTCGCAGATCAGGGCGGGCTGGTCACCGTAGGCCATCGAGTAGACCACCCCTGCCGCGCGAGCCCGCTCCGCGAGCAGCGGCCCCACCATGCAGTCGGCCTCGACGTTGACCATGACGACGTGCCGACCGGCGTCGATCGCGCGAACCGCGTGGCGCACACCTGCCACGGGGTCGCCGGTGATCTCCAGGACCACCTCCAGCCCCGGAGCATCGATCAACGCATCGGCATCGTCGGTGACATGCGTGCTGTCGTCGCGCAATGCCTCGCCGAAGCTCGCGGCCGCGTAACGCTCGGCGGTCCAGCCGGTGCGCTGCAACGCGGCCCGAGCTCGCTCCGGCGAGAGGTCTGCGATGCCGACGACGTGCATGGTTTCGGTGCTCAACGCCTGGGTGAGAAACATCGAGGCGAACTTCCCCGCCCCGATCACGCCGACTCGAACCGGCCCACGATCCCGCGCCCGCTCGCCCAGCAACGCGTGGAGATTCATCAAACCCCTCACTGGACATACGGTCTGACCACAACAGCCGTCCAACGTAATCCCACCCCCACCCGCCGTCAACCCGCCGTAGGCGGCGACAGCATGGGAACTTTCCTGTCAATCAACCCCGACATCCCAGCTCAAACGGGGGTTACCGCCTGCGGTCAGATTGAAAATGATTATCATTGCTCTACTGGTGCGGCCCTGGGTGGCCCAGATCCACAGCAGGGAACCTTCCTGCCGCCCAGGAACGAACACGCATCACCGATCGCCCGGAGAGGACGCGATGCAGCACAACATCGAACACCGCATCGGCGAGTACACCGTCCGCGCCGCCAGGCCATCCGACGTTGATGGCGCACGGAAGGTCATGCTCGACACCTTCTACAACGAGTTCGGACACGGTTACGACTCGAAATGGCACTCGGACGTCATCAACATCGTGCCCACGTATCTGCAGAATCCTCGAAACACCCTCTTCGTCGCGGTCCGCGACGGCGAGGTCGCAGCAACAACCGCAGTGCGAGCCAACGGCCCCAGCAGTCCGCCGCATCCACAGTGGATCGCCGACCGCTATCCAAGCGGCGAGACCGCTCAACTGTTCAGGGTTTACGTCGCCAGGGCGCACCGCCGGCACGGTCTTGCACGTGCTTTGGTTGCGATGGCTTGCGACTTCGTCGCCGACACGGCGGGCTACTCCGCGATCTACCTGCACACCAATCCGGCGATCGAAGGCGCCGAGCCTTTCTGGCGCGCGGTGGCGAAGGAGATCTACGACGCGCGTGGCGACGAGCAGCACAGCCAGTCCGTCCACTTCGAGATCCCGATCCCGCGCTGAAGAGACCCGCGGACTGTCGCGTCAGTGGCAGGAAGGTTCCCATGCTCCAGCTCCTAGACCCCTTGGAGTCACGCGAGCCAGCAGGCCGCCGCATGGGAACCTTTCTGCCACAACCACCCAGCAGGCGCACTTGCCCGCTAGGCACCGTTTCACTTCAGGGAAAGTTAAGAAACGAAAAAGGCCCACATCGAAAAGTCGACCCCACAGGCACTCCGAAATCCTGATTAAGGCTCGTTTATCGCCTGCGTCAGATGCCTTTACGCATTGACTCCAGGCGACAACACACCGCCCCTCATATGCAAAAACGCTCGGCGAAACAATAGTTTTCACTGAGCACGAAGAGAATTTTCACCGTGGACGTCGCCTCGCCCGCCGAGTCAGCATCTGTTCACCCCGAAACGACGCACCGGTGATCGATGCGCGCCGCTCGCGGCCGACGTCGGCACCGGCGGACAACGAGGAGACTCGACGTGAACGTGCGCCGCAAGCCAGCCGCAGCCGCTGCTCTTGGTGGCTTGTCCGTCATCGGCATCCTGCTCGCCCCGCAGGCCGCCTTCGCCCACGGCGACATGCAGGCACCTGCCGGCCGCGCCTACACCTGCTTTCTAGAGGGAGCCGAGAGCCCCGACTCCGAGGGATGCAAGGGAGTCGTTACCGAGAACGGTTCCGCCCCAATCTACGACTGGATGAGCAACCGGATCGGCGACGCCAACGGCCGGCACCAGGAACTGATCCCGGATGGGAAGCTCTGCAGCGCCAACAATCCGATGTACTCGGGTTTCGACGCCCCGGCCACGGCATGGCCGACCACTCAGCTGCAGACCGGCGACGTCGACCTCGAGTTCAAGGCCACTGCCAAGCACCAGGGCGGATTCCAGGTCTTCATCACCAAGGACGGCTGGGATTCGTCGAAGTCGCTGGCTTGGGGCGATCTGGTGAAGGTCGCGGATGTCGACAGCCCGCCGGAAACCGCGGAAGGATACTCGATCGCCGCGAAGATCCCCGAGGGCAAGACAGGTCAGCACGTGCTCTACACGATCTGGCAGCGCACTGACAGCCCCGAGGCCTTCTACTCCTGCTCCGACGTGGTCTTCGGCCAGCAGGGAACCGCCCAGACCAGCGCCCTTGAGGCGCAGCGGCCTGCGGCCACGACTTCGGCCATCACACACCATCACGGCGCCCATGCCCCTGAGCACACGGCGTCTTTCTGGGATCGCGTGATGGGCTGGTTCGCCTGACGTTGCGATCGCCCCGGCGCGAGCATGGGAACCTTCCTGTCAAAAGTGACAGGAAGGTTCCCATGCTCCACGTCAGGACGAGCCGATGCCGGTGAGGGCTCGGACTTCCATCTCTGCGGTTCGCTTCTCGCTCACCTGGCCTCCTCCGAGCAGCGTGCCGATGTAGCCGCACAGGAACGAGATCGGGATCGACACGATCCCGGGGTTGCTCAGCGGGAACCACGCGAAGTCCACGCCCGGCAGGATCGAGTCCGGTGATCCCGAGACCACCGGCGAGAAGACGACCAGAACCGTGCACGAGATCAGCCCGCCGTAGATCCCCCACAGCGTGCCGCGGGTGTTGAACCGCCGCCAGAACAGCGAGAACAGCAGCGTCGATAGGTTCGCCGAAGCCGCGAACGCGAACGCGAGCGCCACCAGGAACGCGATGTTCTGCCCGTTGACGAGGATGCCGCCGAGGATCGACGCGGCACCGATCACGAGCGCTGTCAGGCGGGCGACCCGCACCTCCGAGTCGGGATCCGCCTTGCCTCGCTTCACGATGTTGGCGTAGACGTCGTGGGCGAAGGAGGCGGATGCGGTCAGCGTCAGCCCGGCGACAACGGCGAGGATGGTCGCGAAGGCGACCGCTGCGACGACGCCCAGCAACACCGTGCCTCCGACGCGGTACGCCAACAGCGGCGCGGCCGAGTTCTCGCCGCCGGGAGCCGAGAGGATCGCCTCGGTGCCGTTGACCGCCCCCGCTCCGTAGCCGATCACGAGCGTGCACAGGTAGAACAACGCCATCGTGCAGGTCGCCCAGACCACGGAACGCCGCGCCTGCAGAGCGTTGGGCACGGTGTAGAACCGCATCAGCACGTGCGGCAGCCCGGCGACACCCAGCACCAAGGCCATGGACAGCGACACGAAGTCCAGCTTGGTCACTTCGCTCTGGCCGTACTTCGCACCGGGCGAGAAGATCCGGTCCCCCAACGGGTTCTGCTCCGCCGCGTGCTGCAGCAGCGAGGTCAGGCTGAAGCCGAACTTGCCCATCAGGAACAGGGTCATCATGGCCGCGCACAGCATGAGCATGGCCGCCTTGATGATCTGCACCCAGGTGGTTCCCTTCATGCCGCCGACCAGCACGTAGACGATCATCACCAGACCCACGCCGCCGATCACCAGCGCCTGACCGCCCGAGCTGTGCACGTCGAGCAGCAGTGCCACCAGGCTGCCCGCGCCGGCCATCTGGGCGATCATGTAGACGAAGGAGATCACCAATGTGGACACTGCGGCGGCCGCTCGGACCGGGCGTTGCCGCATCCGGAAGCTCAGCACGTCGCCCATCGTGAAGCGGCCGGTGTTGCGCAGGAGCTCGGCGACCAGCAGCAGGTTGACCAGCCAGCCCACGAGGAAGCCGATCGAGTAGAGGAACCCGTCGTAGCCGTTCACCGCGATCGCTCCGGCGATCCCGAGGAACGACGCCGCCGACAGGAAGTCCCCGGAGAGCGCGATGCCGTTCTGCGCGCCGGTGAACCGGCCGCCTGCGGCGAAGTAGTCGGTGGCCGTGCCGGAGCTGCTCACGCGGTAGACCATGTACAGGGTGAGCAGCACGAACACCCCGAAGATGCTCATGTTGAGCACCGGGTTGGCGTTGATCATCGCGGGTCCTCCCCGGTCGCTTCCCGGTACAGCGCCACGACGCGCGGATCGATCTGGCGCGCCGCGTACTTGAGGTAGAGGGCGGTGATCAGGATCGTGGTCGCGAACTGGCCGATGCCCATGACCAGGCCGACGTTGACCTCGCCGAAGAGCCGGATGCTCATGAACTCCGGCAGGTAGGCGGCGAGGACGACGTATCCGAGGTACCAGATGAGGAACACCGCGGTCATCGGGAAGACGAAGCGGCGCAGCCTGGCTCTGAGATCGAGGAATTCGGGGCTTCGCGCGATGGCGGTGTAGTCCGGTGCCGGCCGGTGGGCGCGGGGTGCCGGTTTGTCGATCTGGCCGAAGGTTGCCGGCGTCGCGGGCTCACCTCCGGGCGTTCGCGGCGGCGGTGGCTGGGTTGCGTTGGGCATGCGTCCTTCCAAGCAGTCGAACTGCATCGACGTGGTTTCGGTCGATGCTTCGGAGTTCCCCAGTGCTCCGTGGCCGAGCGCCCTGGCTCGCATTCGATCCGGCTTTATCGAGAGTTCTCGGATCCAGGGCGTCGGCGAACCGCGCTGCCCGCGCTGCCAACCGGTTCGGAAGTCTAGCCAGCGAATGCCGCAGCACCGACACGCGCAGCGACACAGCACACACATTGATGAATTCACCGATCACGGTATGTGGTCGTTTTGCTGTGCCGACCCCATGCGCGGGCACCATCGAAACCGCCCTCCGCAAACCGAAAAACCCTGAGCCGCGGCAACTTTCAGCAGGTCAACAAGGCACTCGACGCGCAGGACAGGCGACCGGGCGAAATCTCGTCATGGCTCTGCAGCGAAAAAGTCATTCGTAGCCCCAACATCTACCTATCGGGCGACAAAAGCACTTCTAGAGATCGCCCAGCCGAACACGATCAGTGTTCGCGATTGTCAAGATCAACCACCACCCCAGCGAAAATGATCTCCATCGACATCGAATCAGCAGGTCAGCCAACCGAATTCGAGAACGGAGGAAGATCATTTCATTGCGGTAGGGTTCTCAAAACCGACACCCGGCGAAGACGAATCCGGTGCGGCCGCGATCACCCCCGACATCGCAGGCTCCGGACGCCGGTATCGACGACAGCACCGGCCACCGGCGAAAACCGGCCGCACGCAGCGCCGCCAGCCCTGCAAGAACCTGCCGCGCACACCACAGACGGGCCCAGGCTGCCCACCACACGAACGCGCCGTCGGTGAACACCTCGACTGCGCGGGAAAGGACTGCGTCGTGAGCAGCGGACTCGAAAATCCGGCCGCGAACGCGCCCCGGGCGTCCAGGTGGTCCCGCACCACGCCGAAGATCGCCGAGCGGATCACCACGTGGCGCAACTGGAAACTACCTACCAAGATCGCCGCCGTCGTGCTCGTTCCGGTGATCTTCGCCCTGGTGCTCGGCGTGCTGCAGATCCGCAGCCAGATCAACCAGGCCGACGAATACGCCAAGCTGGACCGGCTGGTCTCGACCGGCAGCGCGGTGCGCGCGGCCACCGGCGGCCTGCAGCAGGAACGCAGCAAGGCCGCCGAGTTCCTGGTGCGCGGGCCGGTTTCCGCGCCGGAAGTGCAGGAGCGCTTCACCGCCACGGACCGGGCCCTGGACGACATGCGCCAGCGGCTGCGGGCCACCCCGGACAGCGAGGCGGTCCGGTTCGCCCGGCAGGAAACCGACCGGCGCCTCACCGGGCTCGCACCGATCCGCCAGCAGGTGCTGGGCGGTCACGCCGATCCCGGGGTGACGATCAACACCTACACCGAGCTCATCGGCGTGCTGATGGCGCTCGACCGCACGCTGATCAGCCAGATCTCGTCGTCGCAACTCGTGTCCACGGCCACCACCGCGCACGAGCTGGGGCAGATCAGCGAGGAAATGCAGCTCCAGCAGGCACTGGTGCTCACCGGGCTGACCCGCGGCGGTTTCAGCACCGACAACCTGGCCCGACTCGCGGCCAGCGAATCCCGCCGCACCTCCGCGGTCAAGGAGTTCCGCGCGGCCGCCACCCCTCAGCAGCGGATGCGCTACGACCAGCTGTACGCGAAACCCGAGGTCCCGGCGCGGGAAACCTCGGTGCAGCTGGCGATGGCCGAGCGCGACAACGCGAAGTCGCGGCTCTCCACGGCGCTGGTGTCGGCAGCGGTGTGGAAGGACCAGTCCCGGACGGCTCATGGCGAGCTCAACGCGCTTCAAGACCACCTGGACCAGCAGTTGCACGAGACCGCGTTCTCGCTGCAGGACAACGCGAGCAACATGGCGGGTCTGGAGTCGGTGATCCTGCTGTCGGCTCTGCTGGTCGCCGGCGCGGTCGTCGTCGTGGTCGCCCGGCACCTGCTCGGGTCGCTCGACGTCCTGCGGCGCAGTGCGCTGGACACCGCTAACTACCAGCTGCCGCAGGCGGTCGCCGACATCCGCGCCGGTCACGCCACCCGCCCCCGCGTCGAGCGGGTGCCGGTGGAGACCGCCGACGAGATCGGCGATGTGGCGCGGGCATTCGACGACGTGCACACCCAGGCCGTCAACCTCGCCACCGAGCAGGCCGAACTCCGCCGCAGCTACAGCGACTCGTTCATCAACGTGTCGCGGCGCAGCCAGGGCCTGCTGGAGCGGCAGCTGCGGCTGTTCGAGCAGCTCGAACGCGACGAGGAAGACCCCGACCAGTTGGCGACCCTGTTCCAGCTGGACCACTTGGCCACCCGGATGCGCCGCAACAACGAGAACCTCATGGTGCTCTCGGGTGCGGACCCGGCCCGGCGGTTCACGCGGCCGACCTCGCCCGCGGACCTGATCCGGGCCGCGGTGTCGGAGATCGAGCACTACCCGCGGGTGATCGTCCAGCCGCTGCCGGACGTCAAGATCGTCGGATACGCCGCGAGCGACCTGGTGCGGCTGCTGGCCGAACTCCTCGACAACGCGGCGAACTTCTCGGCGCCGGAAACCCAGGTCGTCGTCTCCGGGCAGCGGCGCAGCGACGGGTCGCTGGGCATCGACATCCTCGACCGCGGCATCGGCATGTCGCAGGACGAGCTCGCGGCCGTGAACCAGCGGCTGGCCGGCGACGAGGAGATCAAGCTGTCGACGTCCCGGCGCATGGGCCTGTTCGTGGTCGGCCGGCTCGCCGCCCGCCACGGCATCCGCGTGGAGCTGCGCCCCGGCCCGGAATCGACCGGGTTGTGCGTCGCGGTCGGCCTCGGGCCGGAACTGCTGGTGGACGCCCCGCCCTCGGCACCGGTCCAGCGGACCAACGGCATCGTGCCCAACGCCCGCACCGCCGACACGCTGGTGGAGGAGTTCGACTGGGAGGCGGCCGAAGAGGACGCGGCCGGCCAGCGCCAACTGGTGCGCAACGGATTCCGCCTGTTCCGCTCCCCGGGCAACGGCGCGCCGCAGGTGCCGCCTGCGGACGCCTTCAGCACCGAAGAGATCCCCCGCGAGCCCGTACAGGCCGCCGAGCACCACAACGGTGCGAAGGCCCCGACGCCGATCTTCGACGATCTCGCGTCCGCGTGGTTCCGGGCGACCCCGCACGACGCCACCCGCCCCGCCATCCAATGGCCCGCCCCCTCGGCGGAGGGTGACAGCAAGGGAACTTTCCTGCCACCGGCGACAGGAAAGTTCCCTTCCTCTCAGCCCGCCCGGACCAACGGCCATGGTGGCCAGAGCTCGTGGACCTTCGCGAATGACCAGGCCCGGCAGCGGGCCGAGGAAGTCGCGGAGGCAGAACCTTCCGACTACACCGCGGCGGGCCTTCCGCTTCGAGTTCCGCAGGCGAACCTGGTGGCCGGCAGCGCCGACACGGAGTCGGGTGGGCGCGCGCGCCCGCCCCGCGACCCGCACGCCGCCCGTGGCCGACTGGCGAGCTTCCAGGCCGGGGTTCAGCGCGGCCGCCACCGCCAGCAGCTGACCTCGCGCAACGGCGCCGCGCCGACGGGAGCCCCGCAGCCTGACCCGTATCCGCATGCCAACAACGGCACCAACGGCGTCCAGGACCCCGAGTCGCTGCTCGACCAGGAAACCGCCGACTACACGACTGCCGGGCTTCCCCGGCGAACCCCGAGAGCCCAACTGGTCCCGGGAACGGCCACCGAGCCGGACGTCAAGCCCCGCCGCGATGCGGACGTGATGCGTGGACGGCTGGCCAGCTTCCAGCGCGGGGTCCGCGAAGGCAAGCACAGCCTCCGCGACTTGCCCTCGGCCGACTAGCACCCGTGACAACCCGAATCAGTGCAGAGGACAGGAGGGCCGATGAACGCCCACAATTCCCAGCCGAACCAGTTCGGCTGGCTGGTCACGGACTTCACCGAACGAGTTCCGGGCGTGGCGCACGCCGTGGTCGTCTCAGCCGACGGGCTGCTGCTGACCGCGTCCGCGAAACTGCCCACCGACCGGGCCGACCAACTCGCAGCGGTCGCATCGGGGCTGCTCAGCCTCACCCAGGGCGCGGCGCGCTGCTTCGAGGCCGGGACCGTGAACGAGACCGTGGTCGAAATGGAACGCGGCCTCATGCTGCAGATGGCGATCAGCGACGGCTCGTGTCTGACGGTCCTGGCCGCGCCGCATTGCGACATGGGTCTGATCGCCTACGAGATGGCCTTGCTGGTGGAACGAGTCGGCCAGATCCTGACCCCGGAACTGCGCTCCCAGTTGCAGGGAACGAATCGTGTGATGACCGGTCAGTCGGTGTGAGGACGGCATGAGCACAGGTCCGGACGCGTCCGGGCGGCACCGATGGGACGACCGAGAGTCGCCCGAAGCTGACGCCATGGCCGAGGTCTTCAACCGGTTCACCCTCGATAGTGGCCGCCGCGGGCGACGCCGCAAGCGTGCGCGCGACGAACCGGAGCCGCAGGGCCCTCCACAACCTGCGGCGGATCCGCCTTGGCCGTCGGCCGAACCGGCTGAAGCGCCGGCCATGTCGGCACCCGAAGAGGCCAGCCCTCAGGAGCCCGAAATCACAGCGACCTACATCCGGCCGTATGCCTGGACCGGCGGGCGCACGCGATCGAATCACCGCCTGGAACTGGAGACCCTGGTGTCCACCAGCGAGTCGTGCCACCCGGCGCGGCTGCAGCGGCTCGAACACCATTCCATCGCCGAACTGTGCCGGCACCCGCGTTCGGTGGCCGAGGTCGCTGCCTTGCTCGACGTTCCGCTCGGCGTGGCGAAGGTCCTGCTCGGCGACATGGCCGACATCGGTCTCCTGACCGTGCACCAGACGGTGAACGAAAACGGCAGCACGTCGCACTTGTTGCTGATGGAGAGGGTTCTGAGTGGGCTTCGCCGGCTCTGAACCCCGCAGCGCGGGTCTCGTGGAGGTGCGCGCAAACCGCAAGACGCCAGCTTGACTCGATAACTGAGGTGGGCAGACATGACTCCTGAAACGCGACCCCGACCTGTGCACACCGGTCGGTCCACGACCGCGACCTCGGCGAAAATCGTCGTCGCGGGTGGCTTCGGAGTCGGCAAAACGACATTCGTGGGTTCGGTGTCGGAGATCGTGCCGCTGACCACCGAAGCCGTGATGACCGAGGCCAGCAAGGGCATCGACGACCTGCATGCGACCCCGAACAAGAACACAACGACGGTCGCCATGGACTTCGGCCGGCTTTCGCTGGATTCGGATCTGATCCTCTACCTGTTCGGCACCCCCGGCCAGCAGCGCTTCTGGTTCATGTGGGACGACCTGGTCCGGGGTGCGATCGGCGCCGTGGTGCTCGTCGACACCCGGCGCCTCGCGGACTGCTTCTCGGCCATCGACTTCTTCGAAGACCGGCGGCTGCCCTACATCGTGGGGCTCAACTGCTTCGACGGGACCTTGCTCCACCGGGTCGAAGAGGTGCGCGAGGCCATCGCGATTCCGCCCGACGTCCCGATCGTGACCTGCGACGCGCGAAACCGCGAATCCACCAAGCAGGCGCTGATCAGGCTGGTCGAGTACGCCATGCAGTGGTGGATTCGCCGCACCGCTTAGCCGTTGCAGCATGGGAACCTTCCTGTCACCTCCGGCACGAAAGTCCCCTTCCGCACGCCTACCTGTCGCCCTGCAGCCCACCGTCCGGCGAGGTGTAGGGGTTGGGGTTCTGCTGCTCGAACAACGAATCGTCGACTGTTTCGGCGGCCTTGTCCTGTTCGCTGCCCAAGGTCACCTCGACCTGCCGCTGGTTGCCACCGGCGGAGTCCGCCACCGTGAGGTTGATCTTCGAGCCAGGTGCGTTGGAGCTGATCTGGGCCACCAGGTCCGAGAAACTGCTGACAGCCCGGTTGCCGACCTTGACGATCGTCTCCCCCTCTTTGAGCCCCGCCTTGTCCGCGGCAGAACCGGGAACGACGGAACTGATGGTCGCCGCGCCCGACTGGCCGTTGGTGCCGGTGACACCGAGTTGAGGCTTCGTCGCCACCCCACCGCTGATGAGCTCGTTCGCGACGCGGCTTGCCGTGTCGATCGGGATCGCGAATCCCAATCCGATGTTTCCTGACGCCTTGCTGTTGGACACGATGCTGGTGTTGATGCCGATCACCTGGCCGTCCAGGTTCACCAGCGGACCACCCGAGTTACCTGAGTTGATCGAAGCATCGGTCTGAATACCGTTGTAGATGACGGGCCGACCGTTCTCCCCCTGCACATCGACAGTTCGGTTCAGGGCGCTGACGATGCCTGAGGTCACCGTTCCTTCCAGCCCCAGCGGGGAGCCGATGGCGACGACGGACTGCCCGACCGCCAGCGTCGAGGATTTGCCGAGCTCCGCAGGTGTGAGCCCGCTGGCGCCGTTTAATTTGATCACTGCCAGGTCGTAGGAGGGCGAAGTGCCCACAACGCTCGCGGTCCGCGTTGTCCCATCGGGCAGGGTGACTGTGATCTCGCCGCCTGAGCCGACCACGTGGTTGTTGGTCAGCACATAGCCGTCCGGGGTGAGCACCACGCCGGTTCCTTCCGAACCGCTTCGGGCTCCGCGAACGGTGATGTCCACTGTGCTCGATGACGCCTTGCCCGCCGCGAACTGCACGGTGCCGGCCTGGGCGTTGATCTGGGTGCCGGTGACAGGATCGTGCTGCGTGATCGCGGAGTTGGTGCCTCCGCCGTCAGCAAGGAGCATCCCACCACCGACTCCCACACCCCCTCCGACCACTCCAGCGATCAGCGCGGCCGCGACCACGCCTTTCCAACGCCGTGACTCACCTGTTCGAGGATTGGCCGGGTAGGTGCTCGCTGCGCCCGGCAGCGGTCCGGACGCAGGGCCGAATGATGCAGTGGGAGCGGTTTCCGGCCCCGGCGTGTGTTGCGTGCCATCTCCGTACTCCGGCGATCCGCCGGAACCAGCTGCTGTCATGCCGTCAACCGTGCCGCGCGAAGCTGAGAACTACCTTGGCGCGAGCTGTTGACTTCGTCGGAATTCCCCCCAGCGGCCGAGCGGTGGAATGGGAAGCATGGGAACTTTCCATTCACCGGATGACAGGAAAGTTCCCATGCTCGAGGCGTGGAAGCGTGCGGTGGAATGGTCCAGCCCGACACGGGGCCGAAGGTGGACAAAATCAAATGCCCCGGCCTCGACGCCCGGGATAGTGCTCCGCATGCGTACAACGATCACCACGAACTCAGTCATGCCGTCCACCGGTCGGCGGGTATTCCGCGTCGTCGAACTGGAGAAGCTCGGAGTCTCGCAGTCGACGTCCTATCGCCGGGCCCGCCCCGGCGGTCCTTGGATGCGGCTCGCTCCCGGTGTTCTACTCGTCGTGCCGGGACCGCCGACGGTCAAAGATCGCATCAACGCAGCACTGTTGCGTGCCGGGCCCGGCGCCATGATCACCGGCCTCCAAGCCGCTCGCCTCCTCGGGCTGGAAACTCCTCCGGAAGATGCGGACATTCACGTCCTGATCCCGCACAGCCGGAAGATCCAGAGCTATCCCGGAACGAACTTCGAACGGACCACCCGTCTACCGAAACCCGTTCTCGTCGACGGCATTCCGGTCGCACCACCGGTGCGTGCCGTCATGGATGGCGCCCGCACTTGGCAGACCTGGGCAGTGACCGAAGCCCTCCTGGTTGAGGCGATGCAGCGCAGGAACCGCTGCAGGTTGGAAGACCTGATCATCGAGATGGAGCTCGGCAGCAGGCGAGGAACAGCGGTACCGCGTGCGATTCTCCGCGCATTCAGGGGCACGACCACGCCGTTCCCAGGATTTCCGTCGCGTGCTGCACCGCCAGCGGGTCATCACGAGCGGGAGGCGGCCTGAAGATCCACGACGTTGGCTTTGGGGCTGGTGCTCGACGGGTTTCCGAGGCAGCATGCCAGGCATCGACCGCTGTCGTGGGAGGTGCTGTGGCGAGCGCTGGACAACCACCGGTTCTGGTCACTGCCCGCCGGATCGTCACCATGGCCGACGAGCCGTACGTGAACACGGCTCGTCCTGCTCTGGCGATCCAGGGCGAGTGGGTCGTCGATGTCGGTGACCTCGGTGACCTGCGCCGCCGCATGCCCGGAGCCGACGTCGTCGACTTCGGGGACGCAACGATCGTTCCTGGCTTCAACGACGCCCACCAGCATCCGACCATGACTGCTGCGAACCAGCGGGGCGTCGATATGTCCGCGGCCAGTTCTCGGGCGGATCTTCTTGAGATGCTCAGGACCCGCGCTCGCGACACACCTCCCGGACAGTGGCTGCTCGGGACGCGCTACGACCACGGGCGGTCGTCCGGCGGCACGCCCCTGACTCGGTCGGATCTCGACGAGGTCACCGATGCCCACCCGGTGCTTTTGATCAACATCGGCGCGCACTGGGGTGTGCTGAACTCGGCTGGCCTCGCCACAGCGGGGCTGTCCGACGACAGCGTCCCGCCACCCGGCGGCGAGCTCACCAAGGACGCTGCAGGTCACCTCACCGGGGTAGTACACGAACAGGCGTTGTTCGACCTGGCGTACCCGTCGCTGTCACGAGGGCGCCCGGTACTGCCCGACCAGGACCTCGAAGCGGCATTAGCGCAGTTGAAAAGCACTCTCCGGGCGCTGAACGCCGCTGGGATCACGAGCGTCGGCGACGCGATGGTCGGCCCGACCGAGTTGTCGCTGTTGCAGGAGGCTCATCAGCGCGGCGAGCTCACGACGAGGGTCAACGCGCTACTCACCTACCGGCATGTCGACACGTTCCACGCTGCCGGGCTGCGCACTGGTTTCGGCGACAACTGGCTCCGGATCGGAGGTGTCAAGGCATTCGCGGACGGTGCTGTCGCCGGTGGCACCTGCCTGGTCGATGAGCCTTTCGAAGGCACCAATGATCACGGTATCCAAACGCTGGGTACCGATGAGCTCAACGAGCTGGCGTTCCGCGTGCACGCAGCAGGTTCGCGGCTTGCGATCCACGCCAACGGCGACCGGGCGATCAAGCTCGTTCTCAACGCCCTCGAACAGGCACGGGCGGCACACCCGACAATCAAGACCGCGCACCGGATCGAACACTGCAGCATGGTGGATGCGGAGATCCTGGCCCGGATGAAAGCCCTGGATGCCATCGCGGTTCCGTTCGGCAGCTATGTGGCGTTCCACGGCGACAAGCTCCTCGACTACTACGGCGCGGACCGGTTGGAGCGGATGTTCGCGCACCGCAGCATGCTGGATGCGGGTGTCGCTGTGGCCGGCTCGAGCGACTTCCCGTGCGGGCCCTTCGAGCCCTTGCTCGGACTTGCCAGCTGCGTCACACGGCTCTCCACAGCCGGGCGAACTGCTGGACGAGTCCTTGGAGCGTCACAGCAGATCAGCGCGCGGGAAGCCCTCGCGATCTACACCACCGGTTCGGCTCACGCCGCTGGTGAGGCCTCGTTCAAGGGGCGCCTCGAGGTCGGCAACCTGGCGGACTTCGTCGTGCTGTCCGACGATCCCCTTGAGGTGGATCCGAAGCACTTGCCAGATGTCCACATCCACGAAACGTGGGTCGGCGGCCAGGCGGTCTGGCGCGACAGGGAGGATCCGTCATGACTCCCGAAGCGACGGCCTGGGCTACGACCAACAACGAACGCGACGCCATAGCCGGGCGCAGCGCCATGTCCTGATTGGAGAGAGCATGGGAACCTTCCTGTCACCCACGCCTCGAAGGTTCCCTCGCTGAGTCGGATTCAACGGCCGGAGGGATATGTGCTCAAGAAACGAAAGTCACTGTGGTGGCTGTTGGGTCCCGTCGTGCTCTACTTGCTAGCGCTTCCGCTTTACAACCGGATCGAACCGGTTGTTCTGGGGCTGCCGTTCTTCATGTTCTGGACGCTGATCGCGACTTTGCTGACACCGGCGTGCATCTGGCTTGCTGCCCGCAAGGATCCGCTGTGGCGAAGCGACCGGCAGCGTACGCGAGGTGATGGCGAATGAGCACCAATGCCGCAGTGTCGGTGGGCATCTTCGCCTTGTTCATGCTCGCCGCGGTCGGCCTGGGCCTGCTTTCGCTGCGTGGCCGCGATCGCACGAACCTCGCCGAGTGGTCGGTTGGTGGCCGAAGCCTCGGTGTCGTACTGATCTTCGTGCTCATGGCGGGCGAAACGTACACGAGCTTCAGCTACCTCGGCGCCGCCGGCTGGTCCTACAGCTACGGGATGCCGGTTTTCTACCTGCTGGCTTATCTCGCGATCGGCTTCGCCGTCGGATACGTCGTCGGGCCGATCCTGTGGAACTACGCCCACCGCAACAATCTCCACAACATCACCGACATCACCGCGTACCGCTTCAACTCGCCGTGGTTCGGGGCCGCGGTGGCGATCCTCACCACGGTGTTCCTGCTGCCGTACATCCAACTCCAGATCACAGGAATGGGTGTCGTCGTTTCGACGATCAGCTACGGCACGATCGGCCTGGGAGCCGGATACATCATCGCGTTCGTGGTGACCGAGGCATTCATCATCTTCTCCGGCCTGCGCGGCAGCGCCTGGGTGTCCATCCTCAAGGACAGCCTGGTGATCATCACGCTGCTTGTCGTTTTCATCTACGTGCCGGTGCACTACTTCGGTGGCCTCGGCCCGATGCTTGATCGGCTCGTTTCGGAACGCCCCGAATGGCTCGTGCTGCCGGGCCACGGCAAGGAGTCACTGGGCATGCTGTGGTTCGCCACAACGGGGCTGCTCAACGGTGTCGTCTACACGATCTTTCCGACCACTGTGGCCGGTTACCTGGGCGCCAAGAATCCGGGCGTACTACGCCGCAACGCCCTCATCATGCCCTTCTACCAGGTGTTGCTGTTCGTTCCGATCCTCCTGGGCTTGGCCGCGGTGTTCGTCGTCCCAGGGCTCGACGACTCCAATCTGGCGATGTTCAAGCTCGTCGTCGACTCGATGCCCGCTTGGCTTGTCGGGCTCGTCGGGGTCGCCGGCGCGTTGTCGTCGATCGTTCCGATGGCCGTCTTCATGCTCGTGATCGGCACGATGTGGGGACGGTCCGTCCTGGGCGTGCATCCCCGAACAGCGCCGCACCAGAAGCAGCTGTCTCAGCTGGTCACGTTCATCGTCGGGTTGGTGGCGCTGCTGTTCACGTTCATTTCACCGAGCACCCTGGTGCAATTGTCGGTCCTCTCGTATCAAGGACTCGCGCAACTCCTGCCGGTGGTACTCATCAGCTTGCTTTGGAAGCGCATGTCGACCGCGGCGGCCGCCTCCGGGCTCGCTGCCGGGGTGGTCGTCGTCGCATTGCTCGTCCTCACTGGAAACGACCCGTGGCTCGGCATCAACGCTGGTCTGCTCGGACTCGCCGCGAACGTCCTGGTCAACGTCGCTGTGACGCTCGCCCGCCCCGCAACCACACCGCCGGAGCGACTCGCCGTGGACGAGCTGCCCGAAGAAGCCCCGGTTCGGGCCTGACCAACGAAAGCATGGGAACTTTCCTGTCACCGTGGCAGGAAAGTTCCCATGCTTTCAGCGTCTGGTCAGTTGGTGTTGGGTGCGGATTCGGAGACCCCGAACCGGCCGCTTGCGATCGGGTTGCCGCCGATGTCTACGGGGCCGGACGGCACCGGCTTGGCCGTTGGGCACCACTTCTTGGCGATCTCCCATGAAGCGTTGATCAGGGCCTCGGCGTGCGCGAAGGAATACGGCGAGAGACCGGCCACCGACGGGGCTGGCACGACGTAGAGCTCACAGCGCGTCGCGTTCAACTGCAGGTCGAGCCGTGCCGCGGACACCATCGCCGCGCCGAGCGCCGCACCGTTCACTCCGCCGACCGACCGTGGTGGTGTCTTCGGCGGCGGCCAGGTCGCGATCGAACCGATCCCCCGCCTGCGCTGGCTGAACTCGAAAGGCTCGGTGCCTCCGCACGGGAGCACGTAAACGCGCTCCGCCCCGCGCTCGACGGCGCGGCTGATCGGCATGAACGCCGCTGGGCCACCGTCCACCAGCCAGCGGTCTCCTACCTTCACCGGCGGGAACATGCCAGGAATCGAGCACGAAGCCACCAGCGGAGGAAGTGCAGGGCCGCTCTCGAAGTACACCGGATCACCGGAGTCCAGATCCGTTGCGGTCACGGTCACCGGGATCTGCGCTTCTTCCAACCGGCGGAACGGCAGGTTGTTGTGCAGCCAGCGCGCCAGCCCGTGATTTCCCATGACGTGGTTCGACAGCCCGATCTTCCCTGCGAGTATCCGGCTGGGCTGGATCGGGAAGACATCTGTGCGCCGCATCGACACCCACAGCTCGCGGAGCTTCGCCGCCCCGCGCGGTGTTGGGTCGCCGGCGAGCCATGCCGCGTTCAGCGAGCCTGCAGAGGTCCCGACGAGCAGGTCGGGTTCGATACCGGCCTCGAACAATGCCGTAACCAGGCCAGCCTGGATCGCCCCGAAGGTGGAGCCACCCGGCAAGACCCATGCCGTGCGCATCAGCAATGTCCCTTCTGCGGTCGTCTTCTTCCGAGGCTAGCCGCGCACACTCGCAGCACACGTCAGGCGTCGCCGGGATCACCTCGACGGCGCTGCCGTTTTACCTCCGCACGCCGCTTCTTACCAGCGAGACGACGTTGCTGCGAACCCTTGGTCGGTTTGGTGGGCCGACGCTTCGGGGCAGGCGGGGTAACTGCCTCGGCGAGCAGCCTGGCCATCCGTTCCCGAGCGGCCTGGCGGTTGGCGAGCTGCGCGCGATTCTCGGAGGCTGCGATCGTGAGCACGCCGTCGACGAGTCGGTGGGCGAGGCGTTCCACCGCACGTTGCCGCAGAGGTTCTGGGAGCGACGTCGAGCGCGCGAGGTCGAAGGACAGTTCGACCCGCGAGTCCGTTGTGTTGACGCCCTGCCCTCCAGGACCGGAGGACCGCGAAAAGCGCTCCGAGAGCTCGAGCGCAGGGATCGTCCAGCGGCGGGTGACGGGCAAGTCTGCGGGCATACCAGTCAGCATGCCTCACGCTGTTTTGGCCGGTCCTACGGCTGCATCTCGCCTGCCAGAACGCCCAGGCTCCCATTCGAGCTGGCAGATCGAAGGCCGAAGCATGGGAACCTTCCTGTCACCGCTCTGACAGAAAGGTTCCCATGCTTTCAACGCCAGCCGCGGGGTTACTGGGCCGGGCGCCAGCCGGCCACACCGCCGGGCACCGGGGCGTCGGGGGCGTATGGGGTGCGGGTGAAGATGAACGTGTTCAGGTCGAGGTGGGTGGGCACACCGTCGTCGTTGCGCCCCACGCGCAGGATTTCGCCCGAGTAGTAGCCATCCAGCCCGGTCCAGGTGCCATCCGGGTTGGCGCGGAATCGGGATGCCCGCCCGCGCCCCTGCCACGGCGAGAGGTCGAGCAGACCGTCGCGGCGCACCCGCAACACGTAGGGCGTCGGCCCCCAGTACCACTGGCCGGTGAGCTCCAGCAGCCGCAGGTCCGCGTCGCCGCGGGGTTCCCACGGGGCCGGGATCCGGGGCTCGTGCTTCGCGAGCAGGTCCAGCAGGTCGGTCGCGAACAGCCCCGTGACGCCCGCCGTGGTGTTGGCCATGAAGATCACCCCGGTGTTCTCGGCGGGGTCTGCCCAGACGGATGCCAGGAATCCGGGCATCGATCCTGAATGACCGGCGAGCCGACGTCCGCCATGCCGCAGCAGCTGCAGCCCGAGCCCGTAACCGCCTCGCCATTCGGCCCCGTCGTCGACCGACGCCGGCGATCGCATCTCGGCGACGGTGTCCGGGTGCAGCACCTCGCCGCTGTCGCCGATCACGAAACGCGCCCACCGAGCCATGTCGTCGAAGGTCGACCAAAGCTGGCCAGCAGGGGCCATTGCTCCCGCGTCCTCGGCGGGCTCGGGAAGCACCACGTCCGCCCACGGGTGCACTGCGAATCCCTCCGCGTGCGGCGCGACCGGGCTGAGCGTGGTGCGCTTCATCTCGAGCGGCTCAAGGATCTCGCGCTGCAGCACCTCACCCCAAGGGGCTCCGCGCAGCCGGGACACCAGCTCCCCCAGCACACCGAAACCGACATTGGAGTAGTGGAAGCCGTGGCGAGGCGTCGGGCGCAGCGCGGATTCGTCGATGCTGGCCACGAGTTCCTCGGCGCTGCCGCCTGGGGTTCGCTCCCACCACTGCCCGGCGGGTTCCGCAGTCAAGCCGCTTGATTGCGAAAGGATTTCACCGATGCTCCGCTTGCTGATCGAGGTGCCCGGGATGTAGTCGTCGAGCTTGTCGGCGAGGTCGAGGCGGCCTTCGTCGCGCAAGCGCATCACGAGCACGGCGACGAAGGTCTTCGTGATCGAACCGACCCGGTACTGGGTGTCCGTTGTGGAGGCCCGGCCGCCGACCTGCCCACGGCTGTCGACCCAGATCGTCTCGCCGTCGCGGATCAGACCCGCGATCAGCGAGGGAACACGGTTTTCACTCTGCTCCACGGCCAGGCGACGCAGGAGGGCTCGCTGGGTGGAGGGCAGCAGACTCGTCATTCCCCCATGCTTCCACCCCTGTGAAAAGCGGTGTTGAAGCATTCGGAGTCGCGCGACCGGCGTGCGGCTCAGGCGCGAGTGACAGGAAGGTTCCCATGCTCGCACCGAAACCCGTCAGCGGCGGGTGCGGCGGTTGACTCCTCGGGAGATCCCGGTCGCCTCCACCGGGAACCGCACCGGGAGCTTCCCGAGCATGACGAGCACCAGGATGAGCAGAGCGAGCACGATCCATCCGCTCCACCCCAGGAGCCCCGTCGACGCGTTGTCGACCGGGTGCCCGGCCATGCTGAAGACCATGCCCAAACCGGCCGCCGCGTTGAGGAATCCGTGCGCGATGACCGCCGGCCAGACGCTGCGCGACGCGAGCCTGAGCCAGCCCAGCAGCGTTCCCACCAGGGTGCAGAAGCACACCATCATGATGAACGCCACCACGATCGGCAGCGTCGGGTAGTTGTAGCCGAGGATCAGGACCGGCGCGTGCCACAGGCCCCACAGCACGCCGGTCGTCAGGAACGCGCCGGGCTGCCCGAGGGGCAGCAGCGCCTGGGTGAGGTAGCCCCGCCAGCCCAGTTCTTCACCGAGCGCGGGGATGACCTGCAGCCAGCCCAGCCCGAAGACCGCGGCGATCTGCGTGAGCGCGAGCATCCCGGGCGACGTCTCCGGCTCCGCGCCCACCACAGTGCCGCCGAACTGCTCGGCCAGCCCGGAGAAACCAGTCCAGTCGGCCTGGTACACCCCGAGCAGGTAGCCCACCATCAGCGCGAGGGTCGCCACCAGCGGCGACCCCAGCCAGGCGATCAGCGCGTAGGGCCACCACTTCTTGATGCCGCCGGGGTTGGTGATCCCCAGCCCTCGAAGCACCTTCGGCCGCGGGCTGATCCACTTGGTGACCACCAATGCCGCAACCGCCGGCATGAACATCATGAGGAAGAGGACGAGGGGCGCCCAACTCCACGACAGTCCTTCACCGGTCAACCAGAGCGGCAGGGTCAGCAGCCACGCCGGCAAATAGGCGATTGCGACGAAACTGACAACGCCGCGGACGTCCACTCGGTCCTGGTCAGTGCTCACTTCGCCAGTTTGCCAAAACCTCGCTGAGAGCCGGGCTCCAGGCAAGGGGGCTCCCGTCGCACGAAACGACGGGAGCCCCTTGCGCACATTGTCGGTGACGGATCACACGCGACAGCTCATCGACCTCACTCCTTTCGGACGATCGCCCGCAGGATGCGGATCGCGCTCACGACCGAACCAGGCCCCAGAGCGATGCCGAGGAGCGTGTACGAAGCCCATCCTCCGCCGAGAGGTAGGAGCCAGACGAACAGCGTGATCGACACTGATATGTGGACGGCGAGGAACACGATCCTCGTGACCACGCGCTTCAACGGAGCCAGCGCCACCCCCACGGAGAGCGCCCCCACCCCGATGACGAGCACGAGAGCGGGAATGATCATGGATCACCAGCTGTGCGCGGGGTCTGGATTGAGCGTCCCATCCGAACAGAATCTCCTGAACTCATAGTCTTTTGGTATCAATAAGACATCGAGGTTGATGGCCCATGGGTTACCGAGTCGATCGGTATTAGTCGGTTGGCATTGTCCCCAGGGTGTTTCCGATGACGCCAAGGAAGTGTTGCTGAAGCGGAAGAAATCTCCCTTCAGAACCGGACCGTTGCTCCCCGTGCGAACGCCGTCGCGGCTGATGGCCGCGTTGTTGTGGTAGAGGTATTGGTCGGGCATCAGGCTCGCCCGCAATATCGGCGAATAGGGATCGACTTTCCGGACCGTCCCATCGGCGCACGCGTCGAAGCGGAGCTCTTGCCAGATCGGCGGCGCCACGGCGAACAGCGATGTATCGGCTCCGTTCAGGCCATCCCGGGCAAAGAACATCTTGCGGATGTCCTCGATCAGGACGCCGACGCTCGGTGCAATTCGGGCATCGCCGCGAACCCGGACGGTGTACTGCTGCATCGCGGCCGCCGGGCCGGGCTCCGCCAGCATCTGCCGGTAGCCGATGGTTCCACCCGCCGATGTGGTGGCGCGCACGCACGCGGCCGCCCCAGCGGTCGGCTTCCCCGCCACGTCGACCAGCTGCGGTGCCGTTCCACCGGACCCGTAGACCCCGCCGGGCAGGATTCCGTCCCGCATCGGGTTCGCCGTCGTCCAGGCGCTGTTGTGCTCGTTGAGGTTCTGCATCCGATAGGTCAGGTCGGGCTCGGGCACCCCGTAATCGGCGTTGATCGCGCGGATGACGTCGAGCACGAACGGCGGCAGGTGGGTGTCCGCCGTTCGGTGCGAGTAGACGACCGATTCCGATCCGGGAATGACCTGCTTGCCGCCGTCGACCACGAACGACACCGTCGCCTTGGTTCGGATCTTGTACCGGGCGTCGTCGTCGAAGCTGGCCGGCCGCTGGTCGCTGCCCGGCCGGTCCAGGTAGGAGTTGGCGAAGTGGATCCAGCGGGCGATGCTGTGCCCGTCGGGATGGTTCACCGGGTCGACGCCGGACAGTCGGACCTCGTCCTGCCAGGCCCGCACCGCTCGCGCGACGTTGCTCGGCAGACCGGGCTGCGCCAGGATCGCATTCGACCGTTCGATCGCCCAGTCGTGCAGCGCTTGCCGCCCGGCCAACGGCCCGGCGAGCCAGGCGCCCGGCGCCGCGGTGTCGATGTTCTGGTCCTCGTCGAACACCGCGACCGCCTCGACCGATTCCTCGCGGTACTCGCCTTGGATCGGGATGAACGCCACCGCGTCGAAGGCGATGTCCTCATCGCCCGTGCCGTCGGGCGTCACCGAGCTCAGTGTCACCCGCGGAACGACGTTGTCGAACATGTAGGCCCCGATGGACACCCAGCGGTTGCCCTCGCCGGGTTGCTTCGTCACCCGGGACCGCTCGCCCGGCCGAGCATTCACCCGGTAATCGGCCAGGTTGGTGTGCGCCCCGTGGTCCGGCAGCGCGACCATGATCTTCATCGGCCCGGTGTGCGGCCGGTCCAGCGTCCAGGTTCCGGTGACGTCCATCTTGCCGCCCCACGCGCCGGGCTGGCGGGTGTGGGCGAACCAGAAGTGCCCGCCGAACCCGCCGCCGATCTGGTGGAAGTCCACCTTGGACGGATAGCGCCCCTGTGCGTCGGTGGCGAAGTTCAGGTCGAACGTGCCGCTGTTGGTGTGCGGGCGGACGCATTTGTTGCCGTGGCGGTCCGTGGTCCGCACCGGCGGCACCGAATCCGGCACGTCATCGACGATCAGTGCGTTGGGCGGCAGCCCGTCGAGATCGCAGGCGGGCGGATACTTGTTGCCGTCGGGCTGTTCCGGGTAGGTGGTGTCGAACCTGATGAATTCGTTGCCGCAGCTGTAGCCGCAGTCCGCCTTCCAGGTCGCCGGCCAGTGGAACCAGCACTTGAAGTCCGCGCGCAGGCATGCTTCGGCGGCGGCGGGGTCGCACGAGTTGCGCGCGTCGCAGAACAGATCCACCGGTGGCTTCGCCGTCTCGCGGTTCTCCGCGCCGGGTGCGGGTCCGTCGTTCCACCACGCGGCCCGGTATCCGGCGCCGTCCGCGTCGGCCAGCGGATGCCCGGCCCAGCCGATCACCTTCTCCGGGTACGGCCAGTCCTGCGGATGCGACGCGTCGTGGTAGGTGAACTCCAGGAACGGATTCCGGTCGACGGGATAGCGGGGATTCACCGGGTTGGCCCACACCCCATTGGCCGCTCGGGTCGCTGCCCTGCGGGTAGAAGCCGCTGTTGTAGGCCCACAGGGCGTAGAACCAGTTCTCGATCTTCGAGGGGTCGCCGTTGTTGACGACCATCCCCGCCGAACGCGTGGCGTTCCACTTCTGCTGCAGGATCTGCAGCCCGGCAGCCAGGTTCGTGGCGTAGTCCAGCGCGACCGCGCGCTGCTTGTCGGCCGGCCACGCCGGGAGGTCTCCCGGCCGTTCGTGGCCCGCCCGGCGCATGTGGTCGGTGACCTGCGCCATGCCGTAGCCGCAGTCGGCCTCGGCGAAGTCGACGTCCCAGTCGTTGCCCGGGTTCTCGTCGTAGACCTCGGTCCCGTAGTAGTTGCCGATCAGCGGATTGCCGGTCACACCGGGCAGGGCGTGCCAGCTGGCCTGCGCCATGTTCGATTCCTGGGTGAGCACGCCGAGCATGATCTGCGCCGGAACCTCGCCACCGCCTTCCAGCGGGACGGGCGGGAACATCGCTTGCGGCGTCCACGCCGGCAGTCCCGACTGCTTCCAGTTGGCCGGCCGCGGCGGGAACAGGTTGTGCTGCACCGCCTGGTTGGCCGCCCACTCCACCTGGCGCTTGGTGGGCTGGTAAACCTGCGTTCGCGGATCGTTGCGCACCACCGCGCAACTGCGGTCGGGGTCGGTCGGGTCCGCTGCGCTCTGCACGCCGCTGTCCACTTCGGTCAGGTCGAGTCCGGGAGAAGGCTCGCTTCCATCCGGGCCGCGATCGGATTCCGGCACCACGCCGAAGTCGAGCCGAGCGCCGGTCTCCAGCACCTCGGCGGCGATCTCGATCGGCTCGGCCGATTCCGCTGGGAACGGCGCAGCGGTGCGCCCCTCGGCGTCCTTCCGCGGCCCGACGTCCGTGAGCACCAGTTCGCCCGAAGTGGACGGTCGAGCGCGAGCCGGAACGTCGAGTTTCCGGACCGAACGCGGCAGGTCTCCAGTCGCTCCGCCCTCGCCGGTGATGAAAACCTGTCCGCGTGCTCCGGCGGAAATCCGCAGGTGGGAAAGCTTTCCGGTCGCCAGGCCGCGAATCTCGTCATCGTGGAGCCGCTGCACGGTCACACGGTCTCCGGAGCGTTCCAGGAAGACCAGACCACCGTCTGCATCCGGGTGCAGTTCGAACGGGGTCCCGGCCACGTCGGCCTGAACCTCCTGGTGCCCGGACGGGGAAACGCTTATCACCCGGGAACCGTTGGCGGCGAGGATGCCGCGCGACGTCGGCACAGCCGAGGCCACCTGACCTGCTGTGACGATCGCATCGGCGACCGCACCGCGCGCTACGTCGACCTCGACCAGCCGAGTGAGCCCCTTGTCCTCGTGGCCTTCCTGGGTGAAGACGGCGCGATCGTCGGCGCCGCAACCGGGGTTGAAGTGCGCGATGCTGCTCCGCATCGGGAGCTTCACCACAGAGCCGTCGATGAGGTCGACGACCGCGGTGAATGCGCCGCGCCCGGAGAGCACGGCATCGTCGGTGAAGGTGCGCGGCGCGTACGCCACGGCGAGTCGGTCGCCCGAGTTGGCCAGGCAGGCGTTGCCGATCCACTGGTCGGCGGCGACACCGGGTTCCGACAGGGTTGCTGCCGTCCGCCAGCTGTATCCGGTGCGAGCTTCGGCCACCAGGACGTGGAATCCGAATGCGTCGCCGGACGTTGCCCACGCGATGTCCGCGGAGGAACGCCATCGTTCGGATAGCAGGTCGTCGCGCTTCTCCGGAGCCACTTGCGGAGGCGGCTCCGGTCTGTCGACACCCTGTTGCCCTGCAGGCGCCGCCTCGGCGACACCTGGTGGAGAAGAAAAGGCCTGCGTCGCCGGCATCAGCACGGCCGACAACATCACGGCAAGCACTCCTGCGCAGATCCGTCTTCGGAACACTCCCCAACTCCATTCCGATTTTTTACGCAGCACGAAGAACTCCGCCGGACCGCAGATCGAACATGAGCCGAAATCTGCTGATCGCAGCGGAGTGAAACAGGATGCGCGAGTTCTTGCCGCTGACCGAGCTTGTTTCGGTCAGCGGCAAGAAGAGGAACTCACGGGCAATCTAGTGCGCCGACGAAGTTCTGCGGCGTCGCGCCGGGAGCACTGGTAGGCCGGGAGAACAGATTCGCGTAGGCGCACCAGTTCGCACCGGGCCCACCGGGGAACGAATGGAAGGCACGCTGCCCGGGGCGGAGCGTGAACCACTCGTTGTGGTATTCGACTCCGCCGTCCATGTTCCGCCACCCGAGTACGACGTCGACCGAATCCCCGGCCCGCTTGTCATACCAGACGTCGAACTGGCGATAACCGATCCGGTTCGAGCACAGCAAACCGTTTCCGATGTCCCGGCAGGTTATTCCCGCAGCATTGGCCGTTCCAAGCGTTGCACCCATGCAGCCCAATACGGCAAGCATGATAACCAGTGCGCGAATTCCCATTTTTCTGAACGAAGTCAGCATGCAGCACAATCCTTCAGCAGAATCCAAAGAGCCCCAGAGCCACATTCGAGCCAAATATAGCAAGGCGCCCATTTTGGATACCACGTAACCAATGTCACGCAATTTTCCAGAAGGAGAACGCCGATGGCGGTACCCTTGCGGACAATTTTTCCTTTCGCATGTAAATACCAGTTTCCACGGCATGAAAAAGCCCGTGCTCACGGTGTGAGCACGGGCTTCAGGCCTGAACGGCGTCAGGGCCAGTTGGGCAGCGCCGCCGGTGGCAGGCCTTCGTGGACCTTGGTCATCGCGGCGAACCAGGTCCGGGCCGGCACCTTGCCACCGTAGATGTTCCCGCCACTACCGCACAGGTACGGAGGCGAGTCGCTGTTGCTGTCGCAGATGCCTTGCGGCTTCTTGCCGTAGGCGTAGGTCAGCACAGCCCCGGCCATCTGCGGGGTTGCCGCCATGAACCCCGCGGACTGGTGCATCTGGGTCGTTCCGGTCTTGCCGATCATGGGCCGGTTCCAGCCGACGGCCTGCGCTGCCTGGCGAGACGTGCCGTCGGTGTCGTCCTTGCTCATGCCCTGCGCCAGGGCATGAGCAACAGCCGGTGGGACGACCTGCTCACAGCCGGGTTCGTTGAGCTGTACCGGGTTGCCGTGCCGGTCCTTGATCTCTTCGATCGGCGTCGGCGGGCAGTAGACGCCGTCGCTCATGATCGTCGCCGCGACATTGGACAGTTCCAGCACGCTCGTGGGGGTGTAGCCGAGGGTGAAAGCACCGCGGTTGCCCCGCTTGATGGTGTCGGCCTGGGACGGGCCGTTCGAACCGTCCTCCTTCAGCGTCTGGCCGCTGGCGTTGACCCCGGTCATGCCGTTGCGCAGCCCCAGGCGCGTGGCCATGTCCACGGAGTTGTTGAGCCCGACCTTCTCCTGCAACGCAACGAACGACGTGTTCGGGGACGTGGCCAAAGCCATCTGCAGGGTCCTCGGCCCCGGCTGCACGCCGTCGGCGTTCGAGACGGTGTACGGCGCGGTGCCGTTCTTGTACACGCGGGACGTGTAGGACGGCGGCACGTCGACAGTGTCGTAGATGCTCATGCCCTGCTCGATCGCGGCACCCGCGACGAACACCTTGTAGATCGACCCAGCGCCGAACGGCTGGACGCGGCTGACGATGTCGTAAGCCGTCTGGCCCTTGCTCTCGTCGTTCCCGAAGTCCTTGTTGGCTGCCAGCGCCCGAACCTTGTGCTTCTCCTTGCCGGGTTCGACCATCGCGATCGCGTTGGCGATGCCCTCGGTCTGGGTCGGCACCTGGGCTTCGGCGGCGGCCTTGGCCGCGTCGGTGGCCTTGCGGTCGAGCGTCGTGCGGATGGTGTAGCCGCCGGTCTTCAGCTTGTCCTTGTCGATGCCGAGCCGGTTCAGGTAATCCGTGACGTAGGTGCAGAAGAAGCCGTCGGTGGCACCGTCACCGACGCCGGCGCAGCCGTTCGGCGGCCGGCCGAGCGGCGACATCACGCCGAGCGGTTCCTGCTTGGCCCGCTCCGCGTCCTCCTTGGTGATGCGGATGTTGTTGTTCGGGTCCGCCATCAGGTCGATCACGAGGTTGCGGCGCTGCATCGCGTCTTGCGGGTTGCTGTTGGGGTTCAGCGAACCGGGCTGGTTGACGATCGCGGCGAGCAGCGCGGCCTGGGCGATGGTCAGCTTGTCGGACGTGGTGCCGAAATAGGTCTGGGCGGCCGCGCCGACGCCGAAGGTCTGGTTTCCGAACGGCACCACGTTGAGGTATCCGGTGAGGATCTCCTCCTTGGTCATGGTGTGTTCGAGTTCGACGGCGATCTTCGCCTCGCGGAGCTTTCGGGCGATCGTCGATTCCTTGGCCTTCTCGGCCTCCACCTCGGAGTCCGCCGCGACGTGCACGAGGTAGTTCTTCACGTACTGCTGGGTGATCGTGGACGCGCCCTGCGCCGCCTCACCGCTGCTGACGTTGGTCGCCAGCGCGCGCATGGTGCCGTGCCAGTCCACGCCGCCGTGGTCCCAGAAGCGCTTGTCCTCGACCGCGGTGATCGCGGCCTTCATGGTGTCGGAGACCTGATCCGGCGGCGTTTCGATGCGGTACTGGTCGAAGAAGTACGCGATCGGTTCGCCGTCCTTGTCCATGATGGTGGACACCTGCGGCATGTCGCGCCTCGCCAGGGAACCCGACATCTTCGACATGGCGTCGGTCGTCTGGTTGACCATCGCCCCGGCCCCGGTCGCCATCGGCAGCAACAACGCCGCCACCAGCACACCGGCCAGGACGCACAGCCCGAACATCTTCAACAGCACGCCGCCGCGCACGCCAGCCCCAATCACCAAATGTCCACCCGACTCGACCGCCGATCGCAGGGCCCACCTGGGGCCCGCCCCCGCTCGTCCAACGATCGGCCCGGGAGCGTCCCGTCGGCATCGGCCGACGCCCGCTTCTCCCTAGCTGTCAGTCGATTCGTTGATATCACATCCGCCGATCCGCGCGGCGTTGCACCGAACGGCCGAGTCTCCGCCGACAGCCCCACGCTCCCTGCGCGGATCACTACACTTGGTGACCACCGGAGTCGATCACCGCGGAGGAGAAATGACCGACCCGTTCCTGGATTCGCTGGCCACCGCGCTCGCTGGGCAAGCCGCCACCGCGCTCGGCGCCGCCGGAAAGCAGGCGTTGGAGAAGGTCCGCGACCTCCTGCGCCGGAGGTCTCAGAACGATCCGGAGACCAGGGTCGCGCTCGAAGCCGCCGAAGAGGATTCGGCGGGCCAGCCGCAGGTGAAGGCCCTGGCCGAACGACTGGACCAGGTTTGCGCGGAGGACGCCGAGTTCGCGGAGGAGCTGCGCACCGAGGGCGCCAAGGTGCACGAGGAGATCTCGGCCTCCGACAACGCGGTGGTCAACGTGAACCGCGGCGAGGTCAAGAACCTGATCCAGGCGCGCACCATCGAGGGCAACATCACGTTCAACTAGCGCGGCGATCCGACTTGTTCAGGTCGGCCAGGTACTGGTTGTAGGCGGCGAGTTCCGGATCGTCCTCGGCACCGACCGGCGCCGCCGGCGGCGGCACCAGCGGCCGCTTCCGGCGCACGGCCGACTGGGCCTCGACCTGCGGCGCGGCATCTTCCCGAGGCGCGGTCTCCGCAGCTTCCGGCTCCGCCTCGTCCCGGTCCCGGTGCGCTTCCATGCGCATCAGCCGGACCCACAGGAAGATCGTGAACACGCCGAACAGCGGCCACTGCAGGGCGTAGCCGAGGTTCTGGAAGCTTCCCCCTGCTTCGTGCGCGCGGTCCCACTGCCACACGGCCAGGAAGCCGGTGGCGACCGCGGCCACGACGAAAAGCGCGTGCAGAAGCAGCCAACGCGGGGTCAACAGGCTGCGGAACACACCCCGAATTCTAGGCGGTCCCGAGCGGCCGGGTGGCCCGGTGTCGTCACGGGCTGTTCGCCCCGAACACCCGGGGCCGGATTCGCCGATCCGCTGAAGCGCGATTCGGCCGGCTGAAATTCCACGAGATGTGTCCAAGCACACACCGCAGGTCTTACGCGTGGTGACAGGAAGGGAACCTTTCTGTCACCACGACCGGTCGGCTCTCGCGGCGAGTGACAGGAAGGTTCCCATGCTGCGGCTTTCCAACCGGCGGGCAGCGACGGGTGACAGAAAGGTTCCCTTGCTCTCAACCCCGCCGGCGGTGGGAGGCGGCCAGGGGCGTGCCGATGGCGATGAGGATCGCCGCGACGGCGAAGGTCACCGGATAGCCGGACAGCGTGACCAGGGCGCCGAAGCCGATCGAGCCGAGGCCTTGGCCGGCGTCGTAGGCGATGTTCCAGGCGGTGCTGGCCACGCCGGACGCCGTGCGCTCGAACATCACGACCAGGGTGATGTTCTGCACCGCGCCGAACCCGGCCCCGAAGGCAGCCGCGCCGACGAGCGCCACCGGGTCCGCACCCCACGCCGCGACCGCGAGCAGGCCAGTGCCCAAGGCGGCCAGCAGCACCGCGGGCACCAGAACCCGGTTGTGCCCGAGCCGGTCGCCGAGCTGTCCGGCGGCCCACCGGCCGAGCATCGTGGCGGTGCCGAAGGCCAGCAACGCCGCCGGGGCCACCGATCCTGCGATGGCCAGCGGCAGGAACGCTGTGAGCCCGCCGGCTGCGATCGCGGCCGTGGTCATGACGGTCCACGACGGCAGCAGCGCCAGCGGGAACGCCGAGGTGCCGGACCGCTCCACCGTCTTGGCCCGCACTCGCGACATGCCCAGCGCCGCCGCGGTCGCAGCCACCGGTAGTGCCCCGGCGACCCAGAACAGCGGGACGAAGCCGATCGTCTGCGTCAGCCACACGCCGGCGGGCAGGAAGAGGACGTTCGGCAGCCCGATCGACAACCCGTAGAGCCCAGCCGCCCGCCCGCGTTGCGCAGCGGGCACGAGCTCGGCCACCAGGGCGGCGCCGGTCACGGTGAGAAGGCCGAAGCCGACTCCTCGCAAACTGGAGACGCCGAGCAGCAGCCACAGCTCGCTGGACAGCGCGTACAGCGGTGTGGGCAAGCCGATCAGCATCGCGCCCAGCGCGAAAGCGATTCGGTGGTCGATGCGCTTGAGCAGCCATGGCATGCCCAGCTGGGTCAGCACCGTCACGAGCATGAAGACGGCGTTGGTCGCCCCGGCCGCGACCTCGCCCGCACCGCCCGCGACCGCCCACAGCGGGAGGACCGGCATCAGCAGCACATATCCGGCGAAACCGCCGACGGTCGCTACCAGGAGAAGCCGAAAAGACCGGTGCTGCAACGCCGTCCTGCCCTTGGCGGGGGATTCAACCGAGACTCGCACGAGTTCTTGATAGGCCCCGCGACCATGCTTTGTCCATCCGGTCCAAGAAGTCCGAGATGCGCACTCATGGCCGATTGTGGCTTTCGCCTAGATCAGTTTGGCTTGGGCCGTCACTGCGACGGCGAGGAGTTTCTGCATGAATCGGATGCGAGCACTGGCACTGGCGGCCGTGGTCGCGGGATCGGCGTTCGTTCCCGCAGCCGCCACCGCACCGCTGACGATGGCGGCCCCGCCGCCGTGCAGCGAGGAGCCCCGGGAGAACCCGATCAGCGAGTTCACCAGCTACGACGAGGTCCTCGTCGAGCTCGACCGGATCGAGCGGGTGAGCGCGGGTCGCGTCGCGGTGGAAACCGTCGGCGAATCCAACCGGGGCCGCGAGATGCTCCTCGCGCGCGTCGGTACCGGCCCGAAGGTCGTGCTCGTCACCGCCGAGATCCACGGCAACGAGAAGACCGGGCCGGATGCGGTGCTGGACCTGCTCGACTTCCTGGGCACCTCGGATTCCAGCCGGGCCAAGCAGATCCGCGAGCAGCTGACCGTGGTCGCGATGCCGAAGATCAACCCGGACGGAGCCGCGCTCGATCGCCGCGGCAACGACATGACGTGGCAGGAGGTGCAGGCGCGCTTCCCGCAGCTGGCGACCGCGCCACCGTCCTGGAACTACTACACCGAGCCCCGGCAGGGCGACGACTACTCGCAGCGGCCCGGCTTCGACGTCAACCGGGACTACAACCCCGACCTCGACTACCAGCCGCAGCCGCAGGACTTCCCCGGCAGCAGCGACCGGCCGGGCTGGTTCATCAGCCCGGAGACGCAGGCGGTGCGCGACGTCTACCGCTCGCTGCAGGCCGAGTTCGGCGCGGTCGACACCTACATCGACCTGCACCACCAGGGCGCCTGCTACACGGTTCCGGGTACCGACCGGTTCGTGACCTTGAGCCTGTCCGGCAAGTTCGTCGCCGACCCCGCCACCCCGGAGGGCGCCGCGTACGCCGAGTTCGCCGACACCTTCCGGCCTGAGTACTCCAAGCAGCTCAACGTGGCCGCGTACAACGCATTGCAGGCCGCGGCCAACCGCAATCCTGAGTTCGGCAACATCACGCTCTACCCGCAGGACACCAACCTGCCGGGCACCGGCCTCGGCACGTTCCAGCTCAACGGCAGCGGTGCGGTGCTGTTCGAGGTTCGCGGCCAGACCCAGACGCTGGGCGAGCAGCATCGAGCGATGCTGACCCGAGCCGTCTACATCGGACTCGACGGGATCCTCTCTTCGGTCGCCAGCGGCCAGGTCGAGCACCTCGACCCCGCCGCCTACGACCGCATCCCGCCCACCGACCGCGGCAAGCAGACCATGACCGCCACCACCGACATCGAGAACTGACGAACCCGGCACACGACTGGCGGCGCTCGCCGGCTGCGTTCCTGCGCGGCGGCGAGCGCCGTTCGTTCGATACCGGATGCCTCCGGAAAACCCCTGGTCACAGCACCTGCCCGGCTGGTGGGTGACAGGAAGGTTCCCATGCTCGCATCAGGTTTCCGGCGGTTGCCGGGGGTTGGTGGTTCGGATCGCGAGCTGGGCACATGCCGCTGCGGCCAGCGCCGCGGCGGCCAGTGCGAAGGCGACTGTGCTGAAGGCGGTCACCGCTTCCGGTCCACTCGCCGGCGCCAGATCCAGGTAGATCGCGCCGAAGGCTGCGACGCCCACGGCACCACCGATCTGCAACGTGGTGTTGAACAGTCCGCTCACGTCCGGTGCGTGGCGGGTTTCGACGACGCTCGTCAGGTGGTCGAGCGTGGCGCTGAACGCCGCCCCGTACCCCAGCCCGCCGAGACCGAGCAGGACGATCAGCACGGGCCCGTTGGCCGTGGCGGCCCACCACCGGCCCGAGCCGATCCCAGCGAAAGCAGCGGCGAGCAGCAGATTCCCGGCCGGTGCCGCCGATCTCCTCAAGCGCGCGGGCATCCTGCCGAGCAGCGGGCCCGAGACGCCGAAGGCGGCCACCCAGGACACCAGGACCAGCCCGGAATAGGTTGCGCTCTCCCCCAACCCTTGCTGGAGGTGGAGCGCCAGCACGAACAGCAGCGCGAAGTAGGTGGCCCGCACTGTGGTCTGCGCGACCATCGCCCACGCCACCGGTGCCCGCCGCAGCAGCCCCAGCTCGACCAGTGGTCGAGCGGCGCGGCGTTCGACCACGACGAACAGCGCGAACGCGGGCGGGCTGGCCGCCAAGCACAACTGCATCCACATCGGCCAGCCCATCTCCCGCCCCAGGATCATCGGGCCGATGAACAACGCGAGCGCCGCGGCCAAGACCGCCGCTCCTGCCAGGTCCAGCCGCTCCGTGCTGCGTCCCTGGTCCGCGGGCAGGAAGAACCAGGCGGTCACGAACAGGGCCGCGCCGATGGGCACGTTGATCAGGAAGACCGGACGCCACCCGGTGCCGAACAGGTCCGCGGAGACCAGCAGACCGCCGAGCACCTGCCCGATCACCGCGCTGCCCGCGAGGGTCACCGCGTAAAAGCCCAGCGCTCGGGTGCGTTCGTCGTCCCGGAAGTTCAGCTGGATTCCGGTCAGCACCTGCGAGGTCATCAACGCCGCCCCGGCGCCCTGCACGATCCGCGCGCACACCAGCAGAAAGGGTGTTGGCGCGAGCCCGCAGCCCAGCGACGCGAGCGTGAAGACCGCCAGACCGAGGAGGAAAATCCGCCGGTAGCCGCGCATCTCGCCCAACCGTGCGCTGGTGATCAGCAGCACCGCGAAGCTGAGCGCGTACCCGGAGACGATCAGCTCCAGCTCGGCGCCCGAGGCGGCCAGGTCATCGCGGACCGACGGCGCGGCCACGTTGACGATGGCCACGTCCACGTTGCCGAGGAACATCCCACCCAGCAGCGCGGTGAGCTGCCCGCTGGAGCCGCGCCGCCGCGACAACGTTTCGGTCATCGAGCTCCTCTTCACCATGTCCCGGCCTGATGCCTGGCATGAGTGAATCGGAGCGCGACGACAGATGCTGGCGAGCTTCGGACACGGAAATCCGGCTCAGCGCAGTGGGGCTCAGTTCCCGAGTTCGTCGAGCGCCGCCTGCGCTGCGGCGAGCTCCGAGCGAAGTTGCTCGACGCGCAGGCGCTGCTGCTCGCGAGCGGCGTCGATCAGCGGTTCCACCGCTGCCGCGACGTCGTCGTGCAGCGCCTTCGCCGCTTGCGCAACCGCGTTCGCGGCGACGGGCGTCGGGCGCACGACGCGCTTCTTGCCGGCGCTGACCTCGACGCTCCACTGGCCGTCCTGGTCCGCCGTCAGCGTCACCGTCGCCCCGCCGATCGGCTTCGCCTGCCGTGGTTTGCGGCGTGCCGCCGACTCCGCAGCCGGCTTCGCCGACGCGGCGGCCGGAGCCGCGGCTGCCTTGGGCTTCGCCGGAGCGGCAGGCTTCACCGCAGCGGCGGGCTTCTCCTGCGCCGCCGGTGGCTTCGCCGCAGCCGGAGCCGGGGTGGCAGGGCGTGGCTTCGCGGCGGGTTTCGCCGGTGGCTCGGGTGGCGCCGCTTTCTTGCGGGGTGGTTTGACCTTCGTGACCTCCGCGGCCGAGAAGGACAGCACGTCCTTCGAACCGGCCGGGCGGACCTGGATGAAGTCGCCCTCGGCCGGTTCGCCGAGCGCGACGACCTTGCCGGAGCGGCCTTCCTGGACGCCCACGGCCGAGCCGGTGAACCACACCGTCGGCGTGGTTCCGGCGTTCAGCTCTTCGCGGATTCCGCGCAGCTCATCGGACGACAGCGGTGACATCGCCACCCCTTGCTCAAGGGTGAGCCCCTTCGGGGCTGTTCGACAGTGACGCCACCACTATATCGAACGCCCGTGCGAAGCTTCAACGGGATCGACCGGCGGTCGTCTCGTAGTCCGCGAGGTCGGCCTTCCGGGTGCGCTGCCAGTACTTCCAGGTGAATCCGGGCCAGATCGTGCGGTTGACGCCGTTCTCGTCGAGGTACCAGCTCCGGCACCCGCCGGCCGACCACACCTCGTCGGCCAGTTCCGACTGGATCTCGGCGTTGAAGGCGTCCTGCACCGACTTCCGCACGTCGATCTGCCCGATCTCGTCGCGGCAGATCGGCCGCAGGCAGCTGAGTACGTAGTTGATCTGCGACTCGATCATGAACACCACGGAGTTGTGCCCGAGCCCGGTGTTGGGCCCCAGCAGGAAGAACAGGTTCGGGAAGCCGGAGACGGTCATGCCGAGGTAGGCCTCCATCCCGTTGCGCCAGGCGTCCTGCAGCTTGCGCCCGTCGCGGCCGACGATGCTCAGGTGGTCGAACGCGTCGGTGACGTGGAAGCCGGTGCCGTAGATGATCGCGTCGACCTCGTGCTCCTCGCCGTCGCCGGTGACCACGGATCGCGACCGGACCTCGGCCACCCCGCTGGTCACGAGGTCCACGTTGGACCTGTTGAGCGCCGGGTAGTAGTCACTGGAGAGCAGGATCCGCTTGCAGCCCATGGCGTAGTCCGGGGTCACCGCGGCGCGCACCTTCGGGTCCTTGACCGCCTTGCGGATGTACCGCTTGGACAGCTGCTCGGCGAACTTGCCGAGGCGGCGGTTGAACACCGCGAAGTAGCGCGCTTCGAGAGTCCAGTACAGCGCCGAGCGGGCGGCCCGCTGGACCAGCGGGGCGTTGCGGAACAGGCGCTGCACCGACTCCGGGATGGGCCGGTCGGGCTTGGGCTGGATCCACGGCGGGGTGCGCTGGAACAGGTGCAGCTGCGCCACTTCCTTGGCGATGCGCGGCACGAACTGGATGGCGCTAGCCCCGGTGCCGATCACCGCGACCCGCTTGCCCGCCAGGTCGAAGTCGTGGTTCCACTCCGCGGAGTGGAACACCTCGCCCTCGAAGCCTTCCACGCCGGGCAGTTCCGGGTAGCTCGGGATGTGCAAGGCGCCGACGCCGGACACCAGCGCGCGGCCTTCGTACTCGGTTCCGTCCGCAGTGGACACCGTCCAGGTGTTGGCGTCCTCGTCGTACTCGGCGCCGGTGAACTCGACGCCGTAGTGGATGTGGTCGCGGACCCGGTACTTGTCCGCGCAGTGCTGCAGGTAGTCGGAGATCTCGCCCTGCCTGGCGAACATCCGGGACCAGGACGGGTTCTGCTCGAAGGAGAACGAGTACATCAGGGACGGCACGTCGCAGGCGCAGCCCGGGTAGGTGTTGTCCCGCCAGGTGCCGCCGAGGTCGGCGGACTTCTCCAGCACGATGAAGTCGCTGATCCCGGCCTGCTTGAGCCTGATCGCCATCCCGAGCCCGGAGAAGCCGGTCCCGACGATGATCACCGAAGTCCGGTATTTGCGCTGGTCCTGCGTTTGCCGTTGCACCATCAGGTCCTCCTCCGACACCGGAACGACTGACTACCCGGCAGTAGCTTACTACGAGTAGGTTACTTGCGGTAGGGTGTTTCCGTGGAGACGCAGCAGGCACCGACCACCGGACGCAAGCGGATGCCCCGAGCCGAGCGGGAACGCCAGATCCTCGCCGTCGCCGAGCAGGTGTTCGCGGCGGACGGTTACCAGGGCACGTCCATGGACGACATCGCGGCACGGGTCGGCCTGTCCAAGCCGATGCTCTACGAGTACTTCGGCTCCAAAGAAGGGCTGCTGCTCGCCTGCCTGCAGCGGGCCAAGCGCGAGCTGCTGGAAGCGACCACGGTCGCGGCGGCCGGCGCAGCCACCCCCGAGCAACTGCTGCACGACTGCCTGCTGGCCTTCTTCAAGTTCAGCGACGACCACGCCCAGGCGTGGGCGCTGCTGCGCAACGAGTCCGCGGTGCCGAGCTCATCGGTGAGCAGCGAGCTGGAATCGATCCGCATGCAGCAGATGGAGTTCACCTCGGGGCTGATGGGCGCCGCGCGCCCCGACCTCGATCCGGTGCAGCTGGAGGCGTTCGCGGAGGCGATCATCGGCGCCTGCGAACGCCTCGCCCTGTGGCGGGACCGCCGCCCGGAGATCACCGCCGAACAAGCCACCGGACACCTGATGGCGCTGTTCGCCCCGAGCCTCACCCCGGTCCCCTGACACCACCCGCCCGCAAGGCGACCCAGCCGCCGATGGCCCCGGGGGCGCCGGTTGGAGCATGGGAACCTTCCTGTCACTCCACGCCGAGCGCAGGGCTGCGCCTTTGGAGCATGGGAACCTTCCTGTCACCTCACGCCGAGCGCACGCCCGCACCCTTGGAGCATGGGAACCTTCCTGTCATCCGTCCCCGAACTGGAGCGCCGCGAGTGTGTTGTCGGCGCGAGGTCGCGGGGTCGGAATGCCGGGCAGCAGGGGCCGAGGTTCTGACCTGAGCAGCGGGTCGCACCTCTCGAATTTCACTCGTTCGGGCGGTGATCGAGAGTTGGGGGTCAAGATCCACCGGACGTTCTCCGATACCGAGTCAGCCGTGCCAACACGTCAGACCCAAGGAGAACAGTTTGCGCCCCTGGACCACGCGCACAGTAAAGGCAGCCGTTGTGGCCGCGGGGTTCGCCGCAGTCGGGACCGGTGCCGCCTCTGCCGCGGAGAGCACCGACCTCCCGAAGCCGGACCTGTCGTCCGTTCCGGACAACATCGGGGTCCTCGCCCCGTTGAACGCCTGCCAGATGCAGAACGGGCCCGGGTACAGCCCGACGAAGGCTCCGTGCGCGGACACCCAGCTGTACGCGAACACCCCGAACCTGGTCAAGAAGGTGGGCGCGGACATCACCACCACCGGCCACGGGATTGGCGGTGAGTTGCGGGACGGCCGCCCGGTGCTCGCGCCCGGCAAGCCGAACCGGGTGCTCGGCCACGTCTTCGCCGAGACCACCCGCGTCGAGCAGATGGCGAAGACCCGCCCGACCATCGGCGGCTCGGTGACCCCGGACCACCTCGGTGTGGCCTCCGGACGCATTCCGGAAGCCACGCTGCTGGACGCCGAGGTGGGGCCGCGCGAGCCCGGACACCAGGGCATGTCCACGCTGGACACCGCGGTCGACCTGACCGCGGCCCAGGGCTACGCGACGGAACCGCTGGCCAACCCGGTCGGCGCGGTCGCCCCCGCTCTGGAGCGCAACCCGCTGCAGAACTCCGGTAATCAGGTCGCCCTGCCGCAGCCCGAGAAGCTCGTGCCTGCGATCGAGAAGACCCCGGTGACGTCGGAGCTCAACAGCGGCCTCGGCGGCGGCGCGAGGGACGTCGCGCAGCAGGTCACCGGCGGCCTTCCTAAGGCTCCGGTGCACCGGATCACCGGTCAGCTCCCGTCGATCGGCGACGTGGCCCGCGCGCTGCGCTGAGCACGATCGGATCAAGTGGTCCCGGACATCGTTCCGGGACCACTTTTTCGTTTCCGCACAACGAACAAGTAACGCTCCACAATGGATTTCTCACTCCATCGTGGGAACTTGCCGGAACACGCCCGGAGCGGTTCGACTTCGCCTGCGGGCATGGCGCAAACTCTGCCGCGCGGTCGCCGTTGCACGGGGCCTGTTCCCGCGTTTTCCCGGTCGCCGCAAGGGATGAACCCGCAATGTTCAGTCACCTAAGGAGAAGCACAGTGCGTACCGGTGCTCGTATTGCTGGTGTTGCCGCAGCCGCCGCTGCGATGATGGCCATCGCCTCCCCGGCCTTCGCCGACAGCGCGAACAACAACGGCATCAACCTGCTCGACGACAACAACGTCAGCGCCGTTCCGGTGCAGTTGTGCGGCAACAACGTTGCCGTCCTCGGCGCCGTGGTCCCGATCCTGTCGCCGCAGATCAACCACTGCGTCAACGCGCCGATCGTCGACCACCCCAAGCGCTGAGCAGCGGAAAAGGCGCCGGGCCCGCGTTGGCCCGGCGCCTTTTCACGTCCGCGAGTTCGACGGCTGCGAAGCCTCGCTCGTCACGCCGCCGTGGCGGCGACGATGTCCCCGTCGGGTTCGCCGAGGTCGAACGGCTCCCCCGCCTCTGCGCGGCGGATCAGGGAGGCCGGCGGCTCGAACCGCTCGCCGTAGCGGTCCGCCAGTTCCCGGCAGCGCGCGACGAATCCGGCCAGCCCGCCCGAGTAGCCGTTCATGTACTGCACGACTCCGCCGGTCCAGGCGGGGAACCCGATGCCGAAGATCGAGCCGATGTTGGCGTCCGGCACCGACCGCAGCACGCCCTCGTCGAGGCACTTGACCGTTTCCAGCGCCTCCACGAACAGCATCCGTTCCTTGAGGTCGGTCAGGCTCACCTCGGACGGATCACGCTCGGCCGAGCCGAAGTGCTCGGCCAGTCCCGGCCACAGCCCGACCCGCTTGCCATCGGCGTAGTCGTAGAAACCGGCGCCGCTGGAGCGGCCCTTGCGGTCGAACTCGTCGACCATGCGGTCCAGCACCAGCTCGGCCGGGTGCGGCGTCCAGGTCCCGCCGGCGGCCTCGACGGCGCGCCTGGTCTCGTCGCGGATCTTGCGTGGCAGCGTCAAGGTCAGCTCGTCGAACAGCTGCAGGACGGGCGCCGGGAATCCGGCCTGCGCGGAGGCCTGCTCGATGGACGCCGGGTGCACGCCTTCGGCGAGCATCGAGACGCCCTCGTTGACGAACGTGCCGATGACGCGGCTGGTGAAGAAGCCGCGGCTGTCGTTGACCACGATCGGCGTCTTGTTGATCTGCTGCACCACGTCGAACGCGCGCGCCAGGGCCCGGTCGCTGGTGTGCTCGCCGCAGATGATCTCGACCAGCGGCATCTTGTCGACCGGGGAGAAGAAGTGCAGGCCGATGAAGTCCTCGCGGCGGCGCACGCCCTCGGCGAGGTCGGTGATCGGCAGCGTGGAGGTGTTGGAGGCGATCAGCGCGTCGCCGTCGATTACCTCCTGCACCTCCGAGTACACCTGGTGCTTGATCTTCGGGTCTTCGAAGACGGCCTCGATGACGAGGTCGCAGCCGGTCATCGGGTCGATCTGGTCGGTGGGCGTGATCCGGGCCAGCAGCTCGTCCGCCTTGGCCTGCGTCGAACGCCCCTTGGCGATGGCCTTCTCCAGCAGCTTCGCCGAGTAGTCCTTGCCCTTCTCCGCCGCCGCGAGCGAGATGTCCTTGAGCACGACCTGCATGCCGGCCTTGGCGCACACGTAGGCGATGCCCGCGCCCATCATGCCGCCGCCGAGCACCGCGACCTTCTTCGCGCGCCATTCGGGTTCGCCGTCCGGGCGGCTGCCGCCGGAGTTGATGTGCTGGAGGTCGAAGAAGAACGCCTTGCTCATGTTCTTGGCGGTCTGGCCGCAGACCAGCTCCACGAAGTAGCGGCCCTCGATGGCGAGCGCGGTGTCGAAGTCGACCTGCGCGCCTTCCACCGCGGCCGCGAGGATGTTGCGCGGGGCGGGCAGCGGCGCGCCCTTGAGCTGCTTGCGGAGGTTCGCGGGGAACGCTGGGAGGTTGGCGGCGAACTTCGGGTTCGACGGCGTGCCACCGGGAATCTTGTGTCCCGGCCGGTCCCAGGGTTGTGCCGCCTCGGGGTTGGCCTTGATCCAGTCCTTGGCGGCCGCGATCAGCTGCTCCGGCGTGTCGACGAGCTCGTCGACGATGCCGATCTCCGCGGCCTTCTCCGGGCGCAGCCGCTGGCCCTGCAGCAGCACGTTCAGCAGCGCGTCGGCGATGCCCAGCAGGCGGACCGTGCGGACCACGCCGCCGGCGCCGGGCAGCAGGCCGAGGGTGACCTCGGGGAAACCGAAGCGGGCTTTGGGGTCCTTCAGCGCGATGCGGTGGTGGCAGGCCAGCGCGATCTCCAGGCCGCCGCCGAGGGCGGTGCCGTTGAGCGCGGCGACCACCGGCACGCCGAGGGTTTCGAGGCGGCGGAGCTGCCGTTTGACGCCGGTGGTGGTTTCGGCGACCCGTTCGGCGTCGCCGGGGCGGGCCTGGACCAGTTCGCGCAGGTCACCGCCGGCGAAGAAGGTGCTTTTCGCGGAAGTGAGGACGACGCCGGTGATGTTGTCGCGCTCGGCTTCCAGGCGCTGCAGGGTTTCGTCCATGGAGCGCTGGTAGCGCTCGTTCATGGTGTTGGCCTGCTGCTGCGGGTCATCCAGGGTCAGCACGACGATGCCGTCGGCGTCGGACTCCCAGCGGATGGTGTTCTGCTCGCTCATGTGTGATGTGTCCTTCAGCCGATCCGTTCGACGACAGTCGCGATCCCCATGCCGCCTCCGATGCAGAGCGTGGCCAGGCCGTAGCGCCGGTTGCGGCGTTCCAGCTCATCGATGAGGGTGCCCAGGATCATCGCCCCGGTGGCGCCCAGCGGGTGGCCCATGGCGATGGCCCCGCCGTTGACGTTGACCTTGTCGTGGGCGACGCCGAATTCCTTCATGAACTTCAGCGGGACCGCGGCGAAGGCCTCGTTGATCTCGATCAGGTCGATCTGGTCGATGCTCAGGTCGGCCTTGGCCAGCGCCTTGCGGACCGCCGGGCCGGGGCCGGTCAGCATGATCGTCGGATCGGCGCCGCTGAGCGCCGCGGCGACGATCCGGGCGCGGGGGCGCAGCCCGGTGCGTTCGCCGAGGGATTCGCTGCCGATCAGCGCCAGCGCGGCGCCGTCGACGATGCCGGAGGAGTTGCCGGCCGTGTGGACGTGGTCGATGCGCTCCACCCAGTGGTACTTCTGCAGCGCGACGGCGTCGAATCCGCCGAGCTCGCCGATGTCGGCGAAGGACGACTTCAGCCCGCCGAGGCTGTCGGCCGTGGTGTTGGCGCGGATGTGTTCGTCGCGGTCGAGGACGGTGACGCCGTTGCGGTCGGTCACCGGGACCACGGAGCGGGCGAAGCGGCCGTCGGCCCAGGCCTTGGCGGCGCGGGTCTGCGACTCGGCGGCATAGGCGTCCACAGTGGACCTATCGAAGCCTTCGATGGTGGCGATCAGGTCGGCGCCGATGCCCTGCGGCACGAAGGAGGTGGCGAAGTTCGTTTCGGGGTCCATCGCCCAGGCTCCGCCGTCGGAGCCCATCGACACCCGGGACATGGATTCGACGCCGCCGGCGAGCACGGCGTCCTCCCAGCCGGAACGCACCTTCTGGGCGGCGATGTTGACGGCCTCCAGGCCGGACGCGCAGAAGCGGTTGATCTGCACGCCGCTGACGGTGTCGGGCAGGCCCGCGGCCAGCGCGGCGGTCTTGGCGATGTCGCCGCCCTGGTCGGCGACGGGCGAGACCACGCCGAGCACGACGTCGTCGATCAGCGCGGGGTCCAGGTCCGGGTGGCGGCGCTGCAGCTCCTGGATCAGGCCCACCACCAGGCTGATCGGCTTCACCCCGTGCAGCGACCCGGTTTTCTTGCCGCGACCGCGTGGTGTGCGGATCGCGTCGTAGACGAACGCCTCGGACATGTGTGGCGTGCCTCCTCGTTGCGGCAGGTGCTCCACCCAGAGTGTGACACCAACACTGTCACAGTCAAGATGCTCTTAACCTGCCCGTTAGCCCTCTCTTCTGGGGCAGATATGGGGCAAGCATGCTTCACGAGCATTCGAGCAGGTCACCAATCGCCTGCTGCCAGTCCTACCACCTGGAGCTGAGCGAGGTGGGCCGGTGACAGCTCGAATCCGGATCATGGCGGACAGCTCGGCAGAGGCCGAAGCGATCCAGGCGGCGCTGGAGACGGTGCTGGACGTGGCCGGCGGGGAGCGCGACTACCCGATGCGCAACGGGTTCGGGGTCCGTCGCTACCTCGAGGTGCGGTTGCCGCAAGCGGGAACCGTGCGGGCGAGAGCAACCCGAATTGATCGGCCAGAGCTCAAACGCTGACCGAGCAACGTACGGAATGGAACAGCCCCCGGCAGCAGGAATGCCGGGGGCTGTTCGCGGTGTCGTGGTTCAAGCGTTGAACTCGTCCGCCTTCACCGCGGCGAGGAAGTCCGTCCAGCGCTCCTTGGTGAAGCTGAGCAGGCCGCCGTCGCGGTCCTTGGTGTCGCGCACGCCGGTCGCGTTGGGGGCGGTACCGACCTCGACGCACTGTTCGGGGTTGTGCAGGCTCTTGGTGGACTTGCGCCAGTTGGTGAACACGGTCAGTCCTTCGTACTCGGTGGATCGGGTAGCTGGGCGATATCCGTGGAGATCTGCACGAGCAGCCGTCGCGCATCATCGCCTTCGACCGCGGCCTGCCACAGGCTGTCGGCGAGCCGGTTGTAAAGAGCGACGTCGTCGGGGTCGTCCGTGCTGATCTCGGTGTTGACGGTTTCGACGAACACGGTGTCGCCGATGATCCAGAATCCGCTGGCCGGGATGTGAGGCAACCGGGTGTTGAGCGGGATGATGCCGAACCGGACGGTTGCCAATCCGCACAGGGCTATCAGCCGGTCGATCTGCGCCACCATCGTCTGCGGCGGGCAGGCGAAGTACCGCAGGGCCGACTCGGCGATGAGCAGTTCGACGTGTTTGGCCGAGTCGTAGAGCGCGTGCTGCCGCTCCAGGCGAACCTGCACGGCGGCGTCGGTGTCGTGCGGCACCTGCTGTAGCGCGGCGGCCGAACTGAACACGTGGCGGGCGTAGTCGGCGGTCTGCACGAGACCGGGCACGACGACGAGCTCGAACGCGCGGATCGTGCCTGCTTCGGCCTCGATACCGCGACTACGCTCTTGCCGTCGCCGGTGCCCGGTACGCAGCTGCCGCTTCCAGCTGGAGGACTCCAGCCGGATCGTCCGCAACTCGTCGCGGAACTCAGTGGCCCTCGGCTCCGGAACTTCGGTGAGTCGCACCCAGATCAGCAGATCGGCGTCGGTCGGGAGCTGCCTGCCGTTCTCGATCTTGGAGATCTTGGACGGCTGCCAACCGGCGGCGCTGGCGAACTCCCTGCCGGAGTAGCCGGCGCGCTCCCGAAGTTCGCGGAGTCGATCGCCGAATTCGAGCTTGTGCCGTTCGGGTGTGCTCACAGGTTCATCTCGTCGGGTCAGGGGGTCAGGACCGTTTCAAAGGGTGCCGCATGACTCCAGGCGATCTCGCGCCACCTCCTGTGCTTCGCCACGGTGCCGGCATCGTCGACCAGTTCGGCGGCGATCATGCCGTGGTCGTCGAAGTGCATGATCGCGACCAACTCGTCGTCGAACAACCAGAAGTCGTGATCGGGCAGGTTGTGCTCGACGGCGGCCGTGGTCGACATGACGCGGATGTCTTCGCCCGCCGTGGCGTTGCCCGGTGCCGCGAACATCTCGAACCGCAGGTAGTCGGTCAGCGGCTCGGTGAGCACCCGCACCCGTTCGAAGCGCCGCCCCGCTGCGGTTGCCTGCCGGACGTTAGCCAGCCAATCCGCAGTGAACGACATGTCGGGCGTTTCGCCCGCGAGGAACTGCCGGAACGCCTCGGCCTCGTGTGGTTCCCGGTACTCGGGTTGGCATTCCCAGCGCCAGGCGGAGCGCGTGAAGATCTCGAACAGCCGCCCGAAGTCCGCGCCGCGTACGAGCCGGGTCATCAGGTGTCCTTCGGTGCGAACCGCAGCAGTCCGGCGGGAATCTCGACCGCGGTTTCCGTTTCCGGCATGCCTCGCTCGCGAAGTGCTGCAAGGGCTTCCGGGTCGTCGATCTTGTAGCCCTGCACGACAAAGGTGCCACGGTCGGTGGCGTACAAGTTCGGGCACGAGCCGTTGATGCTGGTAGTCCCCAAGAACGTGAGCTTCATAGCCCCTCCAGATTGTCGAAACATCGAGCATCCTGCAAGCAACTGAAGCAATGGTCAACGCCCAATCGAGGGTCGTTCACGGCCCTGACTCCACTCGACGCAGGATGACTACCCCGGTTGGGCGTAGTTGCTCAGAAATTTCTTGAATTGCTTGATTCGTTGCTCGGTTGGGCGTCACAGTCATCGCCATGACCAGCATTGGCGCGACGTACCAGCCGCACCCCTTCCATTGGGTTCCGGCTGATGGTCAGCGGCACGCGAGCGCTGACAAGCACCCGCCGGGCGCGTCGATCTACCCGGACGGCACTGAGATCACGACGCTGTGCGAGCAGAGCCTCACCGCCGAGACCAGCGACACCGCGTGGTTGTGGGGCACCTGCCCGGATTGCAACGCCGCGGTGCGGACGCGCGTCGGGCTGCCGCCGATGGCGAGTGCACGATGACCCCGGAGGAACGCCAGAAGTTCGCGAAGCTCGCGACGACGATCCGGGGCGCGATCTTTGCGCTCGGGTACGCGGTCGACGACATCGAGGCGGGCCGCTGGAGTTCTGCCGAACTGCTGAACCTGGCGAAGAGCATGGACAAGCTGGGGGAACAGCTGCGCGGTAGCACGGCGATCGAGAGCAGCCGCGTTGTCGTCGACTCGGTGAGGGCAGACCGGTGACGGCCGCATTCGTCGCAACGGCCCTGCTGGGAATTGGCGGGCTCGCGTTGTGGGCGACGTTCTACTACGCCCCGGCCCGGCACGCCGGTAGCGGCGAGGGCGCGTTGACGGTCGCCTACCTGGTGGCGCGAGTCGACGCGGAAACCCGCGGCCATGGCCGGCACCGTTTGCGCGAGCCGGTCGTGATGCGCGGCGACCTCGCCGACGCGCTCGCTGTCGAGGAAACCCGACATCTACCGCTGATCGAGACCGGCCTACCGGTCGACGACCACGAGGCGATGCAGCAGCACCCGGGAATGGTGCGCCGTCTGCTGGTCGCGCTGCGATCCCTCGCCATCTGACTCGGTGGGGGCGCCGCAGTTTCCCCCCGACCGGTGCCCCCACCGTCACCACGTGCCCAAGTGCCACCAACCCCCAGCGGTGGCCGGGCACACCGATGGTGTCGGGCTGCGGAAGCCCCCCGACGTGGCCCGGCTCCATCCTCTCCAGCTCCCCGGCGCGGCGCGGGTCGCGGATTCGGGACGGACCGCTGGTCCGAGCGCCCCGTGGCAGGGGTCGACGCGCGGCAGTTGGGCTGCAACCGGCCCCGGTCCGCGCCGGGGAACCCCTTGCCGATCCAGCCAGAAAGAAAGGAGGACACCAGCGCGGGCAGTGCGCCCGCTGCTCATCGATCCACCGGCCGAAGTCAATACACGTACTGGCAGGAGGACCACATGACCGCTGTCATCGAGCAGACAGCAGCACGAACCCTGATCGACCCCACGCTGTTCGACCGGCTTACCGCCCGCATCGCCGGCGAGCACCAGGTGCCCATCGACTACGGCGAACGCATCATGGACCAGGCGCTGGCGTTCCTCGCCGTCTCGGCTGACCACGTGAGCGAACCGCTCGCGCCGACTCCCGAGGTCGACAAGGGCTGGCACGCCTTCATTCTCTACACCCGCGAGTACGCCGAGTTCTGCAACCGGATCGCGGGGCGGTTCATTCACCACGTGCCCAACGACGCCCCGAACGCGCTACCCGGCAGGGACACCCCCGCTGCAGCTCGGGCCCGTACGGTGAAGGCGATCCAGCGCGCCGGCTACCTGGTCGACGGCGAGCTGTGGACCGACGTGGCCGCCAAGTGCTCGCCCGGTGACGCCGAGGACGGTTGCTGCGCGGCATCAGGCGTCGACGGCAACGAAAACACCGAGAATCAGACGCCACCACCGGTCAGGTAAGGAGACGGGCCGACGTGACCACCTGGCAAGAACTACCCGAGCACGTACGGGACGCCGTAGAAGGGCACGTCGGCCCCGTCTCGGCGGCCACCGAGATCACCGTGGGCCGCAACAGCGACCTCGCCGCAGTGCTGGACACCAGCGCCGGGCGGGTGTTCGTCAAGGGCGTCGAGGGCGTCAGCCGCCGAATGCGGTTCCTACGCAACGAAATCACAGCCGGGCAACTGGCGGCCGGCATCGCGCCCGCGGTGGTGTTCGCCGAAGACGTCGGCGAGTGGCTGGTGGTCGGATTCGAGTACCTGCCCGGCCGACCGGCCGACCTTTCTCCTGGTTCGCCGGACCTGCCGCACGTCGCCGAGGTCGTCGACCGGCTCGGCGAATGCCCCGCGATGGAACTGCGGTCGCTGCGGGATCGATGGGGCGCTGCCGACTGGTGGGGCCGCCTCGCCGAGCAGGCACCCGAAGTGGTGCAGGGCTGGGACGTTGCGGGCATGCGGCAGTGGGCGGCGCAGCTGCCCGAGCTGGCCCACGGCGACCGGCTCACGCACACCGACTTGCACGGCGAGCAGTTCCGCATCGAGCCCGACGGCGCGGTACACGTGATCGACTGGGGCTTTCCCGGAGCCGCAGCCCCGTGGGTCGACGGCGCGTATCTGGTGTTACGGCTGGTCGAAGCAGGCCACGAGCCCGGCGCGGCGGAAGCATGGGCGCACGCCAACCTGACTGCGTTCGCAGACATCACCGGCGAGCACCTGACCTCGTTCGCCGCGTACCTGGCGGGCATGTGGACTCACTGGGCCGTCACGAAGAACGGGCCCGGGATGCAGCACCGGGCCCGACTCGCCCGCAACTATGCGATGTGGCGGCTCAGTGCTGCACCTGCGACTGCGGGCCGTCGATGACTGCCGCAACCACAGTCCGGCGGGACGCGAAAGGCCGTGGGGCTCGGCATGGTCCGAGTCCCACGGCCATCCAGCAGTGCCCGATCTAACCGCGATTGCGGAAGATCGCGGGCCCGATGCACATCGCCAGCGAGGCCAGCGCGCCGGCCGCGGGCCCGGCGACTGTCTGCAGCAAGGACGTGGCGACGGCTCCGTCACCGGACAACGCGCTGATCAAGGCGATCACGAGAGCGACGACCACGATGACGCTGAGCACGATGCACGCGACCAGGCCCAGCTTGTAGCGCAGCTTGCGCTCCTGGAGAGCCTCCAGCCGGTAGAGGTCGCCTCCCTGCGGGGAATCGTTTTCCTGAATGTGCTGCTGAAGTGCCTCCGGGCTTGATCCGTTGGGGGAGTACCACGTCACTGGGGGCGGCGCGGCGAGGTCATCGTCAGAGTTGAACATCGGGGCGTTCATGTCCGGCCCCCCAGAACCCCGGTCCGCGCCGGTCCGGCGAGGACTTTCGGGCAGGTCGCCGATGTCGGGGAGGGCGTCCCGGCCCACGGGGTGCTTGAAAGCACCTGTGGTCTCCAATCCTGTTCAGGGCCAGCAGCTCGGGGGCGACTGACCAGGTTGTAACTGTGTTAGCCCGATCCATGGGGGGATCGGGTACGGCGATGCTACCAATCCATTACGGATTGCTGAAGGTATTACTACTTACTGTAGTCGCAGTAATTTATGGTTCATCCCCATGGATGGCATGCACTGGGGCTGTATCTCGCGCGCATGCATGCCATACTGATCACGGCTCCAAAGTTGTTCACGCGAGTGGGGCATCTTTCGGCGATCGGGGAACTCGCGTGAAGCGAAGGAAAGGGGGACCAGCGATGCCTACGCCTGCAGGGCGTACGTCGCGTTCCGGCCGTGACAAGGCGCCAGAGGCTTCGGCCGAAGGCGGTTCCACTGCGGCCCGGGGCAGCAAGGTCACTATCAACATCAACGTCGAAACTGAGCAAGCGCTGCGGACGCTGGCCGAGCGTGAAGGGGTCAGCATCACCGAAGCAGTACGCCGTCTGGTCGGGTACGGCGAACTGCTGTGGCGCACAACCAAGATCGACGGCGATGAGGTGTTGATCCGCCGAGGCGGCAAGGAACTCGAACGCATCCACCTCATCTGATCCGCAACACTTCGGCGCCCCGAAAGAGGGCAGGCGGAAGCCGGAGAGCTCAAAGACCAAGACGCGGCCGTGACGCTGAGCAAAGAAGCCCGTCACGGCCGTTGTTCATGCCCGGGATCACCCGGAAACTACGAACGCGCCCCGCGTCGAACCCGATCAGGGCTACGACGCGGGGCGCTTCCGTCCGGTGCGCGCCTCGTTGATCGATTTCCGTAGCGCTGCTTCGAGGTCCGACATCGGTTCCGCGACCGCCTCTGGCTCGGTGGGGCGGCCGGCCAGCTTGTCTGCGATCCGCGCTTCGATGGCGTCCCGGTAGCGGTCTCGCCACTGCTCCGGGTGGAGATCGCCCGACATCGCCTCGACCAGTGTCCTGGCCATCTGCCGCTCGGCGGGCTGCGGCGCGGCCCCGGCCGGGGGTACGTGGTCCGAGGCGGGGTTGATCTCGTCCGGCCAGTACAGCAGGTGCGCCACCAGCAGGCTGCCTTCCTGCCGCAGCATCGTCAGCCGTTCCCGGCCACGCAGGGAGAGCGTGCCGAGCGCGGCCCGGTCGGTCTCGGCGAGTACGTCGCGCAGCAGGGCGTAGGCGCGTTCGGCCAGTGGCTCGGGGTGGACGTAGTAGGCCCGGCCCACCGCCACGGGATCGATGTCCTTGATCGGCACGAACTGCCCGATCTCCAGCCGGCGGGCGCTGGTGAGCGGGAGGTTGGCGAAATCCTCGTCGGTCAGCTCGACCAGGCGGCCGGCGTAGTCGTAGGCGCTGGTGATCTCCGAGGTCGGAACCTCGCGGCACTCGCGCTCGCAGAACTTCCGGTAGCGGATGCGCCCGCCGCACCGGTGGACCTGATGGAAGGTGACCGAGCGGTCCCGGGTCGCTCGGTGAAGAGTGCACCCGATGGTGACCAACCCGAAGGTGATCGCTCCTGTCCAGACGGCGACCATGCCCCACCTGCCGAGTTCGGCGGTTCTGTCCGAGGGAGGGCTTGCCGGGGCGGGTCATCGTCGATGGCAGTGGACTGACGGGCCCTCCCGGGCCCTTCCGTCCCGGGCAAGCCTCGCGCCGGGTGCCCAGGTATGCCCCGGCACGCCGATCCTGAGGCACGCCGCGGGGAGCGTAGGAGGGCACAACGTCCCGTTCGGCGACGTCTGGTGCAGATCAGCCACGGCGAGCGGGTGGATCGGTGATCAGCTCGATCGCGGGTTGCGGGAGCCACCACGTGTGCCAGATGCCGCCGCTGCCTGTGCCACGCCGTGCACATAGGTGCACCTCACCCCACCAGCGGCGTCGGGTATCGCGTCGCCAGCAGATCAGCTCGCCCTCGATAACAGCATCGAGGTCCCAGCCATCCGGCAGCGGCTCCACAGGCTTGTCCGGCTCCGGGTACAGGAACGCTCTTGCCAGGTGAACCCGAACCGGTACGTGAGGCTTCCGGTACCGGTCGTCGCCGGGTTCCTTCGGCGGCAGAGCTGGCTGTTCGAACACATGGTCTAGTATGACCCCTGTGTGCCCCGACAGCACGCAACCGTTCCCGAGGTAGGGGAAGTGCCCCGGGAACAACAAAAGCGCCCCCGCACCCGACCGGCGAACCGGAAGGATGCGGGGGCGTTCGCTTTGGACCCGGCGCTGGCGTGCAGCGGCCGGGCAGCCGCCAAGCTACTCGATGGCCGACGGCGAGTCCAGCGTGTAAACGGGCTGCTTGGCAGAGCCCAACAGCAGCCGAGCTGCCCAAACGGGCAAGTGCGACTCAACGGCGCGCACGAGTGCGTAGACCGCGCCGAGCACGACCGGCACGATCAAGACGTCACTGGCCGCGCCGAGCGGGCCGGTCAGCCAATCGGGAGCGCCCGCGGTGACCAGGTAGGCCACGAGGGCGGACCAAGCGGCGGGCACCGTGGTGCGTAGCCACGCGGTGAGCTGGTCAGACATTCGAGCTCCCTTGCACATTGACGTCGACGTTCACGGTCGCGTCAGCGAGGACCGCCCGAATCGTGTCGGGGATCGCGCCAAGCGTGGTGGAGAGCGCGCGCAGCGTCTCGGCCTGGCGGGCGAGCTCGTCGCGGAGCTCGACGACGTGCTCGTCGATGTGCCGGATCGTGTCGACGGGGGTGAGCCGGGTCGTGCCGTCGACGAATGAGGGCCAGCCGGGGAACTGGCCGGGCGTCCGGGAGCCGGTGAGTTGCTGGAGGATGTCGCGCAGCATGTGGTCTTGTTCCGGGGACAAGTCCGGTCCTTCCTGTGCGGGCGAGGGTGTGGGGTTGCGGGTGAGGCTGGGCAGGTTCCAGGGGCGCGGGTCGTCGGCGAGCGCGACGTCGGCGTGCACGCTGATGTGGAAGTGCTTGCGATGCGGATTGCTGCCGCTGTAGGGCATCCACTTCCACGGGTTGTTGCCGGGCCGGCTGTCCAGGATCAGGCCGTTGGCGATCAGATACTTGATCCGCGGGTCGCGGGAGGCGGCGAGCTCGTCGGTCAGACGGTCGATGTCCATCCCGCACGCGGGATCGTGGGTGAAATCGCGAGCGGTCACCAGCATCATGCCGTCGCTGGCGGGGCCAACCCACGGGTTGTGGTCTGAGCTGCGGGCTGCGTGCACGGCGTCGCCTATGCCGCCGTCGCTGGTCTTGTTCCTGGTCGGGTACCTCGCGTTGAACTGCTGGCGGAGGGTTTCCAGGCTGCGTGCGACGCGCCAGGTGGTCATGCGATCACATCCCGAAGTTCTTGGTGTACGCGGCCAGCAGAGCGGTGATGATCGCGCCGAGGACCCCGGAAGCGCCGGCGGCGGCCCACACCTTGCGTTCGAGGGTGCGCAGTCTGGTTTCGTGGTCGGACACGGTCGCGAGCCCGGCACGCAGCTCGGTTCGCATTTCGCGGACTTCACCGTGCATGGCCTGCATTTCTCCGTACATCTGGGACAGCGTGATCGTTACGCCGCTGTCGGGCGGGGTCATGGGCACTCCAGTGGTGAGACTCAGACGGATTGGTGCAGGTAGCAGCCGAGTACCTGACAGGCGATGACACCGGTTCCCAACGTGGCGGCGGTCAGCTCCACGGCTTCCCAGTCCGCGCCGACTTGCGCCGAGACGTCGAACGGCCCTTTCTGCGACGTTTCCAACGCGCCGCCGGTCCACGTACCGACCTGCACGCCGCCGACCTTGAGCCGGTACGTGATGGCAGGCGAGTCGAGTGCTCGCCCCCACACGCCATCGACGGTGATCCACGAGTGCGAGATGGACGCGCGGCCTTCCCACAGGGTCTTCTCGGTGCCCACCTTGGCGGCGTCGATCGTGGCGTATCCGTAGGTTTCGCCGAGCCCGTCGGTGTGCGTGGTGATCGTGCGCGGAACGAACTGCTGGTACAGCGGCACCGGCAGCCATGGGCGGGCGAGCCCTTTGCCGGTTGCGGCGTCGTCGGAGACCACGATGGTGCCGGCGGTGTCGGTGAACGCCCAGAAATCGCGGCCGAACTGCTGCGCGCCTTGGGTGAACAGGATGCGTGAGCCGTCCTCGCGGCGGATCGTGAGCACCTGCTTGCCGGTGTTGTCCGGGCCGACGTACAGGATCTCGGTGTTGTTGTCGTCAACCATGCGCAGGAACGCGTCTTGTAGCAGCGTCAAGCCGCCGCGGCTGATGGTGGCCGACGCCAACCCCACGGACTTCCAGAGCCGCTGGATTTGCTGCTCGGCACGCTTGATCCGGTCGAGCAGGTTGGACGGTTGGTTGATCTGTCCCACGTTTCCCCCTCACGCCACGCCGTCGAGCAGTGGCGCCAACGTCAGCACCACGCGCTCGGCGTCGATGGATGGCGCGAAATCCATGTCGATCACGCGCACGGCGCCTTCGAACCCGTTGCGGTGGAACCGATCCGGCGGCACTACGAGCCAGCCGTCATCGCCGCGGTTGATGTCCGCGGCGGTCGGCGGAATGTCGCCGCGCACCTCGATCGTGGGCAGCACCACGGGCATGCGGGCGGCTTGCTGGTCGGCTTCGGCGTGGCCGGCCAACGTCGACTCGGACTCGGCGCCGCTGTAGTTGTTCTCCAGCTCCAGCACCGGGAACCCTTGGCCGTAGCGCTCGGGCTGCTCGTGCACGGCGATCGGAGTTCCGAGGTCGACGCCTTCGCCGACGGCGTAGGCGCGGGTGGCCATGCGGGTGCCGTCGGTGGGCCAGGTGTAGCGGATGGCGTTGCCGCCGAGCTCCCACACATGCGACGAGCCCTGTTGGCCGAGCCACGGCGCACCGATGCGTAGGAAGCGCCGCGGCGCGCCGGTGTCGGTGGGTAGCACGTCGAACACCATGTCGGGGCCGTCGATGACGCCTGCCAGGTTGCGCAGGGCCTCGCCGACGTCGGTCAGGTCGTAGCCGTTGTATGTGCGGTCGCGCAGGGTGTTCGACGTGGAGTCGTCGAACTCGATACCGATGTCGCCGCCGCTGTGCGCCTGAGCTCGGCTGACGAGCTGCCGCGCGATTTCGTTCTGCTCGACGTTGTCGAACGTCGTCGACAGGCCGGCCACCGTCGACAGGCTCATCGTCGGCGGCAGCACCGGGAGCACCTTGCGGTGGTCGAAGTACGACCAGAACTCGCCGGCGCCGATCTCGACGGTGTCGCGTCCGGAATCGTAGGAGCGGGACCAGATCACTCCACCCCACATCGGCCGGGAGTCCCGAAACGCGTAGATCACTCGGCGGGCGGGCATCGTAAGGTCGTGCGGGTTGAGGTGCCCGGACCGCTCGTCGAGCTTCCAGGTGGCGCTGAACCGGCCGCTACCGTTCAGCGGCTTGTTGAACCGCACCGAGGTGAGCGGCACCTCTTCCAACAGGGTATTGGTGCGCAGGTCGGCGATCGCGTAGGTGTAGACGGGCAGCGCCACCGGATCACCCCCGCAGCCACACCAACGAGCAGTTGATCCCGTTTCCCAACGGGTCCAGGTTCAAGGTCGCGCCGGTGTTCTGGTACGCCCACACCGACACCTTTTCGCCGGCGTTGAAACGGCGCGTCGTCGAACACGACAGGCTCGCCGGCTCCCCGGTCTGGTCGCTGCCGGCCTGCCCGTAACGGCTTGACGTCGGGCTGGTGCCGATCGCGACCGCCCGTTCCGCGGCCGACGCCGACGGAACGTAGCGGATGTTGGCCGACAGGTGCCACAGTCCCGAGCGGTTCAGCGTGAACTCGGTCCCGGCGGACACCGCGGCCACCAACACGTCATCGCTGACGTACTCGGCATCGGGCAGGTGCACGCGCTGGTCGACGTTGTTCGGGATGCCCTGCGCCGGCTGCGTCGTGGCCCGGTAGTACCGCGCTTCATGACGGGTGGCGTTGGTGGTGCCGCCGATCGGAAACGCATCTACCCACGCCGAACCGGTCCAGCGCTGCACGATGTTCGTCGACGTCAACATGATCAGCTGTCCGGTGATCGGGTTGCTGATCTCCGATGTGGCGGCCGCCACCGGGATGCTCGGCACGCGCCAGTCGGTGCCGTCGTGCACTTCGACGCGCTTGGTGTCGAGCCGGTACACGGCCTGCCCGGCGTAGGGGTTGGCGACGCCGCTGCGGGCGGTGGCGTCGGTGACGGGCAGGATGCCGCCGGCGGCCACGGTGCGGGGCGTGTCGAAGTTCGTGATGTTGCTGGTGGTGATCGTGGTGGCGTTGGCCGGCACCACGATGCGGGCGCGCACGATGTAGTCGGCGCTTCCGGTCACGGTTGGGTCCACTGGGGTCGCTGCGGGGGTGCCGACGATGTGCCGCACCACCATGTCGCTGTTGGCGTCGCCGAAATACGCGTCGGACTGCTGGAACACGATCAGGTCGTTGCGCGGGTTGGACGCATCGGCCGGGGCCGTGCCCAGCACATTGATGTCCTTCACCGCGTCCAGGCACATGATGTAGGCGCCCCCGCCGCGGCTGGACTGCACCACGGCGCGGAACGGCGCGACGTGCACGAACCCGTTGGCGGTCGGGTTGGTAGCGGTCACTGCGCCGGGTGTGGCCGCTGCCGGGAACAACCCGCTGCGGGACGTGATCTGTCCGCTTGGGGTCGCGAGTGCGGCGACGGTGATCCGTCCGTCTTCCACGGTCTGCTGTCCGGCGCCGGCGACTTGCTGCACTGCCCACGAATGGCGTTCGGCCACGGGAACCCCCTCAGAAACTCGTGTGGTAATAGAGGCATTCGAGCTGTCCGGTGCCGTCGCTCGTTTCGAAGCGCACGCGGGTGTCGCCGGGCGGCAGCGTGAACCACTGCCGGCGTTCCAGCCGGTTGGAACGGCTGACGCCGGTGGACAGCAGCACGGATCTGTCCTGTGTGGTCAGCACGAGCGTTTGCCCTTCGGGCAGCGTGTACGTGGAGTCGAACACGAGCTCGGCGCCGGTGTCGGCGTTGCGGATCACCGGCCGCGTACAGGGGCCGGTGATCCTCCATATCGGCTGGGCGTGGGCGTTGCCGTCGTTGGTGACGACGAGCTCGCCGCCGGACTGCGCCGAACCCCACACCAGCGGCCATGTCAGCGGCCACACCAGGCCACCCCCGCCGGCTGTCGGCGGGCTGGTGGTGAACGACTGCTGCGGCAGATGCAGTAACCGCGGGTTGGTGGCGCGCCATTGGATCGCGCCGCGTGTGAGCCCGTAGTAGTACTCCACCGGGGTGGGGATCGAGCGGCGGACGCACCGCGCCATCACCATCGCTTTGGTGCCCTGCCACTGCACCACGAGCGGTTCCTCGGCAGGGTTCTCGTTGGGAGCGGTGATGCGCCGTAGTTCGAGCTCGGCGGCCCGGAAGTCCGCTTCGGAGCGTTCGCCGAGCTCGAACGACAGCGTGATGATCCGTCGGTCGGCGTGCAGTTGCCCGGCCTGGTAGCCATGCTGGTTGGCCAGCTCGGCGTCACCATCGCGCATGTCGGGAAGGTCCTGCCAACCCTCCAACTGCACCAGCTCATACGCGGTGTCCACACCGAGCAGGGCGCCGCGCCACTCGATCTGCCCATCGGTCGTGATCAGATCACCAGCGGCCACTACCCACCCCCACGAGAAAACCAGTCCAGATCAGCCGCGATGTCATAGGGCGACTGGTGAGGCTGCGCCACGAACGTGCCGATGTGGATCGTTGCCCGCGGCATCGGCTCGCGGGACGGGCTGGCCTGCGCGAGCATTCGCCGCGTTTCGTGCGCCGGCAAAACCCGGCCCGGCCCGGACGGGACAAGCAGCTCCGGTCCGCTTTCGCCGACCAGCACCGGACGTTGCGAGGCGACCGGACCACCGTGCGCGCGCAGCGGCAGCGGAATCCCTGAACCGGGGTTGGTTTGCCCCAACCCGGGGCCACGCACCACGATGTCGACGTAGCGCCATCGCGGAATTGCATTCACGGCGTTGCGGACGCTGTCTGCGGCGTTCACCGCGTCCCACGCCCCGGGTGTCGTGATCAGCGTGGCCACGTCGCGAGGGATGCCGAAATACCGGTCTGCGAGCGCACGAGCCTGATCGGCGGTGAACCCCATCTGCATCGCCTCGGCGATGAACTGCCCGCGGCGCTGCTCCGACGCGGACACCGCCGCGGCGGCGGCCTGCTGCTGCGACTGTCCCTGGCGCAGCGCCGTGTCGTAGGCGGTCTGCGCTAGCGTCCGATACTGGTCGCCCTGCTGCACAAGGTTGTCGTGCAGCTCGCGGCCTTCCTCAGTGGTGAGGTTGATCTGTCCGTCGGCGGCGAACAGTGCCGCTTGCCAGCCGGCTGTGCCGCCGCGCACGCCGTCGAGGGATTCCCGCAGGTTGTCTAGGCCCTCTTCGAACCGGGCGGTGGCCTCGTCCATCGAGATTTGCACGCCGAACAGTTGTTGCCAGGCGGCGTTGAGCGCGTCGACGCGGTCGGCGGTGTCCGCGGTCGAGTTCTTCAGCGTGTTGATCGCCTCGCGTAGCGAGTCCGCGCCGGGAACCGCTTGGCTCATCGCCGAGTCCGCGCCGTACACCGCATCGGTGTACTGCCGCTGATCGTCGATCGCGCCAACGATGGTGCCGCGCAGTCCGTCGGTGGCCAGCAGCAAATCCGTTGACGCGTCGGACTGCTCCCGCAAGGACCCGGACACCCCGGTGAAACTGCCCTGTGCCTCGTAAGCTGCTTGCACCTGCCCTTGCAGCTTGGCACGCACACCATCGAGCGCGGGGCCGCCGCTGATCAGAGCGTCGATGTACTCCTGGTGGGACAGCCCGGCCGCCTCGACCGATCCGGCAATGGACTGGTACTGCTCGGACTGCATGATGGCGGAGCGGGCATTGGAGTCGAACGCGCCCGCGGAGTCGCGCAGTGCGGACGACAGCGATCGCTGGTCGCCCTCCGCGCTCTGGCTGGCCGACCCGAACAGGGCGAGCCCGATCGACGCGGCGGCCAGCGCGACGCCGAACGGGCCGCCCAGCACGCCGAGCATGCCGCGGCCGGCGGTCTGCATCAGACTGCCACTGCCGGCGGCGCGACGTGTGTTGTCGCTGAACTGGATCATCGAGGTGGCCACGCCGGAGACGACGTCGCGCACGGCGCGGATCCCGCGCATCGCGGTCGCCAGCGACAGCCACATGCCGATCAGCGGCCCCAGCGCGCCCGCCAGCGGCTCGATGACGTTGAGCACGCCCGAGAGCACGTCGAGCGCGACACCAACGGCAGAGGACATCACCGGCAGCGCACCGCCGGACATGTCGTTGATGACGCCGATGATCCGGGTAACGACGTCGGCGACCTCGTCGCCGTGCTCGGCCCACACCCCGGTGAGACCGACCAGCACGCCGCCGACTTCCGGCAGCACGCCGGCGACGAGCTGGCCGAGGTGCTCGACGCCGAGCCCTGCGTCTTCCGAGCCGGTCGACACGATCTCGAAGAACTCGCCGACGCCGACACCGGCGTCGGCCATCAGCGACGCCATGCCGTCGACGACCGGCCCGGCACGCTCCACCGAGGCAACCATGCCCGGCATCGCGTTGCGGGCGAAATCCACCACGCCGTCGGTCAGGGTGGCCACGTAGGGCACCGAAGCGGCGAAGGCGTCCCGCATCAGCGGGCGCAGCTCCTCATACGCCGAGCCCATCTCATCCGCCGCGCCGACGAACGCCGATTCCAGTGGCGCGGCATCGGCCATCAGTCCAGTGCGGACAGTCTCGGACAGATCCTCAAAGCTGCCGCGGACGGCGGCGTTTTCCCGCAGCGCGACCGCACCCATGCCGATGAACGCCAGCGGCAAGGCACCAACCGCGGCAGCGACACCGGCAGCCGCAACGGCCGACCCACCGGCCACACCGGCGAGTGCCTTCGTGGCGCGGTTGCCCATCCGGTCGATCGAGTCGCCGACCTTGTCGAAGGTTTTCGACGCGCGGTCGATGCCAAGCACGGTGAACACCAGATCGCGCGTGGCTGCCATCATCGCCCCCTAGCGGCAATCGGTGGCGCCTCGACGTGGGCGCGCTTGTGTTCCTCGACCAGGTCCACGCACATCCAGAAGTCGTCGACCGTCAGCCGGCCGGCGTCTGCCGGGTGCATGTGCCACAGGTGCAAAAACCACGGCTTGTAGCGGGTCAGCTGGTCTTGGTACGAGACGCTTTCCGCGGCGTCTCCTTGGTAGGGTCCAGCGTTTCCTGCGACTGCTCGTCACCGCCGAGGTAGGTCACAACCAGATCGGACCACTTGACGTTCAGCACCGGCGAGTCGTAGCCGAGTTTCTCGCCGGATTTCACCCGCGCCAGCCAGAAAAACGCGTGCCGCGCCAGCGCGGACTGCTCGGTGAAAAGCGCGGCCAGTCTGGGGAAGGTCACGCCCGGGATGTCGCGGCCGACGAGCTTTTCCAGCTGCACGGTTTCGCTCATGGTGATGTCGGCGAAGTCCAGGGGCCAGGTCGACTCACCCAACCTGAACTCGAATTCAGCACGTGGCACTGCTACCTCATTTCGCAATCTTGCTGATGATGTCGTTGACTGCTTTCACTGCGCCTTGCCGCACCTTCGGCCCATGGCGGCGCATCGCCGACTCGAACCAGCCGGCAGGGCGGGCGGTTTGCGTCACCCACCGGTCGCGGTTGCCGAACACCGGGTGACGCCAGCGGCCATCGTTCAGATGCGATGGCAGCTTCCGCTGGTCCTTGGGCAGGTGGCGGGTTTGCGTGCGGATGCGTACCGACGCCGACCGGCCACCGACGGACATCTGCACCCGCACCGCCCGGGCGATCGACGCACGCAGCCCGCGGCCTTCGAACGCCGTGCGCGTGGCGCGCTCGGTGCGGTTCCTGACCCGCGACATGGCGTGCTCGCGCCGGGCCTGCCCGCCGCCGCCACGGGTCGCCGTCGAGGCGATCGCGCGCACGTTGTTCTGCGCGCCGTCGACGGCCGGCTGTGCAGCGGTCCGCATCTGGCGACCCATCTCCCGGCGCAGTCGGCCATCCCCCGCGGCCTTGAGGTCCGCGGCGGCGCGGCGAAGGTCCGCGGTGCCCGTGATCTCGACGCGCGCGGGCACCGCTTACACCGTCGCGTCGGTGGTCTGGTACTCCAGCTTGATCGACGTGGTGCCGTCGTCGACGGCCTTGATCGGCAACGTCTGCATGATCACGTTGCCGTCGGGCACGTTCGGCGTGGTGCCGTCGAACCGCACGTTCGCCGTGATCCGCACCTCGTAGTTGAACGCGCCGGCGATGTTCGCGCCGGCGAACAGCAACACGAGCTCGGCCTCATCGCCGTTGACGAACCGGTTGTAGGCGGTGAGGTTGTTGAACTCGCCCTCGATCGTGCCGCTGTAGACCCGGGCCTGCGAGCCTTCCGCGCCGATCTCCAACGGTTCGTTGCGCAGCCGCGAGCCGTGTACGTACCGGTCATCGGCGAGCCCGTTGGTGCCTTGCAGGTTGATCGACCGTATTTCGTGCGCGCTGCCGGCCACGGTGAGACTGCCCTCAACGAACGTGAGCAGGTCGAGGTTTGCCGGGTAGCTGGCGGTGGCAAGCGGCGTGGCGGTCGTTTCGTCGCGGCCAAGGACCGTGACAGCGAGAGTGACAATCTCGCCGATGGCACTGGACAACGTCCAGCTTGACACCTTGCAGCCGGTGTAGGTGAACGGGTGCACCGTGCCGGCGGTGTCCGGTCGGCCAACCTGGATCGTCAGGCCGGGCGGTGGCGGGCCGGGGGTGAACGTGTGTTTGTAGACCGTCGGCGCGTTCGTGGCGTCCGGCTGCGCGGTGCTCACCGCGCCGAACGCGTGCTTGAACCACCGGCCGAACGACACGGTGCCGAGCTCCATGGTGATCTCGCCGCCGACCGACCGTTGCCCCTGGAACCACCGCTTGGTGCGCAGCACCCGCTTACCGGGGCGCAGCCCAGAGGATTCGATGCGCTGCGCTTCCAGCGACAGCGCTTCGGCCCGGAACTCGTAGCCACGATCGACCGTGGCCGCGGTGGCGTAGCTGGTTTGCTCGCCGGTCATCAACTGGGCATCCAGCCCGCTCGGGATCGCCATCACTCACCCTCCTTGGCGGTCTTGCTGGCGGGCTTCGGCGCCTTGGCCTCGGCCCAAATCGTCGACTGCTCCAGCAGTCGGGCGGCAGCCTCGTCGGGCACCTCGATCGGCGTGCCGTGCTGGGCGGTGATGCCCAGCGATGGCACGTCGACCGCCTTGAACGGGCCGATGTAGGTAATGCGCATGTGATCCGCTCCCGGGCATGCGAAGCCACCCCGCGTGCGGCGGGGTGCAAGTTGGACAGGGTTACGGGGACAGGCGGGCGCGGACCCTCACGAGCACATCGAACCGGCTTCCGCGCGAGGAGCCGTCACCGATCGGGCCGACATGGTGCGACCATCCGCCGAGCTCGGCCCACTGGATCGCCGGTGTCACCTGCGGGTTTTCGGCTAGTGACTGCTGAAGTTCAGCGAGCAGCGCCGCCGCGCGTAGGTCTGCGACTTCGGCATCGCGGCCGTCGGTCACGAGCACCTGCACCACCACCGGTAGCGCATACGTCTCGTCAACCTTCTTGGTGCCGGCCTTCATGACCGGGATGCCTGCCTCGGTTTCGGTGTCCTCGTCGAACCAGATTGCCTCGCCGGCCAGCGCACGTTGCGGCATTTCGTAGGACACCTGTACCCCGGACAGGCCGGGGCGGGCGGCGAGCGCGTCGAGCAGCGCGCGTTTCACCGCGGGAAGGGTGGTTCCGATGCTCATGCGACCATCACCCGCGGTTCCTGGACTTCGCCGGCGAGCATTTCCCGCACGACACGCGGTATCGCGAACGCCGGGAACGACAACATGGGGACGTCGAACTCTGCGCTCTGGCCAACGCTGTCTTCCTGTGAACGCCAGAAGTTGATCAGCAGGAATCGAGCCGCTGCCTTGTAGCGGTCGCCGACTGTCTCGGTGCTGTCGAACCGGCCTGCCTCGTAGGACACCACGACATTGGACCGGCCCGACGCGAACATCGCGTCGGCGCCAGTGCGACGGCGCCGAATTCGACTCGACAGCAGCGCACGGTCCGGCCTGTACCGGTCGGGCAGGTAGCCATCCTCCGGCCTGCTGGCGTTCGTCTCTGCGGCCAACGCCACCGCCGTGATGCCGTCGTACTCGGTCAGCGTCGTGATCGAGCGGACCGGGTAGTGCTCAAGGAACACCTCGTGGTGCCCGCCGTCGTGTGTCTCGTCGATGATCGTGCGCTTGACGACGGGCCCAACGAGCTTGTCGAGCCGCTGCGAAACGGCGGTGACCCATGACGCGAGCTCGACGTCATCCACGTTGGTGGCGTTGACGTTCAGCGCCGCTTTCGCGTCGTCGAGCGTGAGCACGTCGAGCGTGGCCATCAGCTCACCTCCGGCTTACTTGCGCCGCGGGCTGCGGGCCTTGTTCGGCGGGGCCTGCGCTGCCTTGCCGTCCGGCTCGGGCTCGGCGGAGTGGTCGTCGCTGTCACCGAGCAGCCGGTAGCGCTCGGCCTCGGCGCGCGGCACCTGCATCCCCGGCGTGCAGTACAGAAACGCCGCATCCGGGTCGCCGTCGGGCACCAGCCGTTCGCCGTCGGAGGTGCGCCACATCTTCGCGTCGACCTCGACGAGCTCGCCGCGTCCCGTGGAGGTGTTCATTTCCAGAGCCATCAGACCTGCGCCCCCACCAGCGTCCACGCGAACGACGCGCCGGCCGTCGCGTTCGTGCAGATGTAGAGCTTGCCGTTGGTGGTGTCGATCAGCAGCGACCCGACCACGGCCGTACCCGAATAGGTTCCGCTCGCACCACTCGCCGGCGCGCCCGCGGACAACAGCGGGGCGTCGAGCCCGGCGCCTTCGATGACCTCGCCGCCCTGGATGATGGGCATGGTTTCTCCCCTCACCGGGCGGGCGCTCGAAACGGGCGCCCGCCCGTGGTTAATGGATCAGATGCCGGATCAGATGCCGGTGACCGTGCAGAACGCGGCCGGACGGTAGATCACCAGCGCGGCGCGCAGGTCGGCCCGCATCGCCTGCTTGCCGTTCACGAAGTAGTCGGCGTGCGAGTTGGACACCTGCACGTCGAGGCCGCGCCGCACCGACAGCTCACTGAAGTTGGCGAAGTCGCCGACGAGCGCGGTGTTTTCCGTGATCGCCTGCGCTTCGGCGACCGGCAGGCCCCAGATGCGCGACGGGCCGGCCTCCGACGGCGAGCCCCAGATGTAAATGCCATCCGCGGTGCGCAGCAGTCGGACGTCCTGCCAGTCGTTCGGGTGCATCACGACCGCGTTGGGCATCGCCTGACCAGCGACGCGGGTCTTCACCAGAGCCTTGTAGATGGCGTCGGGCACCGGGTCGGTGCCCTTGGCCTGCGTCTGGATTCCGACGACGTTGAGGATGCCGCGCAGGTTCGGGGCGGTGCCGTTGCCGACCAGGATCTGCGAGTCGAGCCGCTGACGCAGCATGAACGGCAGCCGGTTGTTGACGTAGCCGGCGGCCTGCTGCTCGTCTTCCAGTTGCTCATCGGTGACCGGCAGGAACACCGCCGTTTTGCGCACCGGGCTGGACTGCTCGGTGAGCGCCAGCGCCGCTTCGGGGTATGCGCCACCTTCGGCGGTCTCGGCCGCGGCGTTGGTGAACGTGGTCTCTTCCATGTAGACCACGGCCGACTGTCCGGTGGCGGTCCGCGGAATCAGGTCGATGACCTGAATCGGCCGGGTGGCGAAGTCCACCACGCGGCCGGTGCGGGTGGTCTCCGGCGCCCACCCCGCCGTGGTCTGGAACAGGGTCTTGAGCTCGATGTCAAGACGCGCTTCCGGGCCGACGGCGCCCTGCTTGCCCTTGTAGGCAACCGAGTCGGTGAACAGCTCGCCCAGAGACTTCTGCTCGGCCGGCCGTCCCTTCTGCTCGCCGCTGGTCTCGGAGCCGGACTCGCGCTGCTCCGGCACCTGGCGGGCACGCTCGGCGGCCTTGGCGACCATCTGCAAGTCGGCGGCCTTCTGGCCGAGCTCGTCGAGCTCGGCGTTGAGCTTGCGGATGTGGTCGACCTTGGCCGCGGTGTCGCCGTCGATCGACTTGACGTTGTCCATGTTCAGGTCGTCGCCGGCCTCGGCGAAGATCTTGGCCAGCTCGGACTGCTTGGCCGAAAGGCGGTCTTCCGCCTCCTTGAGCGCGGGGAATGCCACGGTCTTGTCCTCCTTGGACGATGGGTGATCGGTCAGCCCCGGGTGGCGCGCAGGAACCGCAGGAACTCGCGGCGCGCGTCGGATGTGGCGTCCGGGGTCGGGTCGGGGCCGACGAGTTCGGCGAGGCGCTTCAACTCGGCGTCGATGCCCGCCAGGAGCGCCACGGATTCGACGCCCAGCCCCTTGCCCTTTTCCTGCCGCTTCGCCAAGACGTCCGCGGCTCGATCCGTGAGTGCCTTCACCGCGGCCATGACCGCCTCGGCCTCATCGGAAAACTTCATGCCGCCCGCGGACTTCGCCGCGAGCGTGCGGGTACCCACGCCGGCGCCCAGCATCACCGGCGACACTTCGTGCACCTTCAACCGCTTGAGGAAGCGGACGCGTTCGCCGTCGTGGTCGCCGTAGGTGAACTCGACGGGGTCGTACCCGTAGGACCACTCCTGCAATTCGCCGGTGTGCTTGACAGTGCGGAAGGTATCCGCGCCGTGCGTGGTGTCCATGAAGAACTGGCCGGTGAACACGGCCTCGGTCTTGGTGCTGGTGATCGTGCCCTTGCCGACGGGCAGTAGACCAGACCATGACGTGTGGCCGTAGGCGGAGATCAGTGCCGGGGCGCCGTTCTCGAACGCGCCAGGCAGCGTCACGTCCTGGTCGGAGTCCTTCACGTTGAACGTCGAGAAAACGGCGGTCACTTCGCCGCTGTCCTCATCGGCGTCTTTCACCTCGACGTGCAGGCGCTTGGTATCCATCACGTCGCCTCCTGTCCAGGTTCGTTGGTGGTCTGCCCGCTGCCGGGCGGTTGCAGCTGCACGGAGAACAGGCCGGTGTGCGTGAGCAGCCCGAAGTCCTCGGCCTTGACGGCGGCGGCCACGCTCGCGGCGTCGAAGCCGGCATCGACGAGCTGCCGAATGGTCATTGCCTGCGCCTGCTGGATCTCGGCGACGTCGCGCCGGTCCTCCCGCAGGAACGCGACGTCGGAGGGGTCGAACCACAGCCGCGCCCCGTCCGGCGGGGGCAGCAGCGTTTGCAGGCTTCCCGCGGCCGAACGCCACAGCGGGTAGATCGTGCCGTCAGCGAACCGCCGGCGGGCCTGCCCGTAGTTCGAATACGTGGCGGCTTGCAGCCCCTCGGAGAATCCCGCGATCACCGGTGGCACGCTCGCCGCCGCGGCGATCCGGGTTTCGCCGGCGCCTTGCGTGTTCTTGAAATCCAGCTGCTTCAGGTCGGCGCCCACGACTTTCGCGTCCGCGCCGTTGGCCAGGAACAAGGTTTCGCCGGCCTTGTCCGGGCCGCGGTGGTTGCGGCGGAACATCTCGACGAACTGCTGAAACGTGTCGTCGTCGTCGGTGTCGAGGCTGACGATCACCTGCGGCGTCGCACCGTTTTCGAAGAACCGCTTCTTGTGGTGCGTGGTGGCCTTGTCCGCCTCGATTTCCCGCAGCACCGGCGTCAACCACGACATCCCGCGGAACCGTGCTTCCGGGTCCGGGATCGGCGAGTAGTGGCACACCTCATCGGCGAGCAGAGTCACCGGCTCGGACCGCAGCCCGGCCGTGACCGGCGGTTCGTAGATGTAGCCGACGATCTTCGTATCGAGCGCGTACGGGTCACCCGACTGCGAGTCGAGCACGATCGTCACCCAGTCCGGCCGCATCCGTGTGATCCGCCGGCCCGGACCGGTCGCCGCGCGCCCGTAGGCGCCGCTGTCGTCGGCGGTGGTGGCGTAGAAGTTGCCCGCCAGCGAAACGTCCGCTTCCATCCATGCCAGCAGTTCGCCGGTGGTGCCGTTGGGCCACGGTGTTTCAAGCAGCGCCAGATCTGGCGTGCCGAACAGGTCACCGGGTCGCCCGGAACTCATCCGCTGCCACTGGAACCGCGCCTCGGAAAACACCAGCTGCCGGGCGAGGATGCAGGCGAACACGATTCCGTTGGACTTGTAGGCGCCCCGGACGTATCCCTCGTAGTCGTTGCCGATCTTCTCCCGGTCGGCCAGCACACCAGCGGAACCGAGCATCGGCAACCGATCCAGCGACCAGAACGGCGGTTCCGACCATGCTTTGCGGCCACGTGTGAGCCGCTGCGAAAGCCTCATCGGCGGCCTACCTCAGTCAGAAACAAGAAGCCCAGCGCGGCAGTGAACAAGCCGGCGAGGATGAATGCCGCGGGCACTGCGAGCAGCGCGACGCCGGTCACGACCAGCGCGCACGCCACGACGAGCACGACGAGCAGCATGATTTCCGTCTGGGACACCTCGCCTCCTTTCACGCCCATGCCGCTAGGGGCTTGCGCTTGGGCTTCTTGATCGCGTCGATTCGGGTCACGTACACCCGCCGCGCCACGGTCACCGCGGTCAGCGGGCTGATCTCGGCGGTGGCGTTGCGGCGGCCCCACACCTCGACATCTCCCACCGGGCGCGTGGCAGCGCCAGCAGCGGCGGCATTCAGGTCCGGGTCGTCGAGGTGGCGGAATGTTCCTTGTGCGATCGCATCGAGCAGCTGCCCGCACGCCGCGGCCATCTCCGGCAGCGACAACACCGCGAGATCACCGCGGCCCGGTTTCTCCGGGTCGTCCGGGCGCTTGATCCCGGCGGCTTCCAGGTCGAACACCAACGACAGCGCTGGGCCCTTGCCGTCGACGCCGAAGGCCACCGGGTTCCACCGGTCGCGCAGCTCGACCAAACGGCCAACCAGCCAATCAGTGCCGGGCCGTTGGTCGATCACCTCGGCGTGGCCGAGACCATCGGCGCGCGCCGACCATGCTGCGATGCTCGATGAACTGCGGTCGTAGGCGACCTCGACGGCGAACACCACGTCGTCGCCGGCTTGCGAGTTGGGGTCGGCGAGCGTCGCCCACTGCTGGACGTCGATCGCGCCGCCGCCCTCGACGCGCCGCGGCCACACGCCCAGCCGTTCGCGGGCGAACTCGGTGGCACCCATCGACCGGCGTTCGCGCGCGATGGTCTCTTCGGTGATGCGCACCCCGAGCGCGGGGTTGGTTGCTGCCCACAGCTTGCGGTCGTCGAGGTCGAGCGCGTCGAGGTGGTCGAGGTCGCCGGCGGCGCCCCAATCCCGGTAGCCGAGCGAGTCATCCCCGCCGGCCTCGGCGCGCGCCCGCAGACCGAACAGCACATCGCCGGATGCACCGTCGAGCGGCGGCGACGACGTGTAGATGATCTGCGGATTCGGGCGTGCCGACATGGTCGGCATCAACGCCGCGTGCTGCGCCGGGGTGTAGGCGAACGCTTCATCGATAATGTTCAGGTCACCGGAGAAACCACGGCCGGACGACTTCGACCGGGCGATGAACTTCAACCGCTGCCCGGAGTCGAGCAGTTCGAAGCCCTCTTCACCGTTGGTGTTGTTGACCTTCACGGCGTCATCGCTGACCAGGCCCTCACGGATCAAGTTCTTGACGAGCATGCGAACGCGTAGAAAGGCCTCCATCGCGGTCTTGTATTCGTGCGCCGACCACATGATCAGCCGCTCGCCCAAGAGGAACAGGCCAGCGAGTACCCGAGCTTCGAGGATGCCGCCCTTGCCGTTCTGGCGTGCGACGAGCTCGGCGAACTCGAAACACGCCCAGCGGCCATCCTCGCGAGTGGCCAGCATCAGCGTGATGGCTTGCTGCTGCCAGAAATCCAGCACCAGCCCAGCCCGACGCGAAAGCTCGATCGCCTCGGGCCCGTAGGTGTCGACGTACAGCGGGACGACTTCAACCCGCGGGTGACGCGCGCCGCGCAGCAATTCGGGCGGTGAGGTCAGCAATACCCGTCGCCCCCTTCTGTGCTGCGTCTGGTTTCTGCGTTCCGCGGACGGCGGTCTGCCGAAGTTCGGCGACGATCTGCTTCAACGCGGTGGCCTGCTGCCGAGCCTCGGACAGCACGCGGTCGACGATCACCGTCACCTCTGCGCCGGTCTCGTCGACGTCGAACCGCACCCAGTCCTCACCGCGCAACTGCGCATCGAGCTTGTCGAGCCGGTCGGCGATGCGGCACGCCTCCAACAGCAACACCGCCTGCATGGCCGGCAGCGTCCCGCCGTCGGTCATCGCCGCCCACAACCGTTGTCCGGAAGGGCCCAGCGTCACGCGATCCGGCTCGTTGTCACGCGTCACGGCCGGCGTCACGGCCGGACACCGACCGGGGATGCAAAGTCCGTGGTCACCGGCCTTGTGACGGCGGTAGCGCCGTTGCCTCTCGGCGGCCGATTCGGGCATCGCCCCTCCAAGATTTCGCGCGGGGGGAGAAAGGGAGACGGGAGGTGTGGGGTCACCTATCCGCAGGTAACCTCGCGGACCCCCTGCCCCCGTGCCCCTCCCCGCTGCCCTGGTGGTGTGGTCATCACTGGTCGTGATCGATCGTTGCGTTTGGTCGCGGTGTGCTCGATGTCGGAGCTCGACGCGATGTCCTGCGCTGGCGCGGGGCGTGTGCGGGTGCTCGGCCGTGGGCCGTGTGCAGTGGTGTCCTGCTGTAGTGGCGCGTCGTTCGTGCGTGTTGCGGTGTGGCCATGTGCAGTGGTGGTCCGTGCTGCATGGTGGTGGGGCGTGCACCCACGGGGGTGCCGGGTGGAGCCGTGGTCACCAGCGGCGCGAGGTTCGGCGACGTCGCACAAGCGGCCGGTTGCCAAGGCTGCTGTTGCACCGCAGGTGCGCGGGAACAGCGTTGCCCCGATCCAGCACATCCCCGCCCTTCGATCGCGGTACCCGGTGGTGGACGGTGAAGCTCCCCGGATCTGGAAACGTCAGCTCGATATCGATGCCGTGGCCACAGATCCAGCACACGGCGCCGGGCTTGCGCAGGCTTGCTACGAGCTGTCGCCAGCGGTGCCCGCTCATGCCTGGTGGTGCCACGGCGCACCTCCCGCTCGTTCCGCGTAACACCCTTGTGCGCTGCGGCGATGGCTGACAGTGCGCGTACTGTCACGCGTTACCACCACAGGGAGTGCCGATGCTGCAGTCGAAGCCGAGCAAGTCGCGTTCGCATTGGTGGGCACGGTGGTGGGTTTGGACGATCGCGGTGGGCGTGGTCGCGCTGCCGATCGGCGCGTGGTCCGTGGTGGCTGCCTTGTCGCCTAAGCCGTTCAACCTTCGCGGCGAGTTCACGTTGGGTCCGGCCGCGCATGTCCGCAACGGCCCGGTTGGCTGCAAGGGCGGCAACGGCTACGAGGACATCACCGAAGGCACGCAGGTCACCGTTTCGTCGGCAGCCGGCGAGGTGCTCGCGGTGGGCGAACTCGGGAACTCGGCATGGTTGAGCTCAACCCTCACGTGCCGGTTTCGGTTCATGGTCCCCGACGTTCCCAGTGACCATGAGTTCTACCAGGTCGAGGTGTCGCACCGGGGCAAGGTGCCAACCGATGAGGCGACGGCCCGAGCGGGGATGACGCAGTTGACGCTTGGCGGATGACGTTGTGCCACAAGCAAGGGGGTGCTACCGACTGGATTCGTTGGTGATCGGGCCATGCCCTGCTACGTGGCGCTTCGCCAGTGGGTTCGTGTCCGGCGCGGGGAGCGACATCCGGCCGCGCTGGTTCGACCGAACCAGATTGTTCCCGGAAGGATGCGGGCACACTTCTACCCGCTGAAGGGTGATTTAAGCATGATCACGCAGAGGCGGTCAACTTGGGTTGACGGCTGCGGGCGAGGATCACACGGCGCAGGCGGCTGTCGCGGTAGCGGACAACCGAGGTGCGGGTCACGGCGTCGGGCTCCACTTTGATCCCGCGTTTAGGTCTCGACGTGGCGCCTGGCGCGTCTGCGCTGGACCAGGGGTAGTGGCGCGATCCCTGGGGAGAAACTTTGTGGTTTCAACGGCTCGTTTTTGGTGTTGGCCGATCGCCAGGCAGCTTCGTTCACTCTTTAACCCATAAACCGGATAGCGGAACATCCCTGTTTTCCGATGTTCTTTGGTTGTGTTTGATGTGTATTGTTCGGCTGCTGTCGGTCGATTTCTTGAGTCGGTCTAATAGTGGTAGAGCAATGCCTGTTTTGCGCAAAACATGCTGGTCATGGACACTGTGGCGCAGCGGCAGGCTTCCTTCTCGCGAACTCACGATGTCCATAGTGGACTTTCCGAGGTGAAACGCGAGCCGATGATCGCCCGGTCTTAGGAGGCGTGTAGTCTCCGTCGGACACGGAGGGTGACTCGCTGGTTACCAACTCCCGTGTTGTCAACCGCTAGTGTTCGATGTTGTTCAAGCTGGAGGATGTTTGTATACCGTGGTGATACCGCCTGTTGGCGGCTCTGGTGACTGCGGCGGGTGTGGCGACCGCCGTCGAACGACGCGCGTCGTCGTGGTGGCCGTGACCATCTGGGTTCTGGTGATCGGATGGCTGGCTTTTGCCTACCTGCTGTCAGGTCGGGCGTGAAACCGGCCTGACAGCAGGCAGATCCATTGAATGACGGGCGGCGGCTAGGCGGCGCACCGAGGGTCCAGCCTCGACTGCGTGCGGCCTGGCTGCTGCCGTCCGTTTTCGTTCTACATCAAGTAATGATTGTGATCAGAACACGATGCGAACCGCGCACACCATACAGCGGCCGTACATAGTCAAGTGATGGCGGCCTAACTAGTCAAGCGATCGTGTGCCCGGCGGATGGGTGTAGAGAGACTTCTCTCCGCTGGAAGGTGATCTAAGCAGCGGCGCCGGATGCTGGGCAACCGGGACGCCGGGCGCGGGTGGCGGTGAGGGCGAGGATCTGCGCGCACTGCTGGGCGTCGTAGAGCGGCCGCCCGGTGCTGCGGTCGCGGTCGGCGATGGGGCAGGCGCCGCGGATGGTGTGCACCGAGCGGCCGGTGAGCCGGGCGAGGCTCGCCCGGTCAACCAGGGTGCGGCCGTTGGTGTAGCGGACGATCGGCGTTCGGGCGTTCACGTTGGCGAGCTCCACTGTGTACTGGTGGCCAGTCGGTCCGCGGCGACGGCCCACGGATCGGTGTGGTGGATGCCGTCCTGGATTTCCGCAAGGGCGACCCGAAGGGCGTCCCAGGCTTCGCCGTCCGGGATGCCGAGTTCGGTCATGCGGTCCCAGAATCGAGCTTCGGCGGCCTTGCCGGTTTCCGCGGCGGCGCGCAGCTGGTCACGGTCAGGGGTGATCATGGTCAGGATCTTGCAGCTGCTGGCGGTGCCGCTCCAGTGCGACACGGCGGGTGCGTCGTGAGGTCGCCCGATCATGCGGCCCCCGTCATCTTGAACGCGAGCTGCTGCCCGATGTTCAGCAGGTCGAGCCCGTCGTAGGTGTCGCCGCATTCACTGCACCGGACGGCGAGGGTGTCGGTGTCGCCGACGGGCCACAGCGAGCCAATGCAGTCCGGGCAGGGCGCGAGTGGCCGGGTGGAGTCGTCGGCCAACCGTCGCACCTGGGCATGCAGCTCGCGGAGATCGTCGGCGAGATCGTCGGCCCACGGCTGCCGGGTGCACCAGTCGATGTATCCGCGCAGCCACCCGGTACCCCTGGTGATCGTCAAGTCTCGCGACGGCGGCCGGTGGTCAGCGTCCAGCCGCAGCAACTCGGAGTGCACCCAGCCGCACAAGCGGTTCACGGTGCCGATGATGGATCGGGTGGCGCCGTCGGTGTCGTCGGGGCCGATCGCGTGGCCGACGCTGCGCGGGTCGAGTGCGGCGATCACGTCGAGTCGGGCGGGTGGCCTGCTGCCGTAGCCAGCCGAGCGCCGGCCGCCATCGCCACCGCGGCCGGGCGCAGCGGTGAGGGTGGCGGCGTAGTCGTCGATCTCGCGGAGCCAGCAGCGCATTCGCTCGGCGCAGGGCTCGCAGGTGTAGCGGCCGGGTTCGGCGGCACGCTGGCAGCGGTCGATGCTGCAGGTGGCGGTGTAGACGTCGCGGATCACGCGGTCACCTCCGGGGCGTTGAACGGCTTGTCGGCTGGCCACCATCCGGCGTCGACCAGCAGCGCACGCACCTCTGCGGCGGGCAGGTTGGCCATGCGCTGCACCCACTCGTCGGCCGCGGCCTCGTCTGCGGTTCGCGGGCGTTCGCCGGTGAGCAGGGCGACCAGGTCGGCGACAGTGCAGGTCACCCACTGCTTTCCGGGGTCGGCGATGCCGTGTCGTTTGTGGACGATGACGGCGGCCACGGCGTCGTCGTTGCCGCGTTCGGTCTCCGCTTCGGCTGCCCACGCGGCGAGCTGCACGCGGGCGCTGTCCTTGCATTCGACGACGATCCGGCCGCCGCGCAGGGCGGGCGAGAGGCGGACGCCGCCGATGTCGCCGCGGTCCTTGGCGCCGTTCTTCGTGCGTCGGTCGATGCGGTCGTCGACTTGCTCGGCGAGGTAGTCCGCGATGGTGCGTTCGAAGCGGGCGCCGGCGGCCTTGGCTGAGCTGCGGGTGCGCTTGCGGGAGTCGGTCATCGGGCATCAGCCCACTTGATGCAGTAGGCGTAGCGGCCGATCACGACCGCTACCCCGATCCATGCCCCGGGGTAGCGGTTGGTTTTGAAACGCACGCCGGGTTCGGCGACTTGGTAGCGGTAGAACCGCGGCCAGTGGGCGGTCACCGGACATGCGTCGCGCCGCTGCGCGTCGTTTCTGCCGGTTCGGGTGTCCATGGGGTTCTCCGGTTCGGTTTCGGGGTTGTGCGGCCGTTTGAGGGCCGGGGTTCAGGGTCAGAACGGGGGTTCGTCGGTGGAGTTGCCGCCGCGGGGCGCGTTTGCCCACGGGTCGGCGGTGGGCGCGGACTCGGACACGCCTTGGCGGTCGATGCGCAACGTCTTGGCCATGTGCCGCTTGAGGTTCGGGCCGATGGCGTACAGGGCGAGCTCGATGGACTGGCCCTTGCTGCCGTCCTTGCGGTCGTAGTCGCGCAACGACAGCTCACCGGACACGATCACCTCGTCACCCTTGGACAGGCTCTCGGAGATGTTCTCGGCGAACAGCTCCCACGCCTGGGCGCGGACGAACATCGAGCCGGCGTCTTCCCATTCCCCGGCGTCGGTGCGCTTGCGCTTGTTGAACACCAGCGGCACGGTCACCACGGCCTTGCCGCCGGGGGTCCAGCGCAATTCGGGGGCGGCCCACAGCCGGGCGACTTCTCCGTTGATCTTGGGCAGGGACATGGTCAGCGGTCTCCGTTCGTGAGGGCCTCCACGCGGGAGACATGGACGCCTGCCAGCGGTACGAATTCGCCTGCGCGGTGGCCGCGGCGGATGACGCGGGCGCAGGGGCGGCCGGGAGCGGCCTGGCAGTGAGGGCAGGCGACGGCGAGCGCCGCGTGGGTCTTCTTCGGCTTGCGCTGCCAGCCGAGCCGGTTGGCCACAGCCTCGACAGCGGACCGGACGCGCTCGGAGTCGGCGGGCCCGGTGGTGCCGGCTTCGAGCTCGGCCCGCTTGGCTGCGCCGAGCTCGGCGAGCCGGGCCCGCTCGGCGGCGTCGCGGCGGGCCTGGATCCGCTTGGTCACCACCGCGGGGCCGATCCAGCTGCCGTCGAACGCGAAGTGGTCCTTCACCGCTTCCAGCGCTTCGGGGTAGGTCCACTCGGCGCGGGCGGCCGAGTCCATCCACGCGACCACGTCGGCCTCGCCGCGCTGGCGGCCGTCGTAGGCCGTAGCAACCTTGAGCACCCCGACGATCTCGTTCTGCGTGAGGCTCATGCCGCACCGCCCGGCAACGCGCGCAGGTGAGGCTCATCGGGCACCAGAAATGCGTCCAACGCGTCGATGCGGTCTGCTTTGGTGTCAGTCCGGCGTGGTCGGTTCTCGGTCCGGTGTGGCCGGTTCATGACTTCGTTGACGACGCTCGGCAGAGTCGATGGGTGCAGGGATTTGCGCGCCCACTCCATGAGCCCGTCGTGCACGTCGCTGGGGTCGATGCCTTCCTCCAGCAGCGCTTTGACGTTGCGGCCGATCTGTCCGACGACGTTCTTCGGCGGTCGCTTGCGGCAGGTCTGTAGCCAGTCGCCGAGGATCTGCTGCGCGTTGGCCGGCGCGGCGTCGCCCGCCGAAGGCGGAATCGGTTGTGGGTTGTGGGTTGTGGGTTCTCCTGTACTTACTTGAGTAACCACAACCCCGTCGTAAGCCGATGTCGCATCGGATGCCGTATCGGATGGACTATCCACCTGCGAAAATGCGGGATCATGAGCGGTTTCCAGCGGTTCCGGCTCAGGTTGGGGTGAAGCCGTATCGGATGGGCTATCGGATACGGCATCGCGTAGCGCATCGGTAGGCAGATCCAGGCGTTGGAACTCGAAGCGCAGCACTCGCCGTAGCAGGGTGGAGACGATCTCCTCGGCCGCGCGCAGGATCACCGGGCGACGCTTGCTGTTGGTGTGCCCGCCATCCCACTTGACGAACGACCGCACGAGCAGTTCCTCGGTGTCGTAGTCGACCACGATGAACTTCTTGTCGCTGAGCACCTGCAGTGCCCCGGTGACGCCATCCACAGTGGTGTCCGACGCCATGTCGGCCCACCGGCGCAGGGTCAGCGGCAAGGTGCCGGTCGCGCTGATGTCCGGCTGGGTGACCAGCAGCAGGTAGACCCGCTGGGCGTCGGCCGGGAGAGCGCGGAACTCCCGGTTGCGCCAGATCGCGGTCATAATGCGGGCATACGAACGTGCCATCAGAAATTCTTTCCTTCGCTGTCGCGGTGGTCGTCAGCGAGGCGGGCGTAGAAGTCGAACGCCATGACCGCAGCGAATCGGCCGACCTCTTCAATGTCCGGGGTCTCTTCGCCGTTGGCAAGGAACACCTCGCGGGACTTGGTCATCCATTCGTCCCGTGCGGACTCGGTGAGCTTCTGCAACAACCGATAGGCGATGTCGGCGGCGCTGAATTCGTCCGACAGGTCGGAAATCATCTGAAGCGCCGCGCGTTCCTCGGTGGTCCAGTGGGCCCAGCGCTCAAAATCGTCGTCTTCCGCCCGGTCCTGCTCGAACTGCTCGGCGCGCTCGGCGATCACCTGATTGCTCAGCTTGTAGGGCATGTACCCCCACAGTTCACCGACGAACTCAGAAGCGAGAACCGGCGCATGCGGTGTTCGTACAGCCGAGTCGACGAGGGTTTCCCGCGTAGCCTCGTGCAGCTCGCCGACTCGTTTCCAAGCGATGCCGCACAGGTAGCGGAACACGTTCTCGGGGGCGACCCTCGGCGCGTGCATCGCGATCTGGATGCAGTCAACGAGCACAGACATCGGTAGCCCAGCTCTCAGGAATCCGTCGATGGACGTAGCCCAGTCGGCAGGCAGCGGAACCGCCCCGCCGTCCGACTCGAAGTGCCACCGGTCCCACGCTGCGCGGAACTCGGCCCGCCGGGCGTCACGGCTCGTCAGGTCCGCCGACATGCGCTCGGCAGCCGCTTGCAGCGCTTGGGACCAGCGCAGCGCGTCCTCGGCGACGTCATCGACGAGCTGCGCGTCGGGACTGCTTGCGGACTTCCCGGAGTTGCAGTCCCGGCAGGCGGCCACGAGGTTGCTCGGTTCGTCAGTGCCACCCAGCGCGACCGGAACCACGTGATCCACGGTCAACGTGACTTCGGGCGCCGTTCGGCCGCAGTACCGGCACGTGTGGCCATCGCGCCGCAGGACTTCGTAGCGCAGGCGCTTGCTCACAGCCATCAGCGGTTTTCCTTCGTTTCAGTGGGGTCATTCGGCCTGAGCTTGAGTCTTTCCCGGATCCGGCCGGTGGTGTAGGTGGTCATGCGGCAGTGCGCGGCGATCTGGGGATCGGTCCAGCCGAGGTTGTGCAGCAGCGTCGGCACTTCGCGCGCCCATTTGATCGCTGCGAAACCGGCCATCAGACGGTCGCCTCCTCTCGTGATGGTTGGAGCATTTCTGGGAAACGGGATTCCATAACGGAGATCAAATCGGACGTGATCTGGCGCCCGCTAGATGACAAACGATGACAAACAGCCGATGTCGTCGAGCAGGACCAGACCGCGGTCGTGGATGCGCACTGGCGTCTCGATCGGCGTCTGCCAGGAGTGCAGGAGCCAGCCGTGCCGGTAGGCGATGGTGCGGTGGGATTCGATCCAGCCGTGGCATCCGGTGGTGCCGCTGCCGCACAGCAGCAGGAGGTTCGACGGGAGGTTGGTCGCCGGGTCCTTGCTGCCGCCCGCGCCGCGGGGCCGCCGGTGGTGCACGTTGGTGCCGAGGGCGGTGCCGCAGCGCTCGCACAGCGGCCAACCGCCCCGCTCGGCGCGGTGCTTGACGATGGCGCGGGTGCGGGCGGTTGGGGCCGGGCTCATGACGTCCCGGCCATGGCGTAGGCGGTGCGTACCAGCGCGCCGATTGACTGCACCGCGGTCGCGACGTCCCGCACGGTGCGGATGTGGTCCTGCGCGGCCTCACGCTGTGTTTGGGCGAGCCGGTACGCCTCCCACTGCTCGGAGCACTGGTCGTCTACCCAGGCGTCCCGCTCGCTGGTGGTGTAGCCGCCACGGGTGACCTTCGGGCAGTCCGGCGAGAGCATCGCCCGCCGGTAGGCCGAGCGGTAGGTGATCTCGGCGTGGGTTTCGGCGTCACGGGCTGCGCGCAAGGCCTGCTCGGCCTTGGTGAGGTCGGTGACGCACTGCCGCAGTTTCTGCTCGATCTGCACCGGCGTCAGCGATTCGTACGACACGGTCACACTGCACCTCCGTCGCTCGGGCAGGCGATCCACACGCGGTTGCGGGACGCGCGGCGTTCACGGCGGCAACTGCGGTACTCCCCAGCGGGCACGATCACCCGCTGCGCGGCGGCGACACCGATCACCGACGGCAGCAGGTTCGGCCGGTCGCCGTCGGGATCCCCTGCGGCGGCGCGCAGATCGTCAGCGGTGAACGGTGCGCGGGCGGCGACGAATTCGGCGAGCGCGGTTTCGAGCCGGTGCCGGTAGTCGCGGTGGCCGGCGGTGGCCGCCGCGAGTGCGGCGGCCTGCCCCTCGTGCCGGTCGGCCAGGCCGAGTGCGAGCTGTACGGCGGTCACCGTCGCACCTCCACATCGAGCGTGGCGGGCGGCTCGAAACCGACCGGAATGCCGCGTGCGTGCTGGTCGTGCCAGTCGTGCAGGAGTTCCCACACGTCGTCGCCTGCGTCCCACGCACGGCCGAGCCGTTCAGCGATCCGGTGTGCGCGGTCCGGTGCGACCTGCTCCAACTCGGCCATGAGCGCGCAGATGCCCAGCGCGTTCACCGGAACCAGGGCCCGCAGCAGGTCGCGGGCGGTTTCCAACGAGACGTTCTCGGCGTAGTGGAGATCAAGGGCTTTCGTCCCGGCGCGCAGGAAATCCCCGATGATCGCGCTCGGCGTGTTCGGCGAGGCTTTCACCGCTGCCCTCCGTTGCTGCGGCGCATGGTGCGCTTCGGGCGGATGTGCGCGAGGTAGTCGCGCAGGGTCTTCTCGTTGGCCTCGCCGATATCGCCGCCTTGGCTCCACTGGGCGAAGTCCTCGGTCAACTTCTGATATCCGTCGTTGTCAGTGATCCAGCCGCGTTGCTCGGCCTCTGCCCAGATTTCGGTCTTGACCTTCACCAGGGGATCGACGGCGCGGGTGATGTTGTGCTGGTCGGGGTCGGTCTCGCCGGTGGGGATGTTGAACGCCTGGATGTAGGCGGTGCGCTGCGCGACGCTCATGGCCTTGGCCACGGCCTTGTCGCCCGAATCGGAGGCTTCACCCGGCACGACGACCGGGGGTTCGAGCGAGTCGCCTTCCGGGCCCCGGAAGTGGTAGGCCACGGTGACGGTGACCTCGCGTTCGCGCTTGCCCTTCGAGGTGGTGATGTCCCGCGAGTCCAGCGATCGCAGCTCCGGGGTCACCACCAACCCGTGAGCGCGCAGCGCCGGGCCAACCCGGTTCAGGACACGGTCGATGCCGCGGAATGCGAAGTTGTGGAAGTCGTTGTGGTCGCCCTTCTCGATCGTGCGCACGTCTTCCATGACCGCGGTGATGGCTTCGTGGACGTTCACGCGGCATCACCCACCGGCGGCACCACGGGGGCACCCAACAGCTTTTCGAGCTTCTTACCCTGCACGTTGGCGACGTAGTTGGCCTGCGCCGCGAGGTACTTCGCGAACGCCTCGGCGTCGGCCTGCACCGGAATCAGCTGGTAGTCATCCGGTTGGATGTGCAGGATGTAGGCGACATCCACGGGGATCATCGGCTGTTCGTTGCCGTCGGCGTCAAGGAAAACCTCGGCGTGGCGATAGGCGGCGACCTGCAACGCGTACTCACCGAACACGCCGTTGCTGGTCTTGTAGTCCACCAGCGCCCGACCGATGCCGGGTATGTCCTGGATCGAGTCGAGGGTGCCCGCGTAACCGTGCGTCCGATTGGCCACGGTGAGTTCTTCGTGGACGGTCGTGGGGTTGAAGTCCTCGATGTAGGCGGCATATCCGCGCACGTACGGTGCGAGGTGTTCGGGCACCTCGATCGCGTCGCCCTTGATGTAGGGCTCGGCCAGCTTGTGAACCTCGGTGCCGCGCACCGCAGCCTCTTTGCGCCGCTGGTTCGGCAGCTCGCGAAGGAAGTGGATTGCGGGACCGTTGCCCCCGTTGTCGATCATCCGCTTGACGTCGTAGATGTGTTCCACCGCGTGCTCGGCAACGAGCCGGGCAGCCCAGCGCTTCAACGCGTCGTCCTTCGGGATGCCCTTCAACGCGGTGGTGACGCCGATCGCCCATCTGCCGTCGATGCGGTACCGGTGGTAGTTCGGGTAGTCCACCCGCACGATTCCCTTGCGGGGGTTGTGCTTGGTCATGCTCGGGAGTCCTTTCGCGGCGCGAGGCAGCAGTGGAGGGGTTCGGGGGTGGTGCACAGCGGGCAGACGATCCGGGCCGTGGGCCGGCCGTCGAGGGGCTGCACCTCGACGGCCCGGCGGCCCTCGCACAGCGGGCAGGCGGGAGGCTGCGCGAAGGTCACGATCAGCGCGGTCACAGGGCAGCCGCCGGGGTCTCGTCGAGGGCCCGCACGGTGGCGCAGGGCCACGGGATCGGGTCCTCGTGGGCGTCGACCCCGCACGCGGTGCAGTCGCCGTCGCCGTCGGGCTGGTGGGTCCGACGCACTGCCGTGATCGCGGCGCGCAGCCGGTCGACCTCGGCCACGAGCCAGTCGACGTCGGCCCGACTGTGCTCGATGAACGTCGCGTCGGGGTGCCGAATGCCGATCACGTCGGCGCGGTAGACCCGCTGGTCATCGCGGCTGGTGGCCTGCGGTGCGACCTCGTACACGGCCATGTCGCGGGCGGGCTTCATGCGCATGTCGGTGCTGAATGCCAGCCGCTCGTCGTGGCGTAGTCCGCCGAACCCGTCGTACAGGTAGTTGTCGATGACGTCCCGCACGTCTTCCTCGGGAACGTCTTCGAGCGAGTTGACCAGCGCGCGGTCTTTCTCGGTGCGCTCGACGCGCACGCGGCTCATGACGTCGCATCGGCCGTAACCGGGCCGCCAGTTGGCCAGGTAAGGGTCTCCGGTGTCGGTGTTCCCTGCCCAGTGCCAGGGGCCGGGGGCGGCCTTCTCCGCTCGGGCCTTGATCTCGGCGAGTCGGTTGCTCATGCCGACACCGCCTCGGCGTCGGCGGCCAGCAGCGGGCGGCACACCCACTCGAACTTTTCGACCGTCTCGGTCACCTCGACCTCGGGCACCGCGGCGAGCGCGGTCGGGTCCTTGACCCGCTTCGTGACGGTCTCGGTACCGGTGACAACCCGCTCGCAGACTTCGGATCGGTAGGCGAGCACTTGGGCCTTGGTGCCGCCGAAGTCGAGCACGAGGTTGTGGAACGTCTCGTTGATGTCCTTGGTGACCGTTGCGCCGTGGCGCTTGGCGATCCGGGCGATGCGGGCCAGCTCGGCGACTCGGTCTTTCCAACTGAGATGAACGTTGATACCAACCCGGTTCAGGGTGGAGCTGAAGTTTTTGGCGAGTTCGGGGTTGGTCTCGATCATGTCGGCGAGGGCGCGCAGTCCGGCGGCCTGCTGCTGGGCGAGCGTGTCGATGTCGGTCACTTGGTCACCTCGGCAAGATCGGTGGTCACAGCGGGCGCGGTGGGGTTCGGCGGCAGCTGGCAGGGGCGCAACCGCAGGTCGTTGTGGATCACGTGGCGGTCGCCGTCGACGTAGCGGGCGGCGTGGGCGCAGACGGCGCACGGGGTGCCCAGCAGCGGCAGCAGCACCGGGGCAGGCGCGGGGGCGGTCACTGGGATACCTCCGACTCGGCGGCACGCTGGGCCTGCTCGGCGAGGTGGTCGGCGACGAGCGCGGCGTGGCGCGGCATGAGCCCGAGCTGCGGGTGCGCGGGGTCGTCGATGTGGTGCGCGAGGAACCCGAGCAGCACGCGCAGGCTGCGCCCGTACTGTCCGGAGTGGACAGTCTCGGCGTGGTCGCCAGCGGCACGCAGTCGGCCGGCGAGGGCCTGCCGGTTGGCGTTCTGCTCCGGCGTCAGCCGCTCGACGCCGGTCTCCTCGGCTCGGTCAGTCTCGGCGGAGCCGAGCTGGCGGAGGGCGTCAACGAGCGCGATCGTGGCGTGCACGTGCGCCTCGGTGACCCACCGGTCCGTCCGGTTCCCGTCGGTGAGCAGCTGTTCGGCCTTGGCGCGGTGGTCGATCATCGGGTCACCGCCGCGAGCTGGTCGGCGATCAGCAGCCGCGCCGCGTGGTAGGTGCAGAACGCGCGGCCGACGTAGCCGCGCAGCTCCCACACCCCGGGCGTGGCGCACGGATACCAGGCGCCGCCGTTGCAGTGCCGACCGGGCAGTGCGAGCCAGGCGCGGTTGTCCTGCTCGACCAAGTCGTGGTCGGCGCGGGCACGGGATTCGGTGTGCATGCCCAGCGCCTCAAGGAAGGTCGGCGACACGTCGGTGCGTTCGGCGTCGGTTTCCGGCGGTAGCTTTGTTGCAGCCATTGAGAGTTCCGTTCTCTCGTGGTGAGCGGGGCGTCGCGTCTCTTGGCGGGGAGCGACGGCCCGCGTTTGTGTTGGGAGGTCAGGCGTGGGCGAGTCGCCGCGTGCGAGCGGGCGGCTCACCGGCCATCCACCGGTCGGCGTCGTCGCGGCGCACGCGGTAGCAGGCGTGCGGTTTCGGCTGGGCGCCTCGCAGTCCGCTGCGGCCGTCGGTGCGCTGGTACTCGCGGAGCGCGCGCAACACGGTGTCCTTGTGGCGGCGGGTGTAGTCGGCCGTCTCGCGAACGGTCATCCACGGCGAGGGGACTGCGGCGGCGCCGTCGACGCGCGGTTTGGTCGGCCGGGGCGGCGGGATCGGGTGCGTCGGCACCGGTCCCTTGTTCGGGTGGGCGTCGCCGGTCATGCCGCGCCGACCTTGGACGCGCTCATCACCTGGTCGATGTCGACGCCCAGGTGGTTGGCGATCCGGTACAGGGTCTCGACGGCGGCCGTGTTGGTGCCGGTCTCGATTCCGTACAGGTGCTTGTAGGAGACGCCGACAGCGGCGGCGAAGTCGCTCCGGTTGACGCCGCGCTGCTCGCGCAGGGTCCGGATGTTGGTTCCTCGGGGGTCGGCCATGGGGACAACATAGGACACTAAAGGAGACACAGCAAGAAATTAAAGGACAGTTCTGCGTACCGGGTTGAAAAGGAGAAGCTAGAAGAGGTACAAAGAACCCAGAAGAACCCACCAGAGGAGGACAGGTGCGGTACCTGACGAGACAGAAGCGCCCTCGACCCCCCTGCCGAGTGGACAGCACTAGACCAATGAGGCATGCTTCGGACATGCCCGGAAGAGACTGGAAGAGACTTGCGGACTACGTCACCCGTGCGCGCGTCGACGCCGGATTCCGGGCGCGGCGCAGTTTCGCCGAACACATCGGCGTGTCGGACAAGACGCTCCAGCGGCTGGAGTTGAAGCACGAGCCCGTCAGCCCGACCGTGCAGGCGTCCATCGAACGCGGGCTCGACTGGTCCCCCGGTAGCGTTCGGGCCGTGCTCGAAGGCGCCGAGCCGAACGAGCAGGCATCGCAGTCGGCGCCGGCGCCCGTTGATCCAGCAGAGGCGGCGGAGGAGTTCCGCGAGAACCTGCGACGGGACTTCAACGAGCTCATGGCGCGCGTCGACCAGTTCATCGAGCAGCAGCGGCGCTCCGGGTAAGTGACCACTTCGGACAACCGTTCGCTTAGGGCCGATCGAGGATTTTGCAACGATTTGCCGTAGTTGTTCGACTACCGGGCGTAGACCATTACGCCTAAAAGGACGTCGAATGACCCGAGTTGATGATCAGCGTTGGCTGGTCGAGCTGAAGCAGATGCGCGACCGCATCGACGCGGAGATCTCCCGAATCGAGCAGGAGCAACGATCCCGCGATGAACGCAAGCACAGCTGGCAGCTCATCAGAGGTGGCTTGCTCACCGTTGTATTGCTGACCCTCAGCGGCGCGGTCTGGGCGCTGCGGCAGCTGCGGGACCACACGACAGCCTTTGCGTTGACGGCGGCGACGGCATCCACCGGCGTGGTGGTCATGGCCATCGTGCTGGTTCCGGCGACCGATCGAGATGCCCGCGGCGAGTCGCCGCCCCAGCCGCACAGGACACGGGTCCTGCTGACGCCAGGACCACGCGAGACCGAAGTCACGACGCTCGCGCCGACGGCGCCCCAGCAATCGAGCACGCCGGACACCACGACGAGCACGCCTGCCACGTTGAGCAGCGAGCCCGAGCCGCCATCAGCGCCCCCCGATTCAGCCACGAGCGCGCCGGCCACGTCGAGCACGCGAGATCAGCCGAGCACCACCCCGACCAGCACGACAGAACCAAGCCCGGCGGAGCGCCCCAACGACAACGGCGAGACGGAGCGCCCCGACGACAACAAGCACGACCAGGGCAAACCACACGACAAGGACCGCTGTCTACGGGTGCGACCACACCTCGGAGTAGACCCGCACGCCTGCCTGTCCGCTGTAGGTGAGGTGTTGCAAGCAACGATCTAGGGAGGCGATATGGCATGGGCTGACCCGTTACCGGGTGGCGGTTTCCGCGGTGGATACCGCGACTCAGCCGGAACGAAGAAGTACGTCAAGGACGCTGCAACAGGCCGGACGCGGAAGTTCACACGGAAGAAAGACGCGCGCGACGCCGCGACCGAGGAAGAAATCAGCGCCAGCCGACAAGCCGCGGTCGACACCGGAAAGCAATCCGCAAGGATCCCGTGGGGCGAATTGTGGGACCGCATCTCCGGCGCTCGGGACGCACGGCCGTCCGACACCTACGTCACCGAACACTGCCTCGTTGAGAAGTACATCCGTCCAAAATGGGGCGACGTTCACCTCAACAAGATCACCAGCAAGGGCAGTGCTGACACCGGCGTTCAGGAATGGGTAGACGACCTGACGGCCGGCCGCGTTGACGCCTGGAAGTACGAACGGCAGCCCTCCCCCGCCTACGTCCGGCGGATCTACGCGGTGTTCCAAGCATCGATGACGACAGCCAAGGACAAGGGCATCCTGACGGCCTCACCCTGCGTTGGTATCAAGCTGCCCAAAAAGACCAAACGGGCAAAGCCCTATCTCGCACGGGACAACGCCGAGAAGATGGGCGAGCACCTACGGAACTACCGCGACGTTGTGGATTTCAGCCTCGAGACCGGTCTCCGCCCTGGCGAACTGTGTGGGCTGCATGCGCACAACGTTGACTTAAAGCGCGGCTGGGTGGTGGTGTGCGAGGTCTTGGTAGCGCGACGTCGCGTCATCCGACCCTATCCGAAGGACGAGGACATGCGGGCGGTCCCTCTGACACCCAAGGCGATCGAAATCCTAGACCGCCAGCTCGACGGACGTAGCCTCGCCGGCGGCTGCGGAGTCGAACACACCGATGGGACCGAATGCACTGGTGCGCTGGTCTTTCTCACCAAGCGGGGACACCCGCTGCGATCCGATCGGGTTGGGGATTGGATGCGCCGGGCTGCGAAGAAGGCGAGCGTTCCATCGGTGTCGCTGTACGCGAGTCGCCGGGGATTCGCCACACGCGCGGCGGATGGCGGGCTCGATGTGTTCGCACTTGCTGACGCCATGGGACACGCTGATATCCGACAGACCAAGGAGTACGTACAGCAGACAGCCGCCGCTCGACAGCGCCTGATCGCAGCCCTCGGCCAGGCGCCGACGCTGACCGTAATCCGTGGTGGGGCAGATGGGGCAAGTCATGGGGCAGACGTCGACCAACAGCCGTCTTCATCGGACTCGATCGAACCCGACCAAAACGCAGGCTGACCTGCTAGTTCGCAGTCAGACGCCGTAATCCACCTTCAACCACCGCAAGCCGTAAACCCGCAGGTCAGAGCACTCAAGCGACACCAACACTGTCACAGTCAATGGGTGTGGGGCTTGCCGAACGATCACTTGCGCCCGGATGGGGGCTGGGGCGGTGCGAGCATGGGAACCTTCCTGTCACCTCCACGCACGGGGGCCGCATGACAGGAAGGTTCCCTTCCTCGCATCCAGCGCCCGAGGAGTGGCAGGAAGGTTCCCAGCCGCCCCTACCACCGCGGACCGGATACCGTCCGCGGAGAATGTGAACAAACGGTCGCATCTTCGCCGGGGCTGGTGGCGGCCGCGCGGAGGAGGTGGCAGGGATGGCGGATCGGCCGCCGCAGCGTCGCAGGCAAGCAAGGGGCGAACGGCGCATCGAGTTGCTGTTGGACGCCGCCGCCGAGGTGTTCAGCGAGGTCGGCTTCGCCGCCGCGACCACGAACGCGATCGCGGCTCGCGCCGGATCCTCCCCCGGGTCGCTCTATCAGTTCTTCCCGAACAAGGAGGAGATCGCCCGCGCCCTTGCCGAGCGGTACCTCCGCCAGTTGCAGGAGGCGCACCGCACCGCCTTGACCGTGGAGAACGCCGGCCTCCCGCTCACCGAGCTGATCGACGCGATGCTGGACCCGATGATCGATTTCAACTTGTCGAACCCGGGCTTCCAAGCCCTGTTCAACACCCCGGACGAGGTGGCGACGAAACCCCTGCACATCCGCGAAGCGGTGATCGACCGGCTGAGCACGATCTTCGCCGCGCGCGCCCCGGAGCTGCCGGAGGACCAGAGGGTACGCGCCGCGCGGGTGCTGACCGGAGCGTTCCGCGGCGTCCTGCCCCTGATCATCACGTCGACCGGAGACGAGCGAGCATCGGTCGTCCGCGAACTCAAGCGGATCTTCCACGCCTCCCTGGCACCGCTGGTCGGCGACTGATCTGCCCCGGGCCACCACTCCAGCTTTCAAAACGTCGCGCGGAGATTTCGCCGGTCATGCGCTGCTGAACCCGTGACAGGAAGGGAACCTTCCTGTCACGGCGCCCGCCCCGCACAGCTGTGGAGCGAGCGCCGTTGGTCGGGAGCTAGCGAGTTCCGGCCAGGGATTGCGCGGTCGGCGACTGCGATGGGCTTGCTTCGCTGATGCCGAACCGGGCGTGGATTCGCTTCAGCGGTGCGGGGGCCCACCAGTTGGCGTCTCCGGCGAGCCGCATGAACGCGGGCACCAGGACAGCTCGGATCAACGTGGCATCGACCAGCACCGCCAACGCCAGGCCGAGCCCGAGCGTTTTCAGGAAGAGCACGCCCGAAGACGCGTACATCGCGAAGGACACCGCCAAGATCGCTGCGGCAGCGGTGATCAGCGGTGCGCTGCGTTCGATCGCCACCGCGACAGCCGATTCGTTGTCACCAGTCCGGTCGTACTCCTCCTTGATCCGGGACATCATGAACACCTCGTAGTCCATGGACAGCCCGTACGCGATGCAGAACATCAGGATCGGAATGCTGGTTTCGAGCGTTCCGGTGGCGGTGAAACCGAAGACGTCGGACAGGTTCCCTTCCTGGAACATCCAGACCAGCGCACCGAACATGACCGACAGGCTCAGCAGGTTCAGCACTGTCGCCTTCAGCGGCAGCACCAGGCTGCCGGTCATCAGGAACAGGATGATGAACGTGATCCCGAAGATCACCAGCAACGCCAGCGGCAACCTGTCGAGCAGCGCCGCCCGGAAGTCCGCGAGTTCGGCGGGATAACCGCCCACCTGCACGGCGAACGGCGCGGGGACGTCGCGGACGTCCTGCACGAAGCCCAGCGGATCTGCCTCCAGGATCGCGGTGCTGGGCACGACTGAAAGCCACGTTCCGGTGCCGCTGGTGAACCGGTCGAATTCGGCCGGCACACCGGCCGCGCGCTGCCCGTCGACGAACCGGCCGACCATGGTATCGACCTGCACCACGCCTTCCAGCCGGGACAGCGCGGTCGCATAACCCTCGACCTGCGGCCGCAGTCCACTCGGGTCACCGGCGGACGGGGCGACGAGGTGGATGGCGTCGGACTCCTCGACCCCGAAGTTGGCCCGGATTCGCTCGGATACCTGCCGGCTCGATGCGCTGGGCGGCAGCACCCGGTCGTCCGGCAGGCCGAACCGCAGTCCGAGGATCGGTGATCCCAGCACCAGCAGGATGACGATGACGGCGCCGCCGAAGGCGACTGGTCGGCGCATCACGATCAGGGCCGTGCGGTGCCAGAAGCCGGCGCGACTCGGCCGGGGGCGGCGACGCCGCAGCACGCCTCCGCCTACCGCACGTCCGACAAGGGCCAGCGCTGCCGGGAGGGTGAAGAGCACCCCGATGGCGCTGAACAGCACGACGAAGAATCCCGCGTAGGCGAAGGACCGCAGGAAGGGGAACGGGAACAACAGCAGCCCCAGCAGCGAGATCGCGACGGTCAGCCCGCTGAACAGCACCGTTCGCCCGGCGGTCTGCACACTGTGGATGATCGCGTCGTGCTGGGTGTCGCCGCTGCTGAGACGTTCCCGGAACCGGTTGATCACGAACAGGCAGTAGTCGACTCCCAGCCCCAAGCCCATCGCGAGGGTGATGTTGAGCGCGAACGTGGAGACTTCGGTGAAGGCGGCCGTGACGCGCAACGCCGCCATGGTGGCGACCATCGCGAACACTCCGATTCCGAGCGTCAGCAGAGCCGCGACGAATCCGCGGAACACCAGCACCAGCAGCACGAACACGAGCGGGAAGATCAGCGCTTCGGCCCGGATGAAGTCCTGCCCAGCCTGCGCGCCGACCTGCCGGAAGACCTCCTCTCGGCCACCGACCTCGACCGCGATGTCCACGGTGTCGCGGGTGAACTGCGGTGAGAGGTTGCGGAGGATGCCGCGGGTCTGCGTCGCGTCGCCCGGAACCCGCGCCAGCACCAGGGCGTGCCGTCCGTCGGCGCTCCGCAGCGACGGACTGGCCCCGCGGGACCAGTAGGAGTCGGCCTCGGCCACTTCCGGACGGGCGGCCAGTTCGTCGGTCAGCGCCCGACCGGCCGCGGCGACGGCCGGATCGTCCACGTTTCCGTTCTTGGCGGTGACCAGCAGTGACATGTTCGGCCCGCCGGTGCCGAACTCGCGGTCCAGCACGTCGGCGGCGACCAGCGACTCGCTGCCCGGCGATTCGAAGCGGGACAGTGAAAGCGCGCTCATCGCGCCGGAGGCACCGACCAGTGCCACGGCGAACATGACCAGGCTGACCGCGAGGGTCCACCACCGGCGCCGGATCACGAATCGGCCGAGGCACGCCAACGCGGGTTCGGGGGGCGGGCTGTTGCCCGAATCAAGCATCGCGAAAAGTCCCTCTCTTGGCTGCTGGCGGTGTCGTTGCCGACCCGGAAGAACATGCGAGCAAACACTCGCATTTTTCGAATGCAAGTAAACGCTCGCAAAAGTGAAGTGGGGGTGAAATCAGACGCTCGGTCGCGGCCCGCTCCCGCCGGCCACGGGAGCGGTGCAAGGGAACCTTCCTGTCACCGCAGGAACCGAAACGGCCCGCCCGACTGGAGCAAGGGAACCTTCCTGCCACTCCAGGCCCGGGCGGACCCATCTGGCTGCGCAGCCGGCAGCAAGGGCCTGCGTCAGGAAGCCGAAGGGTGCAGCGCCGCTCTGAGCTGAGCGCAGATCGCTCCCACCTCTGCTTCGTCCGGGATGTCGCCTTCGGCGAACATCGCCATCTGCAGCGCGGGCCCGTAGCCGCCGAACCGTTCCATCAGGTCGCAGGTGGCGGGCTGCACGACGAAGTGGATGTGTCCCGGCACGCCTCCGGAATGCGACCACAGGCAGACGTAGACCTGCTCCGGGCGCACGACGTCTTCGACCGCTGCAGACACGCGCCGCAGCAGCGGACCGAGCTCGGCGCTCTCCTCTTCGGTCAGCTCCGCGATGTGCAGCACGTGGCGGAACGGCTTGACCAGCAGCGTGCCAATGCCCAACGGACCCACGCAGTGCTCCACCACCCAGGAAGCCGTCTCGTGGATTCTCCCGCCCGGGAGGGGGACTGCGCCGCTGGAGAGATCACAGGCCAGACACCGGCCCGCCTTCGCAATCAAGACCCGACCTCCTGGAATCCGGTGACAGGAAGGTTCCCATGCTCGCGCCCGGAATGACAGGAAGGTTCCCATGCTCGCGCCCGACGCACCTCGGCTCGGCACCCGGCTGGTGGTGGCGAAATGGTCGCGAGGTCGGCGACCAGGTCGCCGACCTCGCGATAGTGCCGTTTCAGCCGCGCAGGAGCGTTTCGACGCCCTGGCCGCGGATGGATGCGTCGAGCACCTGCACGGTGTGCGCCATCGCCAGGCGCTCACCGCAGCGCTCGAGCGCCGTGCGGATCTGCATCGAACACCCCGGGTTCGCCGTCACCAGCAGCTTCGCACCGGTAGCGAGGACGTTCTCGGCCTTGCGATCTCCCAGTTCGCGCGCGGCCTCCGGCTGGAGCAGGTTGTAGACGCCTGCGGAACCGCAGCACAGTTCGCCCCGGTTGATCTCCTTGAGCTCCAGTCCGGGGATCGCGCGCAGGAGTTCGCGTGGTTGCGACCGGATGCCCTGGCCGTGCGCGAGGTGGCAGGCATCGTGGTAGGCGATCTGCACCGGCAGCGGGTGGCGCTCGGCGACCGGGCCCAGCTCAGCGAGCAGTTCGGAGATGTCGCGCACCCGCGCGGAGAAGCGTTCCGCGCGCTCGGCGTATTCCGGGTCGTCCTGCAGCAGTCGCGGGTATTCCTTCAGCGTGGAGCCGCAGCCGGCCGAGTTGATGACGACGTAGTCCACGCCGGATTCTTCGAAGGTGTCCAGCAGTTGGCGGGCGAACTTCACCGCTTCGGGTTCGCGCCCAGAGTGCTCGCTGAGCGCGCCGCAACAGCCCTGCGCCGGCGGGATGACGACGTCGCAGCCTTCTGCGGAGAGGATGCGCGCCGTTGCCGCGTTGACGTCGGGGAAGAACGCGCTCTGCACGCAGCCGGTGATCATGCCGACGGTCGCGCGTCGCTTGCCGCGCGCCGGGATCCGGTTTCCCAGCTTCGGCGCGCGACTGATCGGTGGCGCCAGGGATTCCATCACCTGCAGTCCGTCCGGCAGCTTCGCCAGCAGCCCGGACCGCTTGAGCAGCTTGCCGATGCCGAGCCGCTGGTACAGCGCGAGCGGTCCGCGCATCGCCTTGAGACGACGTGGGTACGGGAACAGCGTGAAGATCGCCGTGCGCAGGAGTCGTTCCCAGCGTCCGCGCTGGTGGTTTCGTTCGACCTGGGCTCGCGTCTCGGTGATGAGCGTGCCGTACTGCACCCCGGACGGGCAGGCGGTCACGCAGGCCATGCAGCCGAGGCATGCGTCGAAGTGACCGGCCATCGTGTCGGTCATGGGCTCGCCTTCGAGCCCTTCCTTCATCAGGTAGATGCGCCCGCGCGGCGAGTCCATCTCCTCGCCCCACAGGTCGTAGGTGGGGCAGCTGGGCAGGCAGAATCCACAGTGGACGCAGTCGTCGACGAGCTCGCGCTGCGGCGGGTGCAGCGCGTCGAAGGCGCCCGGGCGGGCCGGGGTCTCGGTCATCAGATTCCTCCCACGAACCGGCCGGGGGCGAGCCGGTGTTCCGGATCGAACTGGTCCTTGGTGCGACGCATCAGCGCCAGCAGCCCGGGCGCGATCGGCCCCCACGGGTCGATCGCGGCGTCCTGCGGCGTGCGGAGCAGTACCGCGTAGTCGCAGCTGGCGCGCAGCGCTTTGACGAACTCGGCGACGGCGGCGGCGTCCGCGTCGCCGGGCAGCCCGGCGTTCAGCACGCCGAGTCCGGCGGCGCCGCGGATCGACAGCGGCAGGCCGTTCGCCGCGGCGGCGTCTTGCGCGGCGTTGAGCAGTCGGGGCAGCGCGGTCGGCTCCGCGCCGAAGCGCAGACCGATCCCGCCGGCCGGGTCGAACGGGTATTGCCCCCACCACGAAGGGGCCTGCTCCAGCACTTGGGCGCCGTGCCCAATGGCGGCGGCCAGCTCGACCGCACGGTCGTGCGTGGCTGTGGGCCTGCCTTCGAGCTGCGCGCAGACCGTGATCGGCCTGCCGGGTTCGGCCCGGTCGAGTTCGATCGCGGTGGGCATCGCCTGGGAGTGCCGGACGATGTCGGCGGCGGCCGCGGCGCTTTCCGGGTCGTCGGCGGTGACCGTGATCCAGCGGTGCTCGGCGGCGACCGGGTGCAGCCGGAACACGGCTTCGGTGATCACCCCGAGCGTGCCGAAGGAGCCGGTGTAGAGCTTGCCGAGGTCGTAGCCCGCGACGTTCTTCACGACCTTGCCGCCCGCCGTGGTCACCGTGCCGTCGGCCCGCACGACCGTGATTCCGATCAGCAGGTCGCGCACGCCGCCGAAGAGGTGCCGGGACGGCCCTGCGGTTCCGGTCGCGATGATGCCGCCCAGCGTCGCCGTCGGCAGCGGCTGGTCGATCGCCAACTGCTGCCCGGCGGCGCGAGCAGCGCTGTTGATCTCGGCGATCGGCGTTCCGGCCAGGGCGTGCACCACGAGGTCGCCCGCGGCGTGGTCGACGATGCCGCTCGCGGCGGACACGTCGAGCAGCAGGTCCACGGCGTCCGGCGCGCAGCCCCAGCTGAGCTTGCTGCCCGATCCCCTGGGCACCACCCGCAGGCCGTGCTCGGCGGCGATCTTCATCGCCACCGATGTCCGTTCCGTTCCGTCCACAGTGGCCACCCAGTGCGGGCGGACGCCGGACACGGCGTCGGCCTCCGTCGCTTCCCGCACGCATTCGGCGCCCAGCGCGGCCACTAGTGCTCCGTGCGCGGCGTCCTTGGTCGTAGTGGGCATCAGAACTGGTCCGCCAATCCCGCTTCGGTCAGTGGGTGCACGCCGCGCCGGGGCCCGGGCACTTCGCCGCAGAGCCTCGGCGTCGGGAAGACCTTGCCCGGGTTGCAGATTCCGACCGGGTCGAAGGCGCAGCGCACGCGTTGCATGGTGTCCAGGTCGTCGGCGGTGAACATCCGGCCCATGTACTTGACCTTGTCCGCGCCGACCCCGTGCTCGCCGGTGATGGAGCCCCCGTGCTCGATGCACAGGTCGAGGATCGCGCCGGAGACCGCTTCGGCGCGCTCGTTCGCGCCCGGCTCGGCATCGTCGAAGAGCACCAGCGGGTGCAGGTTCCCGTCTCCGGCGTGGAAGACGTTGGCGACCCGCACGCCCGATTCGGCGGACAGCCTGGCGATCCGGCCGAGCACCTCGGGCAGCGCGGTCCGCGGGATCACCCCGTCCTGCACGATGTAGTCGGGGCTGATGCGGCCCACCGCGGCGAACGCGGACTTGCGGCCCTTCCAGATCATCGCGCGTTCGTGATCATCGGCGGCGACCCGGATCTCGAACGCGCCGTGCGCCTCGCAGTGCCGCTTCACCTCGGTGAAGGTGTGCTCGACGTCGGCCGCGGGGCCGTCGAGTTCGACGACCAGCACCGCGCCGGCGCCTTCCGGGTAGCCGCACTGGACAGCTTGTTCGGCGGCTTCGATGGCCAGCGCGTCCATCATCTCGATCGCCGCTGGGGTGACGCCGTCGGCGATGATCGCCGACACAGCCGCGCCCGCCTCGTCGGTGGACGGGAACCCGGCCAGCAGGGTCTGCACCGCCTCGGGTTTGCGCAGCAGCCGCACGGTGATCTTGGTGACCACGCCGAGCGTGCCTTCGCTGCCGATGAAGGCGCCCAGCAGGTCGTAGCCCGGGGTTTCCCGCGCGTTGCCGCCGAGTTCGACGATGTCACCGTCCGGGGTGACGACCTCGAGGGCGAGGATGTGGTTGGTGGTGAAGCCGTACTTCAGGCAGTGCGCGCCGCCGGAGTTCTCCGCGACGTTGCCGCCCACCGAGCAGACCTGCTGGCTGGACGGGTCCGGCGCGAAGTAGTAGCCCTGCGCGGCGACGGCCTTGGTGACGTCGAGGTTGATCACGCCCGGTTCGACGACGGCCCGCTCGTTGGCCAGGTCGATCTCCAGGATCCGCCGCATCTTCGAGGTCACCACGAGCACGCCGGAAGCGTGCGGGAGCGCCCCACCCGACAGTCCGGTGCCGGAACCTCGGGCCACGAACGGGACCTGGTGCTCGGCGCAGATCCGGACGATCTCCTGGACCTGCTCGGCGGTTTCCGGCAGCACCACCACGGCCGGCACGACCCGGTAGCTCGCCAGCCCGTCGCATTCGTAGGTGCGCAGCCGCTGCGGGTCGGTGATCACCGCATTGGGCGGCAGTGCCGCGTGGAACCGCTGCACGACCTGGTCGAGCGCCGGCTCGGTCGCGGTGCTGGTCGACTGCATGCTCAGCCTCCCGGTTACTTCCGTTTTACGGAATGCCCCTTCCGGTCATCGGGAACCCTAGGTTGTTCACAACATAGATACAAGAGGTGGACAAGATGTTCCGCCGCCGCGCACAGCACCAGGATCGCGCTCGGCTCCCGCCGTGACCAGAGCAAGGGAACCTTCCTGTCACTCCCACCGCAAGACGAGCCGCCGCCGGGCGAGAAATGACAGGAAGGTTCCCATCCTCACGCCCTCCGGGCCGCCGGATGACAGGAAAGTTCCCATGCTCGCACCGCCGCGAATGCCGAGGTCCGGAGGCGAGCGCCGCGGTCAACGGGACGAAAGCGGAAGACGTCTCAAAACGAGCGGAACCGAATACTTCTCATCAACGTCAAACACGACGTAGGGTCGACAACCAGTCAAATCACGCTGAGGGGAAGTGCCGCAGTGGGTGGCAATCTGCAGATGACGCCCGGGACGCTGACCGAGCACGGCTCCGGCTGCGAGAGCCTCGCCGACAAGTTCGGGCAGCTCGCTCAGCTTCTGGAGCAGGCGCGCACCGACGACCAGTGCTTCGGTCCGATCGGAAACGCCGTCGGCATCAGCGACAAGTACTTCGAAACGCTGCAGGGCTGCCAGGAGAGTGCCCAGAAGGCCCAGCAGTTCCTCACCGAGACCAAGCAGGCCCTCGAAGACACCATCAAGGACTACGACGAGACCGAGCAGCAGATCATCGAGATGCTGAACAAGGCCGGAGAGGGGCTCGCGGGATGACCGGCCCGGGAACTTTCACCGAGCTCAACCAGGGCGACTCCACTCGCAAGAACTGGGCCGAGCAGACCCTGACCCGCGGCTCCTCTATCGCCGGCGCCACCTCCGACCTGAAGGACGCGGCCGCCAACACCAACGGCGGCAGCCTCGCCGACGGCTCCGCCGCGCCCGAGTGGACCTCCGCGGTCATCGCGGCACGCCAGGAGCAGATGGACCTGCTGTCCAATCCCGGCCAGGCGCTGCTGGACAACGGCCTCGGCTTCCTGGTGTCAATCGTGATGACGCCGCTGATCGAGATCGCCGAACAGGCCATCGGCGACCCCGAGCAGATGCGTGCCACCGGCAAGGGCTGGGAAGACGTCGCGAAGTGGCTCGACTCGGTCGCCGAGCAGGAGCCCCAGCGCGCCGAGGCGACCGCCGGGACGTGGGTCGGTCAGGACGGCGACGCCTTCCGCAAGCAGATGACCGAGTTCGGCGACGGGACCAAGGCCCTGGCGCAGGACGTCCGCGGGCTGAAGGAAACCCTGGACGGCATTGCGGACATGTTCGACATGTTCGTCGAGATGGTCATCAACATCCTCACCGAGCTGATCATCAGCCTGATCATCCAGTGGCTCGCCGCGCTCGCCGCGTCGTGGATCACCGCAGGCGCCTCGGTGGGCGCGGCCGGTGCGACCACCACCGCGTCGGTCGGCATCACCGGTGGCCGAATTGCGACGCAGGTCGCCAAGGTCCAGGCCCAGCTCTTCAAGTGGCTGAAGAAGCTGGAAGAACTGCTCAACAAGATGCGAGGCAAGGGCGGGTTGCAGAAGTTCCTGGCCAACCGAGTGTCCAAGAGCAAGGAGATCACCAACCCGGATGGCACGACGGGCTTCACCTCCAAGACCAGCAACTTGTTCATGGGCCGCCACGGGATGGGGAAGACCGGCGAGGAAGCCTTGGCCGCCAACATCGGCGGTAAGGTGATCGGCGAGGTGCTCGGCGGAAAACCCAGCCTGGGCAAGGCTGCACTGTCCGGCGTTGTGGAAACCGTCGAAGGGCAAGCGATCAAAGAAATCCCCAAGCAGATGTACGACCAGGCCAACCAGCGGATCAGCGGGCAGCTCTCACCGGAGGAGAGCAAGGCTGCGCAGGAGAAGGGATTCTCGTGACCTGGCGGGAGCCGCGAGCTGAATGAACCAAGAACACCTGATCCTCAGCGCGCGGTCGTGGTGGTGCGAGCCGGGTGAACCCATCCTCTGGGCGATGCCCGACCCGTACCACATTCCGCTGTTCGAGGTCGGTGGCCTCGACGAACACGGCAAGAAGCGTCGCAGCATCCTCACTCGCGCCGCGTTCCAAGTGGGAGCTCTGCCGTTCCGTGTCAATGCGCTGATCAGCTGGGGTGACGAACCCGCCGACGACCGCAGTCAACCCTCGGCTGTGGTGTCAGCACGGAGTGCCGACACGCTGGCCGTCCGGATGACAGGTACCGCAGGAGATGCCATCCCCGGGGCGCTACCGGGAGTCCTCATCGCCACACCACAGCGGTTGGCGCTGCTCGAGCTTCCTGAATACCCCGAGGGCTCGCTGGACGTCCTGGACAAAGCCATGGACACGGTCATGAAGGTCACTGGTCCGGTCGGCAGGCTCGCGGACGACTTCGCGGGAACCATGAACTCCACCATCAACGGCAAAGGACGCGCCTTCGACCACAAGGGGCAGACCCGCGCCCTTGAAATCGTCGAACGGGCTTGCGTAAAAACGGACCAGATCGTCAACTGCGACGTCGTGCAACGCGAGTTCCGCTGGCTCGGATACGAGAAGGAACACCGCCACCGCCCCTACCTGCGAATCAACTTCATCGATGGTTCTCTGCTCGATCTGCGGATCCCGGTGAAGACCGATCCGAACCGGGTTCTCGGGCTGGTGCGCGGCAATGGGGGCAGCAGTTGGTAGCAACACCAAACGAACTCGCACAGTTGGCTGCGCAGGGCTGGCTGCGCCAGGGCGAGTCGTTGCACCGGGTCTTCGAACGGCGACCCGGCTTTCTAGCATCCACAGTGGCCGGCAATGCGAAGGCACCGCACGTTCCGGTCAACTCGGTACCGAAGTGCGCCCAAGCAGTGCCGGAGGACTACCTCAAACCGTCGGAGCTCGTAGCGCGAGGCGAGCACCTCGGCGACGAGTGGGTGCATGACCGCGGGGTTCGCGGGTGGGCGAGGGCCGCTGTCGGACACCAGCTCGCCGTGCAGGTCGCCGACATGTTGACGGCAGGCAACGGCTACGCCTGGTTGGTCGCCACCACGCACCGCGTGGCCGTGGTCATCCCGGCCCAATTCGTCGACCAACCGGCAGCGCCCCTGGTCACCTGGTGGGAGCAGCCCTCGAACGCGGTGCGCGGCGTCCGCGACGTGTTGTTGGGGCGAGCGTTCTTCGGAGCGCCGTTCGCCTCCATCGACTTCGCCGACGGCTCCAACCTCCTGCTCCGGCAGTGACCCTTCGCCGCAGGCGTCGCGGCTGACAGGAAGGTTCCCATGCTGCGGCGCCAGTCGGGCCGTGGTGACCGGAAGGTTCCCATGCTTCACGCCGTCGGCAATGGTAGGAAAGTTCCCATGCTGCGCTGCTATGCGGGCGGAGTGACAGAAAGGTTCCCGTACTGCACTCCGGCCGCCGCCGTGGTGACAGGAAAGTTCCCATGCTTTCGCCGTGTCACAGCCGGGCGAGGGTTTTGATCGACGGCATGGCCGTCTTGCCCAGGCGGTCCACCGCGCGCTGGACGTGATCGCCCGGGTAGCGGAAGCGCAGTTGGTCCGGCACCGCCAGGCCGGTCGTCCGGAACCCGCACAGCCCGACCGCGACCACTGGCGCCGGGTACGCCGGGCGGCCGTGCAGCTTCCGCGCCCACCCCGGCAGCACCGAGTACGCGAGGTGTCCGAGGGGCAGGTAGCCGAGGTTCACCGGCAGCAGCCACCACGGCGCGAACGGCCGGTGCAGGAAGTCGTAGACCAGGTCGGAGTCGGCCGTCCGCTGCAGTTCGGGCCGGATCTGCTCGAAGTACTCCGCCATCGCGCGGGTCGAGCCGGGCACCTCCGCCGGGTCGAGCCCGACGAGGGCGGCCGCCCGGCGCTGTTCGTCGAAGTACCGGTCGAGCTGCGCCTCGGTGAGCGGGAATCCCGCGCGCCGCACGACACCGGCGAACGATGCGACTTCGGCGCAATGCACCCAGCGCAGCAGGTCCGGGTCGTCCAAGCGGATCTCGGCGCCGGTTCTCCGATCGGTCGCGCTGAGCATGCGGTGCACCCGGCGGACCCGTTCGCCCGCGGATTCGGCTTCGGCCGTCGTGCCGTAGGTCGTCGTGGCGACGAAGTTCCCGGTGCGCATCAGGCGTCCCAGCGGGTCTTCCCGGAACCGGGAGTTCTGCACGACGGCCGCCACCGCGCGCGGGTGCAACGCCTGCAGGTAGAGGCTGCAGATCCCGGCGATCCACATCGCCGGGTCGGCGTGCAGCTGCCAGGTCACGGTCTGCGGCCCGAACAACCCCTCGTCGCGCATCCGCCCGTCACCCGCCCAACATCAGCACCGGAACCAGTTGTTCGGCCGAGGTGAGCGAGCCGTGGTGACCGCGCAGCGCGGACTCCCCCGGCTCGACCACCGACCGGATCACCCCGGAATCACGCATGATCGCCAGCACGTCGCCGATGCGCGGTCGCACCGAATCGGCGACCACCGGGCCGAACCAGCCCTCGTCGATCGCCTGCTCGCCGGTGAGCACCATGCCGCGATCGCCGATCGTCTCCCGCCAGGCGGCGTGCACATCGGCCAGCGCACCGGGTTCGACGTAGATGTGGCGGGCGCGGACCTCGCCGCCGAGGAGCCGGACACCGGCTCGCAATGCCGGGTCGGTGTCGGCGTCGACCGCCTCGCCGGGGTCGATCTCGACCATGCCGTGATCGGCGATCACGGTCAGCACCGCATCGCGCGGGAGGCGCTCGGCCAGCATCGCCACCAGGCGATCGATGACCGTCAGCTGCAGGCGCCACGGCAACGAGCCGGGGCCGTGGACGTGCCCGAGGAAGTCGAGGTGACCGTGGTAGCCGTAGCACAGCGCCGGGCCGTCGGCGCCCAGCGCGGCGAGCAGTTCGGCGGCGAGATCGCCCAGGGCGCGCAGGCCCCGGAAATCCGCGCCGCGAAACGCGGCCCTGGTCAGCCCGGTGTTCGCGAATTCCGCGGGCACGACGGTCCGGACGTCGACGCCCGCTGCGGCCGCTCGTTCCAGCACCGTCGGCGTCGGTTGGACTTGTTCCGGCGGCCACTGGTCGAGCAGGCTCCGACGGCCTCCGGCGGAATCGCGCGTCGTGCCGTGGGTTCCCCAGCTCAGCGGGTGCAGCAGGCCGCCCGAGGGCTCGGCGAAGCTGTAGCCGACGAGACCGTGCTCACCCGCGCACCGGCCGGTGCCCAGCGAGGTGATGCTGGTGACCGTCGTCGTCGGGAAACCGGCCTTCAGCGGCGGCAACGTCAGCAGGCCGGCCATGAACGGCGCGTCTACCGCGTGTTCGCGCAGCAGGTCCCGGCCGAGCCCGTCGATCAGCAACACGCCCGCGGTGCGGCAGGCCGGGAACCCGATGGTGTCGGAGAACCCGGCCACGCCCATCGCACCGAGCAGCGACGGGAGGACGTCGGGCAGTGCGCGCCCGTCGTCGTCGGGAGCGACGATCCAGTCCATGGCGCCCTGCCTCTCTCGTGGGCGTGTGCGCCCACGGCCGTCAGAATCCCATCGACCGCCCGATGACTTCCTTCATGATCTCGGTGGTGCCGCCGTAGATCGTCTGGATCCGGGAATCCAGGTACGCCTTGGCGACCGGGTATTCCGTCATGTATCCGTAGCCGCCGTGCAGTTGCAGGCAGCGGTCCACGACCCGCTTGTTCAGTTCGCTGAGCCACCACTTGGCCATCGAGGCGTGCTCGTTGTCCAGTTCACCGCGAACGTGGTCCATGACGCAACGATCGGTGAACACCCGGCCGATCTCGACCTCGGTGGCCATCTCCGCCAGCTCGAACCGGATGTGCTGGAACTTGCCGATCGGGCGGCCGAACGCCGTGCGGTCTCGGCAGTAGTCCTTGGTGATGGCCAGGACCTTCTCGGCGGTGGCGGCCGAGGCGACCGCGATCGACAGCCGCTCCTGCGGCAGGTTCTGCATCAGGTAGATGAAGCCCTGCCCTTCCTCGCCGAGCAGGTTGCGCGCCGGCACCCGCACGTCGTTGAAGAACAGCTCCGCGGTGTCCTGCGACTTCTGGCCGATCTTGTCGAGGTTGCGGCCGCGTTCGAAGCCGGGCATGCCGCGCTCCACGACCAGCAGGCTGATGCCTTCGTACCCGGCGTCCGGGTCGGTGCGGGCCACCACGATCACCAGGTCGGCGAGGATGCCGTTGCTGATGAACGTCTTCTGCCCGTTGAGGACGAAGTCGTCGCCGTCGCGCACCGCGGTGGTGCGGATGCCCTGCAGGTCGCTGCCCGCACCCGGCTCCGTCATGGCGATGGCGGTGATGAGCTCGCCGCTGCAGAACCCGGGCAGCCAGCGCTGCTTCTGCTCGTCGGTGGCCAGCCTGATCAGGTACGGCGCGATGATGTCGTTGTGCAGCGGCGAGCCGAAGCCGGAAATGCCCGCGCCGACGAGTTCCTCGTCGAACACCACGTTGAACCGGAAGTCGTCGACGCCACCGCCGCCGTACTGCTCGTCGACGGCGAAGCCGAGCAGCCCCTGCGCTCCGGCGGCCAACCACGACTCGCGGCTGACGACCCCGGCAGCCTCCCACTCCTCGACGTGCGGCACGAGCTCCTTGTTGACGAAGGTGCGCACCGTCTCGCGGAACGCCTCGTGCTCGGGCTCGAACAACTCCCTGCGCATCGGTTCACGCCTCCTTTCGATGTTCACGCCGGGCGTGGGAGGAAGGGAACTTTCCTGTCACCACGGCCCTGGCGGGACGACAGCATGGGAACTTTCCTGTCACCACAGCCCCAGCTGGACGGAAGGATGGGAACCTTCCTGTCACCGACCGGCGGGGGCGGGTCGCGGTTTCGGGCCCGGGCGCCGGTTGCCGGCGGGTGCGAGGATGGGAACCTTTCTGCCATCCTCCGCCCACGCGGCGAGCGGTCACGGCGGCGCCGCTCATCGGCCCCTCGAGCCGTACGCGCCGGATTCGAGCAGTTCCGGCGGGACCTTCCAGTCCCGCAGCACCTCCTCGGTGTCCGCGCCCGCCTCGGCAACCGGCCCGGGCGGCGGGTTCGGGGTTCGGCTGAAGCGCGGTGCCGGTGCCGGCTGCAAGACACCGTCGCGTCGCACCAGGGTTTCCCGGGCCGCGACGTGGGGGTGGGTTTCGGCTTCTGTCATGGACAGGACCGGCGCGACGCACGCGTCGGAGCCGGCGAACAGCTCGGCCCACTCCTGCCTGGTGCGCTGCCGGAAGGTTGCGGCGAACCGTTCGCGCAGTGCCGGCCAGTTCGCGGGGTCGTCGCGGTCGGGCACCTCGCCCGCCAGCCCCAGCCGGTCCAGCAGTTCGGCGTAGAACTGCGGCTCCAGCGCACCGACCGAGACGTATTCGCCGTCGGAGGTTTCGTAGACGTCGTAGTAGGGCGCACCGGTGTCCAGCAGGTTGGTGCCGCGGTCGGTCTTCCAGCCGCCGGTCGCCAGGAAGCTGAACAGCATGGTGCCCAGGTGCGCGGCACCGTCCACAATGGCCGCGTCGACGACCTGCCCGCGGCCGCTGGTGCGCGCTTCGAGCAGCGCCGCCAGCACACCGACCGCCAGGTACATCGCGCCGCCGCCGAAGTCGCCGAGCAGGTTCGCGGGAACTTGCGGTGGCCCGCCTTCGCGGCCGATGGCGTGCAGCATGCCGCCGAGGGAGATGTAGTCGATGTCGTGCCCTGCGGTCGGCGCCAGCGGCCCGTGCTGGCCCCAGCCGGTCATCCGCCCGTAGACCAGCTTCGGGTTGACCGCCCAGCACTGCTCCGGCCCCACGCCCAGGCGTTCGGTGACCCCGGGGCGCAGTCCTTCCAGCAGCACGTCCGCCCGCTCGGCCAGCGCCAGCACCGCCTCCGCCCCGCGTTCGTGCTTGAGATCCACCTGCACCGATCGCTTGCCGCGGTTGAGCAGGTCGGTCTTGCCTCCGGCGGCAGTGGGCCGGTCCACTCTCACCACGTCGGCACCGAGATCGGCCAGCAGCATCGCGCAGAATGGCGCCGGCCCGATCCCGGCGAGTTCGACGACTTTGATCCCTGCCAGCGGCCCGCCTGTTCCCGTCACGCCACACCTCTCCGCAGCCTGTGTCACGCACCACAAGTATCGCGACGCATTTAGTGTTACACCGTTGGTGTTACAGCGGTCAAGGCCTTGACCTGCCCCGAAAGCCCTGCGTTCGGGCAGGTTCGAGCAGACATGCATCACAGCACACGAAACATGCACTCGGCTCCCACGCAGCGCCCGCAGCGGTGCCGTCGGCACGCGGAACGAGAGGTCCGTTTGCCGCCAGCCCGGTGGCCCTCCCGCCACAAGGATGGATCGCATGACGGCAACAACCTCGACGCATACCCGGATCGAACCCGGCATCCTCTACTTCGGGACACCGGTAGTGCTGATCTCCACGCTGAACGAAGACGGATCCGCCAACCTCGCCCCGATGTCATCGGCCTTCTGGCTCGGCTGGCGGGGCATGCTCGGGATGAGCGCCCACTCGAAGACCATGCAGAACATGCGGCGGACCGGCGAATGCGTCCTGAACCTGCCGTCCGATTCGCTCGCGTCCACCGTTGACCGGCTGGCGTTGACGACGGGTTCGGATCCGGTTCCGCCCTACAAGTACGAACGCGGATACCGGTCCGAGCACGACAAGTTCGGCCGCGCGGGACTCACGCCGGTCGTCTCCGAAACGGTGTCGCCGCCGCGAGTGGCCGAGTGCCCGGTGGCGATGGAAGCCGTCGTCGAGGCAGAGCACCCGGTGGCCGAGGACGACGAGGCGCAGCGGGGCGGGATCGTGGCCCTCGAGGTGCGCATCCAGCGCGTGCACGTGCACGAGCAGATCCGCATGGAGGGAACCAGCGACCGCATCGACCCGGACGCGTGGCGACCGCTGATCATGAGCTTCCAGAAGTTCTACGGGCTCGGACCGCAGGTGCACCCGTCCAGGCTCGCGCAGATCCCGGAAGGGTTCTACCGCGGCCCGGACATCGAACGAGGACGCGAGGCCCCGACGCTGCGGGTCGGCTAGGACTGCCGGTGGCCCGTTCATGCGGATGGCCCGCTCTCGCAGACGCGAGAACAGGCCATCCGCATGACGATCGACCAAGATCCGGAGGCGGACAGCAGGCGGCAGGCACCTTCGGACACCGCGATCAGAACCCGCAAGAACGTAGTCCGACCTGCTTGAACCCGGACAGCCGGGATCACAGCGTCGATGAGACACCGTTGGTGTTACAGCGGTCAAGGAGTAACGTTGCGGCCATGCTCCGAACTGCGGACGAAGAGCTCACCATCGACGAACTGGCCGCCCGCGCCGGAGTCACCGTGCGCACCGTCCGGTTCTACTCCTCTCGCGGCCTGCTGCCGCCGCCGAGGCTGCGCGGCCGGCTCGGCCTCTACGGCGGCGACCACTTGGCCCGGCTCGACCTGATCCGCGAACTGCAGGCACTCGGCTTCACGCTGTCGGCGATCGAGCGCCACCTGGAGCGCATCCCGGCCGATGCCTCGCCGGACGAGCTCGCGCTGCAGCGCGCGCTGATCGCGCCGTGGACGGACGACCACGCCGAGGACCTGGAGCGCCACGAGCTCGATCGCCGCGCCGGCCGGCACCTCGACGACCGGCTGGTCGAGCAGCTCATCGAACTCGGAATGCTGCAACGGATTCCGGATTCGACGCGGCTCCGGCTGCCCAGCCCGGCGATGCTGGGCGTCGGCCTGCAGATCCTGGACCTCGACCTGCCGCTGGAAATGCTGTTGCAGGCCAAGGGAATCGTGGAGCAGCACACCGCGCAGATCGCGACCGAGCTGCGCGAACTGTTCGCCGCGAACGTGCTCCGCCCCTACGTCGAGCGCGGCCGACCGGAAGATGAGCGCGAGCGGGTCCGCGCGGCGACCGACCAGTTGCGACCGCTGACCATCCAGGTCCTGGTCAACGGATTCCAGCGCGCCGTCAACGACGTGATCCGCGACCACGTCTGAATTGACCGGATCGGGCAACCGATTCCGGCTTTCGGCGCTGGCCAACGACACCTCCCATGAGGTTTCATCTCGTCGTGACGCATGCCACACCCGAGCATGCGCGGAGGGGAGACCGGATGCGATGAGCGCCTCGGAAGCCTGGGCCACGGCCGCGTCGGAGACGACCATCCCGCAGCTGTTCTCGCGCAACGCCGCGGAGTTCCCGCAGCGCCCTGCGCTCACCGACAACGGGCGCGAGCCGCGCGCCTGGACCTGGGCCGAAGCGCGCCACGAGGTCCACGAGCTGGCCGCCGGGCTCGCGGCATTGGGCTTGCAAGCAGGCCAAACGATGCTGATCATGATGGCGAACCGCGCCGAGCACTGGCTGATCGATGTCGCGGCGACCCACATCGGCGCGGTGCCGAGCACCCTCTACCCCACGCTCAGCCAGGACCAGGTGCATTACATCGCCCAGCACAGCAGGGCCCGGGTCGTCGTGCTCGACGGCGCCGACCAGTTGCGGCGCTGGTCCAAAGTGCTGCGCAACGTGTCCACCATCGAGCACGTCGTGGTGCTGGACGAGGCGGCGATGGTGTCCGCGGATCACCGGTTCCGCACCTGGGAGCGCTTGCGGGTGCTCGGCGAACAGCGCTTGCGCGATGATCCGGACCTGGTGCAGCGGACGGCGGCGGCGATCGCGCCGGACCACCCGGCCGCGATCCTCTACACATCCGGTACCACCGGCGAGCAGAAGGGCGTGGTGCTCACGCACCGGAACATCTGCTTCGCGGCCGCAGCGCTGCACCAGATCACGCAGCCCGAGCGGCACGCGCCGCGCCTGTGCTACCTGCCGCTGGCGCACATCGCGGAGCGGATGGTAGGGCTCTACGCCGCGATCCACGACGCCGCGCACGTGCACTTCTGCGCCGATCAAAGCCGGATCCTGGCCGCGCTGACCCACGCACGACCTGCGCTCTTCTTCGGCGTTCCCCGGATTTGGGAGAAGCTCGCCGCAGCGCTCCAGAAGATCCCGGCCGAACAGCGCGCCAACCAGCAGGCGCTGCGCGCCCGCATCGGCTTGGACCGCGCCCTGTGGCCGTCCAGCGGCGCCGCCCCGATCGACACCGGCCTGCTGGAGTTCTTCAGCACGATCGGCTTGGACATCTTCGAGCTCTGGGGCATGACCGAAACCACCGGCTGCGTCACCACCAACTCGGCCGGCGCGCGCCGCCCCGGCACCGTGGGCCGCGCCGTGCCCGGTGTGGAGATCCGCACCACGCCCGACGGCGAGGTGCTGGTGCGCGGCCCGTTGGTGTGCGCGGGATATCTGCAGCCCGACGGGGTGATCCGGCCGGCCGCCGACGCCGACGGCTGGCTGCGCACCGGCGACGTCGGCGTGTTGGACGCCGACGGTTTCCTCACGATCACCGGCCGGAAGAAGGAGTTGATCATCTCGGCCGGCGGCAAGAACATCGCGCCCACAGCGGTGGAGAACGCGCTCACGGCACATCCACTGATCGGGCACGCGCTGGCGTTCGGGGATGGCCGCCCGTACCTCGTCGCGCTGCTGGTGCTCGACGAGGACACCGCGCCGAAGTGGGCGCGCGAGCGCGGCATCGCCTTCCGGGACCGCGCCGACCTCGCCGCGCATCCCGCGGTCCGGTCCGAAGTGGAGGCCGCGGTGCGGGCCGCGAACGAACGGCTGAACCGGCCCGAACAGGTCAAGCGCTACCGGATCCTCGGCCAGCAGTGGGGCATCGAAGGCGGCGAGCTGACCCCGACGCTGAAGCTCAAGCGCCGGGTGATCCACGACAAGTACGCCGACATCATCGACCAGCTCTACGGCGACTGACCCGGCAGCGAAAGCATGGGAACTTTCCTGTCACCCCGGTCCCTGCGGTGCGAGCACGGGAACCTTCCTGTCACTTCCAGCCCGGCCACTTGGCAGAAAGGTTCCCTTCCTGTCGCCTGACAGCAAGGGAACCTTTCTGTCACCACGGCTCATGACGGCCGCGAGGATGGGAACCTTCCTGTCATCCGGCCCTGTGGCTTGGCAGCATGGGAACCTTTCTGTCACCAAGGCCCGTGGCGGTCCGGGGTGGACACCTTCCGTCACCGTGACGACAAGCCCGGGTTCAGTCACCGGCACCTCCGGCGCCTGTCTTGACGCCGCCGGGCGGCTGGTTCCGCACCAGCCGCCCGGCGGCGGCCGGTCAGGCCGTTGCGGGTTCCGCTTCACGGGCCCAGCGGGTCGGTTCGCCGGTGATGACCAAGCACGTCACCGTGATCAGCGCGCCGATCACCAGGTAGACCGCGATCGGCCAGGACGCTCCGCCGGAGGCGGTCAGCAGTGCCGTCGCCACCACCGGCGACAGCCCGCCGCCCAGCACCGAGCCGCTCTGGTAGCCCAGGGACACGCCGGTGTAGCGGACCTTCGTGGCGAACAGTTCCGCGCAGAACGCCGCCATCGGGCCGAAGACCGCCGCCGAGCCCGCGTATCCCAGCGTCATCGCCAGCACGATCAGCGCCGGGTTCGCGCTGTCCAGCAGCCAGAACATCGGGAACGCGTACAGCGCCAGGAAAATGCCGCCGCCGAGCATCACCTTGGTGCGGCCGAGCCGGTCGGACAGGTGCGAGAACAGCAGGATTCCGGCGATCTGCGCCGCCGATCCGCACAGGCTGCCGAGCAGCATCACGTCGCGGGTGACGCCGAGCTTCTCCGTTCCGTAGGTCAGCAGGAACGTGGTCAGGATGAAGATGAACGTGTTGAAGCCGAGGTTGACACCCGCCGACAGCAGGATCTGCCGCCAGGAGCTGGAGAACGCCTCGGCGACCGGCAGGCGGGCCCGCTGTCCGCGTTCCCGGATCTTCGCGAACTCCGGGCTTTCGGCCAGCCGCAGCCGCACGTACAGGCCGACGCCCACGAGCACCAAGCTCACCAGGAACGGGATCCGCCAGCCCCAGGTCAGGAACGCGTCGCCGGAGATCGCGGTCGCGCCGGCGAACGCCCCGGTCGCCAGGAACATGCCGCTCGGGGAGCCCAGGAAGGTCCACCCGCCGTACCAGCCGTGGCGGTGCGGCGGCGCGTGCTCGACGGCCATCAGCACCGCACCGCCCTGCTCGCCGCCGAGGAAGAAGCCCTGCACGAGCCGCAGCACCACGAGCATCACCGGCGCCCAGACCCCGACCTGCTGGTAGGTCGGAAGCAACCCGATCGCCGCCGTGCACACGCCGGTCACGCTCAGCGTGATGACCAGCATCAGCTTGCGGCCCACCACGTCGCCGAAATGCCCGATGACCGCCGCACCGAGGGGTCGCGCGAGGAAGCCCGCGCCGAAGGTGGCGAACGCGAGCAACGCCCCCACCCAGGGATCTCCCGCCGGGAAGAACAGCTTGTTGAACACCACGGCCGCGGCGGTGCCGTAGATCAGAAAGTCGTAGAGCTCGATGGTGTTGCCCACCGCGCTGGCGAACGCCGCCTTGCGCACCGTGGCGGTGTCCGGCCCCGCAGGTACCGTCGCCATCAGGCCTCCCGTCTGTTGCGGACACCGGAGAGCCGCCCGGCGTCACGTGGTTCCGCACCACAATGACCAGTGATCGACAAAAGGTCCACCACCTTATTGAGCAGCGCACCGCTTGTGGGCGACTTCCCGCCCTGTGGGGCATCGCCTTTTCGTGACGGGTCGTGATGGAAACCGGTTCGGGCGAACCACGTTTCAGTGATCCGCCGTCGCATCTGCCGCATTTCGCTCGACCTCGGCGATAAAGAGAAGCGAATCGTCTGCTTCACCAACCCAGGAGGATTGACGAAATGGCTGCAAAACGGCTCATCGGCCGAACCTTGCTCGCCGCCGCCACGCTGGCCGGCACCGCGCTGGCCCCGGCGCTCGCCCACGCAGAACCCGCGTCGGCCGCGCACGGCAGCATGATGAACCTCTCGGTCCGCGGCGAAGGCCGCGACGACCTCCGGAGCGCGTTCCTGATGTGCGAGCCGGCCGGCGGCTCGCATCCGCACGCGCAAGACGCGTGTTCGGCGCTCAGAGACGTCAACGGTGACTTCAACCTGCTCAGCACCGGTAACTCCACGTGTCCGCTGGTGTACCGACCGGTGACGCTCACCGCGCAGGGCAGGTGGCAGGGCAAGCCGGTCACCTTCGAGAAGACCTACTCGAACGAATGCGTCGCCGGAGCCGCGACCGGCAAGGTGTTCTCGTTCTGAGGCTGCTGTCGGGCCCCGCTGCGTGCGGGGCCCGACGCGTGCCGTGACCTGCGGAACACGCGCTCTCGCCCTACCGCCGTTCGGGTTACCGTGACCCCATGGCGACCGATCGAGAAGACTGCGATTCCCGCTGGCCGCGGCGGCTGTACCGGGACGGCTCCGATCCCGACCCGAGGTTCACCCTGGCCAACGAGCGCACCTTCCTGGCGTGGATCCGCACCGCGCTGGCGCTGATGGCCGGTGGCGTCGGCGTCGAGGCGCTGAGTGCGGCCACCGGTCAGCCGAGTCCACTGCGGACCGCGTTGGCGGTCCTGCTGCTGCTCGCCGGGGTGCTTTGCAGTGCAACGGCTTTCACGCGCTGGTGGACCACCGAGCGGGCGCTGCGTTGCGGCCGACCGCTGCCTGCGCCGCGGCTGGCGCCGGTCCTCGGCTACGGACTCGGCGCGATCGGCGTGGCCGCCTGCGTGCTCCTGTTCGTGACCGGGTTCTGACGTGGCGCGCCCCGACGGGCCCTGGGATCCGGGGCTGCAGGTCGAGCGGACCACCCTCGCGTGGCTTCGCACCGCGCTCGCGTTCGTCGTCGGAATGCTGGTGCTCCTGCGGCTCCTCGCACACGAGAGCGTCATCGCGGCAGCGGTTTGCGCCGCGCTCACCCTGCCGCTCGGGCTTGCCATCAGCTGGCTCGTCTGGCACCGGCACCTCCGGGGCGAACGCAGGCTGCACGCCGAGACCCCGCTGCCCGGCGGGGCGCTGCCGGCGGCGGTCGCCGTCTTGGCGGTGCTCGCCGGCAGCTCCGGCCTGATCTACGTGCTGTTCTCCTGAGTCAGGCGACCCGCAGTTCGATCTCGACGTTGCCGCGGATCGCGTTCGAGTACGGGCAGACCTGGTCCGCCGCGGCGACGAGTTCTTGCGCCTGCTCGCGCGGCACGCCCGGCAGGTCGACGACCAGACCGACGCTGAGGCCGAATCCGCCGGCGTCGTTGCGGCCGATGCCGACCTGGGCGGTGACCGACGAATCGGCGATGTCGGCCTTGGCGCGGCGCGCCACCACCTGGAGCGCGCCGTGGAAGCACGCCGCGTACCCGGCGGCGAAGAGCTGTTCGGGGTTGGTCGCCGCACCGCCCGGGCCGCCCATCTCCTTCGGCACCGCGAGGTCGAGGTCCAGGACGCCGTCCGAGGACCGGGTCCGGCCGTCCCGGCCCGCGCCGGTCGCCGTCGCTTCGGCCGTGTAGAGCACTGTCATCGCTGACCCTCCCGCTTGTCTTCCGCCTGTTGTTGCGCCGCCGAATCCAGGGCGGCCGTCAGGCGTTCCAATGTGGACTTGAGTTGGACGAGCTCGTCGACCTGCAGTCCGGTCGCGGCCACCATCCGGTCCGGGATGCACCGGGCCTGCGCCCGCATTTCCGCACCGTCCGCCGTCAGCGCGACCGCCACGGACCGCTCGTCCGCGAAGCTGCGTTGACGCGTGATCAGGCCGCGCGCCTCCAGCCGCTTCAGCAGCGGCGACAAGGTGCCGGAGTCGAGCCGCAGGGCGGCGCCGAGCTCCTTGACCGTCACCGACTCGTGCTCCCACAGCACCAGCATCACGAGGTACTGCGGGTAGGTGAGCCCGAGCTCTTCCAGGACCGGCCGGTACAGGCCGGTGAACGCCCGCGAAGCGCTGTACAGCGCGAAGCAGACCTGCCGGTCCAACGCCAACCTCGACTCATCCACATCGACAAGGTAGCGCGAAATTTAGTTGTGCACAACTCAGTTGTGCACCACCGATTGTGAGCATGGGAACTTTCCTGTCACCGGACCCACCCGCGGCCTGGCTGACAGCATGGGAACTTTCCTGTCACCCCACCCCGCGCAGCGAAGGGCCCTCGCCGCCGGGAGCCGGCGGCGAGGGCCCTTCACCTGCGTCAGGTCACTTCTCCAGGCAGAACTCCTTGATCGGGTAGCCGACGTGGCGGTCCTCCGCCGGCAGGTAGCCGAGCAGCCGGTCGCCCGGCTTGAGCTCCGTGCTGTTGAGGACCACGCCGCCCGGCCCCAGCACCCGGACGTGCCAGTCGTCCTGCAGGATCAGGTTCACCTGCTGGCCCGTCGTGCTGACCGCCTCGATCGAGATCAGCGGCCGGCTCTCGATCTTGACGCGGCCGACCGTGACCACACGGGTGCGGCCCTTGGTGTCCACCGCGAGCACCTTGCTGCCCGACTTCAGCTCGCTCAGGTAGTTGGTGCGGCCCTGGTGGGACACGGTGTAGGAGTGGATCGCCCCGGCGTTGACCCGGAACGGACGGGTCGGCATGTACGGCAGCGGGTGCGTTTCGCTGACGCAGAGGATCATGCCCTTGGAGTGGGAGCCGACGAGGATGCCCTCGTCCTCGCGGAAGTAGGTGCAGGTGTCCACGCACGCCCGCTCGCCCATGCCGACGTGCTCGGTGCGCACCACCTCCAGCTCGGTCAGCTCCAGGTCGGCCGAACCGCCCGCAGATGCCGCGACCAGGTCGGTGGCGTCGCCGACGCGCTGCGGCTTGAGCAGCACGCCGTCCGAGCCGTGCTCCAGGACGCCGAAGACGATCTCGGCCTCTTCCACGTCTTCGACGACCGTGACGATGCTGCCGGAGGCGCCGGCCGCGGCGGCGAGCACGATCTCCAGCGGGATCTTCGTCGGGTCGCGGAACCACAGCACGCTCCACCGCTGGGTGCGCGCCGCCTCGCAGGCGACCTCCAGCGTCGGCGCGTCGACGATCTCCACGAACGGCCCGAACTCGACGCCCGGGTGGCGGGCCGCCAGCACCGCCGGGTCTCCGTGGCGCTCCGGGTCGACGATCACCACGTCCACGTCCGCCGGTCCCAGGTCGTCGGGCAGCGGGCCGCGGGGAAGCAGCACCTTGCGCACCGTCGGCGGCAGGTCGACCAGCTCGCCGGGCTCGTCGGCCACGATGGCGCTCACCCGCTGGTGCACCGCCTCCTCGACGATGGCGGTCTTGATCTCGGCGTCGACACCTCGGATGTCCAACCACGTCAGTCTCATCACGCGCTCCTCGGTCAGGTCTCGGTGACTGTTGGCGGAACTCGGTTCGCGCAGGCGGTCCCCCGCGCTGGGTGGGGCCGGGCTGGTCAGGAGGCCAGTTCCGGCACCAGGTCGTCGGTGAACTCGCGGGCGGGGTGGATCAGCGCCGCCACCCGGCGGGCCCGCTCCCCGGGGTCCGGGGCCTCGAAGATGTTGCGCCCCATCGCCACGCCTGCCGCGCCTGCGCGCAGCACTCCCTCGACGTGGGCGAGGACCTTCGCTTCGTCGTCGACGCGCGGGCCGCCCGCCGCGACGATCGGCGCGGGGCAGGAGTCCACCACTTCGGCCATGGCCTCGACCGTTCCCGGGTAGACGGTCTTGACCAGGTCCGCGCCCAGGTCGGCAGCGAGGGTGGCGGCGTGCGCGACGAGCCGCACGTCGCGCGGGTCGGTGATCTGCGGGCCGCGCGGGTAGATCATCGCCATCAGCGGCAGGTTCCAGGCGTCGCACGCCTCCGCGACGGCGGCGAGGTCGGCGACCTGGCGGCGTTCCTCCGTCGAGCCCAGGTTGACGTGCACGCTCACCGCGTCGGCGCCCAGCCGCAGCGCGGTTTCCACGCTGGCGACGAGGTACTTGGCGTCGGGGTCCGGCGCGTGCGCCGTGCTGGCGCTGAGGTGCACGATCAGCGACATGTTCACGAACGCCGCCGGGTCGATGTAGCGCAGCGCGCCCTTGTGCAGCACGATCGCGTCGACGCCGTTGGCGGCCAGTTGCGGCGTGAGGTTCGCCGGGCCGCCGGGCGTCGGTAACGGGCCGTCGGTGACGGAGTGGTCCATCGGCACCAGGAGCAGGCGGTCGTCGCCGTTTCGCGACATCCGCCGGAGCCTCAGCTGCGCGCCGAACGATCGGGTGGTGGACACCGGGTCCTCCTGTTCACGAGGTGGGGACGGGATCGGGGCGGGGTCGGTCCAGTTCGAATTCGTCGTGCAGCGCGGCCACCGCCGCCGCGGTGTGCTCGGCCGGTACCAGCACCGAGACGCGCAACTGGTTGGTGTGCAAGGAGTTCGCGGTCACGCCCAGCTCTTCGAGGGTGCGCAGCACCCGCACGGCGTATTCCGGCCGGGTGAGCATTCCGGTGCCCAGCAAGGAGATCTTGCCGAGTTCGCGCTGCACCGCCACGTCGCGGCCGGCGTTCGGCACGGCCAGTTCCACCTGCCGCCGCGCCTGGTGGACGGCGGCGCCGGCGACCGTGAAGCTCAGCGCCGGCCGGTCGTCCGCCCAGGTCACCAGGTCGACCGGGATGATCTGGTCGGCGATGGCGCGCAGTGCGCGGTGCGGTCGTTCCGGGTCGTCGGGGTCGAGCCGGATGGTGAACCGGGCGATGTCCGCGTCGTGGGTGATCGCGGCGACGAAGCCTTCCTTCTCCAGCATGCCGATGGGGCTCCCTCCGGTGATCGTGGTGCCGGGGCGGTCGTGCATGGCGCTCGCCACCAGCAGCGGCACGTTGCGGACCGCGGCGAGTTCCACGGCTCGCGCGTGCAGCACCCGCGCTCCGGCGAAGGCCATCTCGGCCATCAGCGGCGCCGCGATCTCCGGCAGCGGACGCGCCTGCGGAACCAGCCTGGGGTCGGCGGTGTAGACGGCGTCGACGTCCGTGTAGATCTCGCACCGGGCGTCGAGCGCGGCGGCGAGCGCCACCGCGGTCGTGTCGGAGCCGCCGCGGCCCAGCGTGAACAGCTCCCCCGCCGGGTCGATGCCCTGGAAGCCGGCGACGACCACGACGGAGCCGCGTTCGAGGTGGGCGCGCACCGCCCGGGTGTCGATGGTGTCGATCAGGGCGGCGCCGTGCGGCCCGGTGGTCCGGATGCCCGCCTGCGCGCCGGTGAGCGAGACGGCTCGGGTGCCCCGGCGGTGCAGGGCGGTGGCCACCAGGGCGGCCGAGGCCACCTCGCCGGTGGCCAGCAGTTGGTCGGTTTCCCGCGGTGCGGGGTGCGGGTGTAGCTGCTTGGCGTCGGCCAGCAGGCGGTCGGTGGTGTCGCCGCGGGCCGAGACGACCGCGACCGTCGGGCGACCGGTCTGCCGGGCGGCGTCGATGCGCTCGGCCACCCGGCGAACGTGTTCGGCGGTGCTCAGCGAGGTGCCGCCGTACTTCTGCACCAATGGTTTCATCGACACCTCATCGCGGGGGCGCGCCGCAGCCGACGCCGGGACGAAACGTTCTGTCGTGCAACATCTTTCTAATCGACCGCTTCGTCGAGGGGCATCGCGGGAACACGTGATTGTCGTGGTGACGGGCTGATTTGCCGCGCGATATCACGGAAAGACGTGCTGCGCGGGGCGTGCTCGCGGGCGTTGAATCGGGCGGTGCGTTGTCGGCCGGGAGATTCGAGGATGCCGTGCGATCGAGGGGAACTCCGATGCGGATCTGCGTGATCGGTGCGGGCCCGCGGGGCCTGATGGTGCTGGAGCGGATCTGTGCCAACAGCCGCGAACTCGTCGGCCCGGCGGAGCCGGTCGAGGTCCACCTGGTGGATCCGCACGTGGGTGCGGGTGGCCGGGTGTGGTGGACCGGGCAGAGCTCGCTGCTGCTGATGAACACGGTCGCCTCGCAGGTCACCGTGTTCACCGACGACAGCGTGGAGTGCGAGGGGCCGATCCGGCCCGGGCCGAGCCTGCACGAGTGGGCGCGCGCCGATCCGGACGAGGTGCCGCTCGGGCCGGACGACTACCCGACGCGCGCCTCCTTCGGCCGCTACCTGGCGTGGTTCCTGGACCACGTGATCGCGACCGCGCCGCCCAACGTGACCGTCCGGCTGCACGCCGAGACCGCCGTTGCGCTGCAGGACGACGCGCAGCACCAGCGGGTCCGGCTCGCCGACGGCAGCGTGCTGACCGCGGATGCCGTGGTGCTCGCGCAGGGGCACGTCGACGCCGAGTCCGCCGGTGCGCCGCGCGATCTCGCGGAGTTCGCGCGGCGGTACCGGTTGCGCTACGTGCCGCCGAGCAATCCGTCCGAAGTGGACCTTTCGTCGATCGTCCCTGGCGAACCGGTCGGGCTTCGCGGTCTGGGCTTGAACTTCTTCGACTACCTGGCGCTGCTGACCGCCGGGCGCGGGGGCCGGTTCGTGCCGGCCAGCGGGAAGCTGCGCTACATCCCTTCCGGCCGCGAGCCGGTGCTGTACGCCGGTTCGCGCCGGGGCGTGCCGTACCACGCGCGCGGGCGGAACCAGAAGGGCGTGTCGGGGCGGCATGAACCGCTGTTCCTGACACCGGAGGTGATCGCCGGGCTTCAGCAGCGGGCCGCCGAGGGCGCTGCGCCGGGCTTCCTGGACGACGTGTGGCCGCTGGTGTCCAAAGAGGTCCGCGCGGTGTACTACACGACCTGGATCGGGCAGCACCGCAGCGCGAGCACCGCCCGGGTCTTCCGCCGGGACTACCTGCGCGCGATCGACGACGAGATCGCCGAGCGCTGGGTGCTGCGCCGCTACGGCGTGCCGCCGGGCGAGTGGTGGGACTGGGACCGGGTGACGCGCCCCTGCGCCGGGCGGGTCTTCGCCGATCGCGACGAGTTCCACGGCTGGCTGCTGGAGCACCTGGAACGCGATCTGGTCGAGGCCGAGCTGGGCAACGTCGCCGGGCCGCTGAAGGCGGCGCTGGACGTGCTGCGGGATCTGCGCAACGAGATCCGGCTGGTCATCGACCACGGCGGGATCGCAGGCGGCTCCTACCGGGACGAGGTGCAGCGCTGGTACACCGGGGAGAACGCGTTCCTGTCGATCGGCCCGCCGGCGCGGCGGATCGCCGAGCTGATCGCGCTGGTCGAGGCGGGCGTGGTGCACGTGCTCGGCCCCGGCATGCGGGTGTCGGCCGTGGATGCGTCGTTCGTGGTCTCCGCGCGCGGCGTGGCGGCGCCGCCGGTGCCGGTGACGACGCTGATCGAGGCCCGGTTGCCGGAGCCGGACCTGGGGCGTTCTGCCGATCCGCTGCTGAGCTGGCTGCGCCGGACCGGGCAGTGCGTGGCGTACCGGATCGCCGATCCGGACGGCGCTTTCCGGACCGGTGGGCTGGCGGTGACGCGCCGCCCGTACCACCTGATCGACGCCGCCGGTCGCCCGCATCCGCGGCGCTTCGCGTTCGGGGTGCCGACCGAGGCCGTGCACTGGGTGACCGCGGCCGGGGCGCGGCCCGGCGTGAACTCCGTGAGCCTGGCCGACGCGGACAGCGTCGCGCGGGCGTGCCTGTCGGTGCCGCGCAGCGAGCCCGGCCCGCGGCGGGCCGCGTTGTACGCCGACTACCACAATCCGCTCGCCTGGTTGCCGACCAGCGCGCCGCGGCGAGCGCGTGAGGGGGCGGCCCGATGAGACCCGGGGTGGATGCGGGCCTGCTTTCCCCTGTGTGGGCGGGCACTCCCGTGCACGCCGCGACCTCCGACGGCGCGTGGCTGGCGGCGATGCTGCGGGTGGAGGTGGCGCTGGCGCGGGTGCAGGCGCGGCTCGGGGTGCTCCCGGAATCCGCGGTCGCGGTGATCGAGTCGGTGGCCCGGCCGGAGCGGTTCGACCTCGGCGAGCTGGCCGTGCGGGCGCGCGAGGCCGCCAACCCGGTGGTGCCGCTCGTGTCGACGCTGACCTCGCTGGTGGCCGCGGAAAGCCCGGCGGCCGCCGACCACGTGCACCGCGGCTGCACCAGCCAGGACGTGCTGGACACCGCGTCCATGCTGGTCGCCAGGCGGGCGCTCGCCGAGATCGAGTCCTGTTTGGACCGTTGCGCGGCCGCCTTCGCCGAGCTGGCGAAGCGGCATCGGGACACGCCGATGGCGGGCCGGACGCTGACGCAGCACGCCGTGCCGACGACGTTCGGGCTCAAGGCGGCCGGCTGGCTGGCCGGGGTCGGCGAGGCGCGCCGCCGGGTGCACCGGCTGCGCACCGAGGGGCTACCGGTGTCGATCGGCGGCGCGGGCGGCACCGCCGCCGCCTACGCGGCATATGCGCAGGCTGCCACCGGCGCCGATCTCGTGGGCGAGCTCGTCGAGGGCATGGCGGGCGAACTCGGGCTCGCGATGCAGGCCGTGCCGTGGCACACGCAGCGGGTGCCGCTGGCGGATCTCGGCTGGGCGCTCAGCGTCGTCGCCGGGGTGCTGGGCAAGTTCGGCGCGGACGTGCAGGTGATGTGCCGCACCGAGGTCGGCGAGGCCGTCGAGCCGGGCCCGGCCGGGCGCGGGGCCTCGTCGGCGATGCCGCAGAAGCGCAATCCCGTGCTGTCGACGCTGGTCGTGGCCGCCGCCCGGCAGGTCGCCCCGGCGGCGGGGGTGCTGGCCCAGTGCATGCTCGCCGAGGACGAACGTCCGGCGGGGGCCTGGCACGCCGAGTGGCAGCCGTTGCGGGATTGCCTGCGCGCGGCGGGCGGCGCGGCGCACACGGCCGCCGAACTGGCCGAGGGCCTCGCGGTGTTCCCCGCCAGGATGCTGGAGAACCTGCACCAGACCGGTGGCGCGATCGTCGCCGAGCGGGTCAACGTCGCGCTGGCCCCGGTGCTCGGCAAGGCCCGCGCGAAGCAGGTGCTGGCCCGCATCTCGGCCGAGGCCGCCGCCGGGCGCGGCACGTTCGACCAGCTGCTCGCGGACGCACCCGAGCTCCGGGAGTCCGATGTGGACGCAGAGGCGGTGCGGGAGCTGCTCGCCCCGCAGAACTACCTCGGCGCCGCGTCCTGGTTCGTGCAACGGGCGCTCGACGAATACGGGCCGCCCGCTTGAGGGCTGGGATGCCACCGACGACCAGCGAGCGCCGCATGGACTTCGGCGAGCAGCAGCCCGGGCAAGCGTTGCTACAGGCGGGTCACCACGATGACCTGCCAGCTGCGGCCCGATCCCGGGAGACGACTTCGAGGACGACCTGGCGTGGCTTGCCGGTGACCCGGCCGACGTGGTTGACGAGCACGAGGCGACTACCGAACAGCCACCCGAGACCCCACCGGTAGAGGTGGATCGGCAGCCGGAACAGCAGTCGGCTCAGTCCTTTCGGCGGTCGCACCTTCTTGGCGATCTCCATGATTCGCTCCTCGCTCGGAACGGCCCACGCCGCCACTGGAGTCAGCTGACAAGCCTGCGCAGCACGGCCGCCGTGGACCCGGGTCCCGGTCTGTTTCCAGCCCGCGATGCAGGAGCACGGAGAGGTCATCGCACTCCTCCTCCAGGGCGATCGCCCTTTACGACCGTCCTGTTAGCACACCGCGACCATGCGCCGCGGGGGGTGGTCGGGCGCTGGAGCTTGCTCAACAACTGCGCGTTCGACCTACGAGGACGCAGGTGCCCCGACGTCGTCCGCTAGAGGGGCAGGACCGCGCCCGCGCGTTTCACGGTGCGGATCAGCGGGGCGGTTTCCACGGTGTGGATGTCGTCCAGTGATCCGATTTGTTCGGTCAGGTAGCGGTAGAGATGGCGGCTGTCTCGGCAGATGGTGGCAGCGACGAGGTTGGTCCGGCCGGTCGTGACGGCGACGAACGAGGTCTCGGGGTGGCCGGCGATGGCGTCGGCCACTCGCACGAGTGCGGCGGGCCGCACGGTCATCCAGAGCCGGGCCTCCGCGCGGTAGCCGAGCGCGGCGGGCGCGATGTCGAGGTCGAGCACGAGGATTCCGGTGCGGCGGAGGTGGTTCAGGCGGCGCTTCGCGGTGGACTCCGACCAGCCGGTGGCGGCGGCGAGCTCGGCATAGGGGGCGCGGCCGTCATGGGACAAGGCCGTCAGAAGGGCGTGGTCGCCCGCGTCGAGCGTGCCCGCGTCCTGGGTGCGTGCGGGTGGCATGGGCCGGAGCCGGGCGACCTGGTCTGCGGTGAGCGCGTGCGCACCAGTCCACTCGCCCGGCCGGGAACCGCCACCGAGCAGAGCGTGAGCGCTGACATCGAGCACGCGGCTGGTGCGCGGCAGCTTGTCCAGCAGGAGGGTGTCGCGGTCTGAGTCACTGCGTGCTTGCACGTTGCAGGAGATCTCGGTGCCGCCGGAGAGGATGTGGATCCAGAAAGTGTCCGGGCGCCGGGCAAGAGCGGCAGCGATCGCGCCGGCGGCATCCGGGGTGCACCGCACGCGGATGGTCCACGAGGTGTACCCGAGCAGGAACCCGTTCGCGGAGCCGACGACCCGGAGCACGCCAGCCGAGCGGAGGCGTCGGTAACGGCGGGCGATGGTGTTCTCCGATACTCCGAGCACACCGGCGATCGCACTGAACGGGGCCCGTCCGTCGATCTGCAACGCGTGCACCACTCCGCGATCGACGTCGTCAAGGGTGACGGATTCCATCTGATCACGCTAGTTCACGACGGAAACCGCCGCGAAATGCCTGATAGACGACGGAGGATCGCACCTGTGGCGATCGTTGTCGTGACGACGAGAGGAGTACGTCATGACAGCACGAGCCACGATTCTGGTTACTGGGGCGACCGGCAATGTGGGGCGGCAGATACTCGCCCACCTGCTCGCCAAGCCCGATGTCGCCATTCGCGCGATGGTCCGCACCCCGGCGATGGCCGACCTGCCGGACGGCGTCGAGGTGGTACGCGGGAACTTGGCCGAGCCGGAGTCCCTGCACGGCTGCCTGCGCGGGGTGGACGCGGTGTTCCTCATGTGGCCGCTGCACACCGGCGAGGTGCTGCCAGCGGTGCTGGAGGTGATCGCGACGCAGGCCCGCCGCGTGGTGTTCCTCGGCTCGGGCGGTGTCGGCGACCTCACCATGGACCAGCAACAGCAGCTGATCGAGCAGCGCGGTCTGGAGTCGACGGTCATCCGGCCGAGCACGTTCGCGGTGAACGCGCTGTGGTGGGCCAAGCAGATCCGGGCCGGCGACGTCGTGCGCGGCGCATATGGCGAGCTCCCCCTGGCGATGCTGCACGAAGCGGACATCGCCGCCGTGGCGGTGCAGGCCCTGACCAGCGACGGGCACGACGGGGCGACCTACCGCCTGACCGGACCCCAGGTGCTCTCCCAAGCCGAGCAGGTGCGGATCATCGGCGAGGCGATCGGCCGCCCGCTGCGCTGGGAGGAACTGTCCCCGCAGGACGCCCGGCAGCAACTGGTCGCCGACGGCTTCCCACCGTCCTTCGTGGACGTTCTGCTCGACGCCTACGCCACGATGATCACGTGGCCCGTACCGGAAATCACCACCACGATCGAGGCGGTGACCGGCACACCGGCTCGGACGTTCCGGCAATGGGTGATCGACCACGCCACCGACTTCCAATCCACCACGGGCGTCCTGCCCCAGCCGGTCCAGCACGAGCAGACGACAGGCCGTGAACGCTGAAAACGACGGCGCGGCCGCGGGTGGTGGCGCCACTCGCGGCCGCGCCGCATCGGTCAGGGCAGCCTGATCGACTGGGCGTGCTTGAACACGTCCCTCGGGTCGTAGGCCTTCTTCGCCTGCTGCAGGCGCCGGTAGTTCCCCTTGAAGTACAGGTCGTGCCACGGGACGCCCGAGGCGTTCCACGCCGGGTCGCTGATGTCGATGTCGCAGTAGTTGATGAAGCAGCCGTCGGTGACGTCGTTGGGCACCGGCACGCCGCCGGTGTCCCGGTAGACGGCCTGGTAGAACCGCTGGTGCCAGCCCACGTGGCGGTCGTCGTCCGCGGCGCCCTGCCAGGCGGTGCCCCACAGCAGCTTCATCACCGAGTCGCGGTGCGGGTTGGCGGTCGCGTCGGGCGCGACGGTGTTGACCTTGCCGCCGAAGGACGCGATCGACACCACGAACGGCAGCTGCGCGTAGTCGGTGTTGGTCAGCTGCTCGTACAGCGCGGCGATCTGCGCGTCGGTGAAGCCCTTGCGGTGGTAGCTGGACTTGTACTTGTAGCGGTCGGTCGGGTTGCTCATCCACATCCCGGGCCAGCCGGTCGCGTGCAGCCACGGCAGCTTCCGGTGGTCGGTGACGGTGGGCGTCACGCCGACACCTTCGCCGACCGCGTTGAGGAAGTCGTTGAGCAGCCGCGCCGCGTTGGGCAGGCCCGCGTCGATCTGCACGACCAGGTGGAACGGGCCGTACGCGCGGGTCGTCAGCTCCAGCCGGGAGAACAGCCCGGTGTAGGGGCTGTCCGGGCCGCTGTTGCGCTCCATCCAGGTGCCGTAGTTGCGCAGCAGCCGGGCGAACCGCTCGGGCGTCATCTGGTCCCAGGCCCACTCGCGGCGGTGGATCCACGCCTCCCGCGGCGGGACCGGCAGCAGCTTCGCCGGGTCGGTGCCGGTCGCGTTCGGGGCGCGGAACCAGAACCGCGTGGCCACGCCGAAAGCGCCACCGCCGCCGCCGGTGTGCGCCCACCACAGCTCGCGGTTGGGGTCGTTGGCCTCCCGGGTCGCGACGATCGCCCGCGCGTTCCCGCCGGCGTCGACCACCACGACCTCCACCGCGTACACGTGGTCGCTGATGTAGCCGTGCCGGCGGCTCAGCGGCCCGTAGCCGCTGCCGGTGACGTGCCCGCCGACGCCGACGGTGTAGCAGGAGCCGCCGGGCAGGCAGACGCCCCACCGCTTGTAGAGCGTGTCGTAGACGTCGCCCAGCTCCGCGCCCGCCTCGACCATGATCGCGTTCATCTTGGTGTCGTGGGCGATCGCGTTCATCTGCGTCATGTCGATGAGGACCCGCACGTCGGGGTTGTCGACGAAGTTCTCGTAGCAGTGCCCGCCGCTGCGCACGCCGATGCGCTTGCCGCGCCGCGCCGCGTCGCTGACGGCCGCGACCACCTGCTCCGTCGTGGACGGCAGGCACACGCTTTCGGGGTTGCTCACGAATCGCTGGTTCTGGCCCCGGGTCAGGCCGGCGAAGCGGACGTCCGTGGGGCCGACGGTGATGGCCGGGTTGGCGGCCGGTCCCACCTGCTGCGGGACGGTTGGTGCTGCGAGTGCTTCGGTGGTGGAGAGGACGGCGGCCGAGCCGCCGAGCGCCGCAGTCCAGGTGAGCAGGTTGCGGCGCGATAACGCGCTCATGCGAACTCCTCCGAGAGTGACTTGGTCCCCTGCGCCGTCGCGATCCGCGGACAGGCCGGACCGGCATCGACCTCATGGAGCAAAGGACGGATGACGCAGAGTCGCGGCCGCAGCGTCGATCACGGGCGGCTACACCCAATCGTGTAGATCCCTGCGCCAAAAGACATCACGTGATCACGTGATTGACTCACTCTCGGTGGCTGCTCCGTTCGGCCTCCCCGGACAACGGGACCCGGCCTCGCGACTACGACCACGCGCCCGCCGCGGCGGCCCGGGCGACGTAGTCGCCGAAGTCGACCGGTGCGCGCCCGAGCACCTGCCGAACCGCGTCGGTGGGCTCGGCGAGGTGCCCGGCGCGCATCGCGGCGAACATCGCGTCGACCTCCTCGACCTCGTCCTCCGACGCTCCCCCGGCCACGAGCTCGGCCCGGTACTCCTCGGGCGTGAGCTCCGCGTAGCGGATGGACCGCCCCGCGGCATCGGCCATCATCTCGACGGCCTCCCCGAAGGTGAGCGCCCGAGACCCCGAGAGCTCGTACACCTTCCCGTGGTGGCCGTCCGATGTCAGCAGGGCCGCCGCGACGTCGGCGACGTCCTGGACGTCGATGAACGGCTCCGGTGCGGGGCCGATGGGCAGGGCCAGCAGACCTGCTCGCAGCGGCGCGCGCCACAGGCCCTCGTCGAAGTTCTGGTTGAAGTTGTTCGGCCGGATGATCGACCATTGCGCGCCGGAGTCGCGCACTGCCTCTTCCGCCGCGACCACGTTCTTGAAGGGTTCCGGGGGAACCAGCCCGATGCCGCGCCCGGACAGGGCCACGAAGCGGCGGACACCCGCCGCGACCGCATTTTCGACGAAAAGCCTTGTCAGCGCAGGGTTCTCGGAAGCCACGAGGTAGACCGCCGAGGCCCCGTCCAGCGCGACCGGCCAGGTTCCCCGGTCGGCCCAGTCGAACCGCACCTCGCCGGAGCGGGACGCGGCCCGGACGTGTTCGCCCGCCGCGCGCAACGTGCTCACCAGCCGTCGTCCGGTCTTGCCCGTCGCTCCCAGCACCAGGATCGAATCTGCTTGTGTCGTCATGGGAAGCAGTCAACCGGCGGCGGCGCGGGGCGGCCATGGCTCGTCGTACGCGGAACATGTCCGATCGTCCGCCGCTATCGTGGAGTTCATGGACCCGTTCGACGACCTGTTGCGGGGCGTCCGCGCGGACGGCGCCGGTTTCAGCCGAACGGAGCTCTCCCCGCCGTGGGCGCTGCGGTTCGGGGACGCGGAATCCCTGACGCTGGTGGCGCCGCTGCGGGCCGCAGGCTGGATTTCCTTCGGGGACGGCAGGAAACCGCGGCTGGTGCGGGCCGGTGACGCCGCGATCGCGCGCGGCCCGGGGCCCTTCGCCATCTCCGACCGGCCCGAACCGGGGCGCGCGGCGTCAGCCGATCGCACGGTGCTGCTGACCGCGACTTACCGCGTGCGGGGCAAGGTGTCGCAACGGCTGCTGGGCGTGCTGCCGCCCGTCTGGTGGTGCCCGACGGGGACGGTTGCGCGTCGATCCGCGGTTTCCTGGACTCGCAGATCGCCGCGAGCCCGCCGGGACGGCAGGTGGTGCTCGACCGGCTGCTCGACTGGCTGCTGGTGTGCACGCTGCGGGGTTGGTTCGACCGGCCGGAATCCGTTGCCCCCGGCCTGATCCGGGCGTTGGGCGACGCCGCGATCGGCTCGGCGCTGCGGGCGATGCACGCCGCACCGGAGAAGCCCTGGACGCTCGCCGCCCTGGCCCGCGAGGCGGGGGTGTCGCGCACGACGCTGGCCGGCCGGTTCGCCAAGCTGGTGGGCGAGCCGCCGCTGACGTACCTGACGGACTGGCGGATGACGTTGGCCGCCGACCTGCTGGCCGAATCCACCGACCCGGTCGCCGCGATAGCGCATCGGGTCGGATACGCGGACGCCTTCGGCTTCAGCGCGGCTTTCAAGCGGTTCCACGGCGTCAGCCCTAGCAAGTACCGCCAGGAAGCCGAATGTGCGATCCGGTGCGGGCAATCCACATAGGACACATGACCGAGCGGGGACCGTGCCCGGCCGGGCACGGTCCTCGCGAACGGTCAGGCGGGGGACGCCACCAGCACGCTGGTCGGGGAGCTCGTCGCCCGCGTCTCCTCGTGGCGCAGGCCCGCCTTCTCGAACAGCGCCGTCAGCTCCGGCTCCGTCCGGACGTGGCCCGACAGCAGGCTCAGCATCACGATGTCCTCGAACTTGCCGAAGTGCGGGGTGTCGCCGGGCGGCAGCACCTCGTCGATCACCAGCAGCTTGCTCTCCGGCGACATCGCCGCCCGGATGTTGCGCAGGATGCTGATCGCGTCCTCGTCCTTCCAGTCGTGGATGGTCCAGGACAGCACGTACACGTCGCCGCCGGTCGGCACCGAGTCGAAGAAGTCGCCGCCGACGCACTTCGCGCGGTCGGACAGGCCCGCAGCCCGCAGCACCTCCTCGGCCTCCGGCACCACCCGCGGCAGGTCGAAGACCTCCGCCGTCATCTCCGGGTAGCGCGCCAGGATGGTGGCCACCAGGTGCCCCTGCCCGCCCGCGACGTCGACGAGGTGCCGCACGCCGGTCAGGTCGTAGGCCTCCAGCATCGCCGAGTTCACCATCCGGGCCATGCTGCCCATCGCGTCGTTGAACAGCTTCGCCAGCTCCGGGTGGTCGGCGAAGTGCGCCCACCACCCGCGGCCGTGCACGTGCTCGAAGGCCGGGCGGCCGCTGCGCAGGCTGTAGGCGAGCGCGCCGAAGGAGCGCTGCCGCTCCGGCAGCCCGACGTAGCGGGCCAGGGCGCGCATGGAGCCCTCGCCGTCGCTGCGCAGCGTGGCCGCGAGCGGCGTCAGGTCGAACACCCGGTGCTCGACCTCGGTGAACACCCCGACGCTGGCCAGCGCCCGCAGGCCCCGGTAGAGGCTGTCGGCGTCCGCCTCGACGCGCGCGGCGATGTCGTCGACGTGCGTCGGCTCGCCGTGGATCGCGTCGGCGACGCCGAGCTCGGCCACCGCGATCAGCAGCTGGCTGACCAGCGAGCTGTAGAGCATTTCGTACATGCGGACCGCGGGCGGCGCCTGCGTTCCCTCCGAGAGCACGCCGTAGGGCGTCGCCGAGCCGGGTTCGTTCATGACTCCCCTTCCCCATCCGGGCGCAGGCACGCCCGGGCGCAGTGATCGAGAAACGGTTTGCGCCGCTCGTAGAACGGGCGTCAGACGTTGGTGGTGATCAGGTGGTCGGCGAAGCGTTCGCGGAGTTGCCGCTTGAGGACCTTGCCGGTGGCGCCGGTCGGGAAGTCCGCGTCGTCGCGGGCGACCACCGCACCGTGCACTTCGGACAGTCCGGCGGCGGTGAGCGCCGCGTTGATCGACGCGGTCAGGTCCGCCACCGGCACGGCGTCGGGGTGCAGGCGCACCACGGCCAGCGGCACCTGCGCGCCGGGCGAGCGGGGATCGCTGACCCCGATCACCGAGCAGTCCGCCGCGAACCGGCAGCCGATGAGGATCGCCTCCTCCAGCGGCAGGCTGTAGACCGGGCCGCCGGAGGTGCGGATCACGTCGGGCACCCGGTCGAGGTGGATGAACCGGCCGCGTTCGTCGCGGTAGACGACGTCGCCGGTCAGCCAGTAGCCGGCGAACGACGACTTCACGGTCTGCTCGGTGTTGTTCCAGTAGCCGGGGGTCCGGGTCGGGGTCAGCACGCCCAGCCGCCCGGCGCGGCCCGGCCCGAGCTCGCGGCCGTCGTCGTCCAGGACCACGGCGCGGCGCACCACCTTGATCGGCGTGCCCACGCAGCGGCCGTAGTCGGTGCTGCCGAGCTCGCTGACCTTGCGGAACAGCGCCATGCCCATCTCCGACGAGCCGAGCCCGTCGATGAACCGGCTGCCCGGCCGGGACCGGAGCAGGCCGGGGCGGCGGCCGTGCTGGATGAGCGCCTTGATGTGCGCCTCGTGCGCGGCGTCGCCGGTGTTGATCCACGTGTGCACGTGCCGGGCGTCGGCCGCGTCCAGGCCGATTTCGGCCAGGTCGGCCCAGGTTTGCGGGAACGCGGCGATGATGGTCGGCCGGAACCGGCGCATCGCCGCCCGCACCGCCGGGCCCCCGGTGTCGGCCATCACCAGCGTCGGCAGGCCGAGCAGGGTCGCGGTCATCAGGTAGCTGATGCCCGCCGAGTGCGACTGGGGCAGCGCGGTGAGCAGGCGGTTGCGGGCCGCCGGCGGGAAGTTCCACAGCCGCCCGCGCTTGCCGAGGAAGAACTGGCGGTGGCCGAAGCTGGCGGCCTTCGGCGGGCCGGTGGTGCCGGAGGTGTGGCAGACCATCACCAGGTCGTCGTCGGCGTGGACGTACGGGAAGACGCCGGGATGGGTGGCGTCTGCGGCGGGCGTGGTGGGCAACGCGGCCGGCTCGGTGTGGAACGCGAGCCGCTCGGTGTCCAGGCCGGCGTCGCGCAGCCGCTCGAGGCGAGGCCCGTCGGCCACGACGCCGAGCGCGCCGATGCGGCCGAGGTACTCGGCCGCGACCTCCGGCTTCATCCGGCCGTTGACCAGCGCGGCGATCGCGCCGAGCGAGGTCAACGCCAGGAAGTGCAGGAACGAGTCGACGCCTTCCGGGACGTGCACGCCCACCACGTCGCCCTTGCCGACGCCGTGCGCGTGGTACCAGGCCGCGTAGGCGTTGCGCACCTCCACCAGCCGGGCGAGGCTGTAGGCCTCGATCTCGCCTTCCGGCCGCTGGGCGAACAGGAACGCCCGGTCCGGGGCGGGGTTGTGCGCCGCCGCGCGGTCCAGGAAGTTGCCCATCCCCAGTTCCCGGTCCAGCAGCAACTTCAGCCGCGCGGGTAATGGAAGGCGCGCGTCGGGACGGATGTTCTCGAGTGCGATCATGCTGGTGCTCCTTCGGGGACCGCCCGGGGCGCGAACCGGCCAGGGCGGACGGCAGGAGGAAACGGCACGGCGCACCGCGAACGGGGCCGCGCCGACGGGCACAATCGTCCACAGGGGACAATGCCTTGCTTCTTCGGCGGCGCGGGACCAGGCCTGCACCGCCGCGGGTTCTCAGAGGCTGTTCTGGAAGTGGTGCAGTCGGGTGTGGTACCGCAGGCTTTGTTCTTCGAAGCGGCGAAGCCGCTCGGCCCGCCTGCGCAACTCGCACCGCCGCGGGTTCTCAGACGTCGCCTGGCGAGGACAGCCCCGAAGCCGCGTATTGGACAAGTCGGGGATCCCACAGCCAGGCGGCGTCTGAGGTTCCGCCACCCACACAGCTACGCAGAACGAGTTTGGAAACAATCTCTCAGAGGGCTTCTCGCGAAGCCGCGGCGAGAAGGCCCCTGAGGTTCGGCCACCCGCACCGCCGCGCAGGACGAGCCTGCTAGCCGGGCTGACCTTCGTAGACGGTGATCAGGTAGCCGTCGGGGTCCTCGAAGATGAACTCACGGCCGCAGGAACCGTCGCAGATCGGCTTGCTGATCGGCACGCCGGCGGCGGTGAGCTGCTCGTGCAGCTTGTCGGGGTTCTCCGCCTTGATCCAGACGACGACGCCGTGCCCGACCTTGGCGACCTCGTCGAGGTCGATCGTGGCCTGGCGCAGCGCGATTCGGATGGGCGCGGCGGCCAGCACCGCCGCGTTGGGCACCTTGGATTCCACAGTGGAGAATCCGACGACCTCGGTGTAGAACCGCCGCGCCCGCTCCAGGTCGCGCACCTGCAGGGTCAGGAAGTCCGGTCCGACTACGTTTGTGGACACCACAGCTCCTAACGGGAATCGGGTGATTGGGGCCGGTGGAAAGGACTTCCGCCTTCTTCGGCGGGTCTCCGACCGGCTCGCAACCAGCATCCCCGCCCGGGCCGCCGACGGTCATCACGTGTTCGCGTGAGTTGCCGGCTGGTCGTGCGTCATCACGCGTCGCGCCAGCTCGACGCGGCTGGTGATGCCCAGTTTCGCGAAGCTGTGCCGGAGGTGGCTGTCCACAGTGTGCGGTGACAGGTACAGCCGGTTCGCGACTTCCCGGTTGGTGAGCCCCTCGGCGACCAGCCGCACCACGCGCAGCTCCGCGCGGGTCAGGCTGCCCCAGCCCGTCTTGCGGGTGCTCTGCCGCCGCGGCTCCGGCAGGTTCGGGGTCCGGGCCAGCAGCCCGCGCATCCGGGCGGCGTCCAGCAACGCGTCGCACCGCGCGTACCCGGATTCGGCCTCGATGAGCAGCTCGGTGGCCTGGTCGAGGTTGCCGAGGTCCGCCTCGGCGGCCGCCAGGTCTTCCAGCCCGTGCGCCAGCAGCACCGGCTGCGAGCCCGCCCGGTAGTGCTCGACGGCGGTGCGCAGCGACCGCACGTCCCGGCGGTGCAGGCCGGCACCGTGCGCCGCGGCGCCGAGGAACACGTGCACGTCGGGGTTGCGGCGGCCCAGCTCGACCGCCGCGGCGATCACCTGGGCCGCCGCGTCGTCGGCGCCGACCCGCATGGCCAGCCGCACCAGCACCGGGACTCGTTCGGGCGAGCCGACCAGCAGCGACCTGCTGCGCTTGAGCCGGTCGAGGACTTCCACCAGCTCCAGCCGGATCCGGTCCGGATCGCCCTCCACCCCTTCGGCGAGCAGCCGCGCCCAGACCAGCAGGTCCGGCATCCTCCGCCGCCCGGTCTCCACGATCTCCTGGGCACGGTTGAGGTGCCGCCACGCGGCCGACACGCCGTCGGCCCGCAGCGCCACCACGGCCCGGAGCGCGAGCAGCGGAACGGCCAGCGCTTCCGCGGAAAGCTGTTCGGTGAGCAGGATTCCGGCTTCCGCTTCGGCCGCGGCGTCGTTGAGCCGGCCGGTGGCGAACAGCAGCTCGGCCCGGCACAGGTAGCGCGGCGGCTGCGACCACACCGTCTCCAGCTCGGCGACGTCCTGCTCGTCCCGGCACAGCTCTTCCTCCGCCTCGCCGAGGCGGTCCGCGGCCGTCAGCGCGGCGGCCAGGTGCAGCCGGGGGTGCCGGGTGCGCCCGATGTCACCCGCGCGGTCGCCGAGCCGCACCGCTTCGGCCGCGTACCGGATGGCCGATGCGATATCGCCCTGCGCGAGGGAAACCCGGCTCCGCGCGCCGGTTCCGCACACCAGCGCGCCGTGCGTGCGGGCCCGGTTGGCGACGTGCACGGTGTTGGTCGCCGCGGCCGCCGCCGGTTCGATGTCGCCGACCGCGACCAGCCCGTGCGCGTGCATCGCCAGCAGTTCGGCGCGCACCATCGAATCCGATTTGGCGCGGGGCAGGGCGAGCACCGTGTGCTCGATGACCGCTGCGTGCTCGCCGACGGTGTGCAGCGCTTCGGTCAGGCCGAGCAGCAACATCGCCTCGGTGTTCGGCGGCAGCCCACTGCCGCGGAAGCGCTGGCCGAGCTCGATCGCCTCGGCCGGGCGGCCCGCCAGCACCAGCAGCCGCACCGCCTCGGCGGCCAGTTCCGCGCGGATCGGGCTGCGCTCGGCGATCAGCGGCAGGCTGCGGAGGATCAGGTCGGCGCCGGTGTTCGGCGCCGCCGGGGCGATCTCCTGCACCGCGCGCTTCACCACGGTCGCCACGTCCACCCAGCCGCCGCCGCTGAGCAGCAGGTGCTTGACCTGCTCGGTGGCCGACCGGCCGTGCTGGGCGAGCACCGACGCGGCCTCCTGGTGCAGCGTCGCCCGGGTCGGCTCCGGCATCCGGTGGTAGAGCGCCTCGCGGATCAGCTCGTGCCGGAAGCTCAGCTTCGCGCCCTGCTCGACCAGCACCTCGGCGTCGACGAGCATCGCGACGGTGCCCAGCAGGTCCACCGCCGGGCGCCCGAGCAGCGCGGCGACCTCGTGCACCCCGAAGGGCCGGCCGAACACCGTCATCGCGTCCAGCGCGCGGCGGGTGTCCTCCGGCAGGTCCTGCATCCGCTCGCCGACGGCGTCGAAGAACGTCGGCGTCATCGCCGCGGGCGGCTCCTGCGGGCCGTCGCCCGTCAGCCCGCGCAGCATCTCCCGCAGCAGGAAGGGATTTCCGCCGCTGCGCGCCGCGTAGGCCAGGGTCGCCTCGTCCGGTTCGACGCCGAGCACCTCGGCGCACAGCTGCGCGACCGCGCCGTCGGAAAGCGGTTCGAGCTGCCGCTTCTGGGCCCCGTCGCCGATCAGCCAGTCCAGCGCTTCCTGCGCGCAGCTGCGAATGGGGTAGGGGCGGCGGGTGAAGTACCAGAGCACGGCTTCCGAGCGGAGGGCGGGCACGAGCACGCGCAGTGCCAGCGCGGTCGCTTCGTCGGCCCAGTGCGCGTCGTCGAGGGCGATCAGCATCGGCTGCTTCCGGGCCTGTTGCGCGATCATCTCGCCGACCTGGTCCACGGCCCACAGGGTGGAGGTGTTCAGCTCGGGGCCCGCCGGGATCTGCGGTCCGAGCAGATGGCAAGATCTGAACAACGAACGCAATGTGATCAACGGCGTGTTCTTGTCCAGCTTCACGGCCTGCGAAGAGATGACTCCGAGACCCAGTGCGTGGCTTTCGGCCTCCACTTCCTGCAGCAGTCGGCTCTTGCCGATGCCGGCCGACCCCTCCACGACGACGCAGTTCCCGGCTCCCTCGGCGACCTGCAGCAATAACTCGCGCGATTCACCTAAGACACGTTCCCGGCCGATCAGCGGTAACGCATCAGTGTCCATCGTGTGTTCCCCTCGGTGAGCAGCATCAGACGAACGCAGATAGCTGACGCGACAGTACCCGAACAATCAGCAGGAGGCGGGTTGTTCCAAAAGCGTCAAAGGGAATGCATTCACCCGAGTGTCGCAGGAGGAAGCCGCCGGTAGATCTTTACCGCGCGAGGCTTTTTTGGTATCAAAGTCCGTAACCCCCCGTCCATTTCCTTTTCACGACATATCCGCCGCGAAGCATCCGGTGAATTCCCGTCGGCGGAATCGTGCGCCACCGTTCGGCCCAGCGCGGCGCGGACACCCCAGAATTGAGTGATCTTGGCCACATCTCGCGGGGTGGTCGGCTGGGAACGGCCGGTCAATGGGAATCCCGCGATGACGTGATGCCCGCACCCGGCCCGATCGCCGAGGCTCGACAGCGCGCACCCGCTGGTCGAGAGGAGTCTGAACATGAGCGCACCGGAGGTCACCCGCCGGGTGATCCACGTCCCGCCCGGCGCGGGCCAAAGCGTCTGGGCCTTCAGCGGCGACCGCTACACGCTGAAGGTCGGAGCCGAGGACACGGACGGAATGATCGGGGTCATGGAGGGCGAGATCCCGCCGGGCAGCGGCCCGCCGCTGCACGTCCACCAGTACGAGGACGAGGCTTTCTACCTCGTCGAAGGAAGCCTCCAGGTGTTCGACGGGGACCGTGAATTCACCGCCGAACCGGGTTCTTTCATTTATCTTCCGCGCGGTTCGGCGCACAGGTTCAAGAATATTTCCGATACGCCCGCGAGAATGCTCATGCTTTTCGTTCCGAGCGGGTTCGAGAAATTCTTCCTGGAGGTCGGCGTGGAGGCGGTGCCCGGTCAGCCGGCGCCGCCGCCGAGCCAATTCGAGGCCGATGTGGAACGGTCCATGCGGATCGCGTCGGAGAAGTACGGCATCGAATAGTCCGGCCGCCCCACCGCGGCGGGCGCGCACCCCGGGCACCGGCCTGCGCCGGTGCCCGGTCGACGCGCCCGGATCAGGCGGGCACGGCGTCATCGCGACGCACCTCCGGCGCGGCCATCATCCCGTCCCAGGCCAGCATCGCGCAGTCGATGACCGCGTGCACGGCCTCGCGGGAGCTCCCATCCCTGGCCTGAATGGACAGTCCTTGCAGGACGGTCAGGCAGAACGAGGCGATCTTCTCCAGGTCCGCGCCGGCGGGCACGTCGCCGTCGGCGACGCCGCGCTCCAGTCGCGCGAGCACCGCCCGGAAGTCGTCCTTCCGGCACTCCGCGAGGAAATCCCAGATCCGCTCGTTCTCCGGCGTGCAGTTGGTGGCCGCGAGCACCACCATGCAGCCGCGCGGCGTGTCCGGATCCACATAGGCGTCGGCGTTGTCGCGCAGCATCGCCTCGATCGCGCGCCGCGCCGTCGGCTGGCTCTGCAGCGACCGGTCGCCGACCGCCTCATCGGCGCTGTTGTAGAGCGCGACGGCCTCCCGGAAAAGATCCTCTTTGGACCCGAACGCCGCGTAAAGGCTCGGCGAGCTGATGCCCATCGCGCCGGTGAGGTCGCTCAGCGACGTGGCCTCGTAGCCGCGTTCCCAGAACAGCTCCATGGCGGTCCGCAGGGCGGCTTCCCGGTCGAAGCTGCGCGGACGTCCGCGTGGCGACATCGTCTTCCCTCCTCCCCGGATGGCGCCGGTTCGCACCGGGCCTTCCCCTGTTGACACCCGAGAGTAGCGATGATAGCCATTTATATATCGTTCGACACAGAAAAGCGAGGGGCTCATGACAGGTCTGGACGGCAAGGTCGCGCTGGTCACCGGTGGCGGACGCGGCATCGGTGCGGCGGTCGCCGAGCGACTGGCCGCGGACGGCGCCGACGTCGCGATCACGTACAACACCTCGGCCGACCGTGCCAACGGCGTGGTCGACAAGATCAAGGAGGCGGGCCGGCGCGGTGCCGCGTTCGCGGCCCCCGCCACCGACGCCGCGGCGGTGACCAGCGCTGTTGAGCAGACGGTCGCCGAGTTCGGCCGGCTGGACATCCTGGTCAACAACGCCGGGATCTTCCCGTGGGCCCCCATCGACGAGCTGACCCTGGAGCAGTTCGACGAGACCGTCGGCATCCACGTGCGCGCGGTGTTCGTCGCCGTGCAGGCCGCGGTCAAGCACCTGCCCGAGGGCGGCCGGATCATCAGCGTCGGCAGCAACCTCGCCGACCGGACCCCCGGCCCCGGCCTGAGCCTGTACTCGCTGAGCAAGTCGGCGCTGACCGGCTTCACCCGGGGCCTCGCCCGCGACCTCGGTCCGCGCGGCATCACGGTCAACCTGGTGAACCCGGGCTCCACCGACACCGAGATGAACCCGGCCGACGGCGAAGAGGCCGACGGCGAGCGCGCCCTGACCGCCCTGGGCCGCTACAACGACCCGGCGGACATCGCGGCCGCGGTCGCGTTCCTGGCCGGCGAGGGCGGCCGCAACATCACCGGCACCGGCATCCTCGTCGACGGCGGCGCCAACGCCTGACGGCGTTGCTCCGACCTCCTGGAACAAGGGAAACAGCAATGGCTTGGGTCATCCTCGTCGCAGCGGGCCTGCTCGAGATCATCTGGTCGCTGGCGCTGAAGCACGCCGAGGGCATGACGCGGTTGTGGCCGGCGGTGCTGGGCATCGGCGTCGCCATGATCAGCCTCGGCATGCTTTCGGTGGCGCTGAAGGACCTTCCCGTGGGCAGCGCCTACGCGATCTGGGTCGGCATCGGCACCGTCGGAGTCGCTGCGGTGGGGATGATCTTCCTGAGCGAGCCGGTGACCTTCTCGAGACTGGCCTTCTTGGCACTGATCGTGGTCGGCATCGCCGGCCTGAAATTCGTGGAGGGTTGACAGGCCACTGTAGACGATCCGATTTCCTTTCCTTCCCCGGAAGATGCCGCCTCGCCCGAGCGAGGCGGCATCTTCGCTTCGCGACCGGCTCCCGAGAACACGTGATGTCGCGGCCGGGCCGGGCGAAGCATGCTGGGGTCCGGCTGCCGCAAGGAGAACCAGACGCCGGCAAACGGCTGGAGGAGCGGAAAGATGGCTGAGCACAAGAGGGAACTGGACATCGCGGTGATCGGCGCCGGGGTACTCGGGTTGTCCACCACGGAGGCCCTGCTGCGGCGGGGCGCGAACGTGAAGTGCTTCGACGGCCGCCGGCCCGGGTCGGGCCAGTCGGGCGGGCTGTCCCGCACCTTCCGGCACCGGCACGACGATCCGCACATCGTCGACCTGGCCGCGCGCGGCCTGGCCGGCTACCGCGAGTGGGAGCGCCGCTCCGGCGTCGAGATGGTGGGCACCGAGGGCTGCGCGTACCTGGGCACCACCCCCGCCGACACCACCGGCCTGAAGATCCACCAGGTGCCGCACCACTACGCGCCGGCGGCCGACCGCGCGGAGGTGTTCGGCGCACTCGGGCCCATCGAGGGCCCGCTGCTGGTCGACCCGACCGCCGGGGCGCTGCGCGTCAACCACGTGATCGAGACGCTGACCGGCTGGGTCGGCGACCACATCATCGCCAACGACATCCACAGCCTCCTGGTGCTCGACAACGGGAAGGTCGAGTTCCAGACCGCCGACGCGATCTACCACGCGCGGCACGTCGTGCTCTGCGCCGGCGTCGACACGCCGCGCCTGGCCGCCCGCCTCGGCTGGGACATCCCCCTGGACTGCGCGCTGCACGCCCGGCCGCACTACCGGATCCGCGAGGAGCTGCGCGGCGCGCCGACGCCGTGCTGGGTGGACAAGTCCGGCCAGTTCGGCGAGATGGTGTACGGCTCGGTGATCCCCTACACCGACCAGTACGTGCTGGGCCTCATCGGCGACGGCGTCGACGTGCCGTTCGACGCCCGCGGCGCGCTGACCGGCGAGGAAGGCATGGAGGATCACGTCCGCCGGGTCACCGGCTACGTCGAGCGCGCCCTGCCGGGGCTGATCCCGGAGCCGATCGGGGTGCGGGTGTGCATCATGAGCAAGCTGCCCGCGGGCAGCGACGCGCTCCGCGCCTGGCACGCCCCCGGCGTCACCGCGATCGCCGGGCACAACCTGTTCAAGTTCGCCCCGGAGCTGGGCGAGCTGCTCGCGGACTCGGCGGTGCACGACCGGCTCCCGGCGGACCTGGAGCTCGCCGGGGCACACGCGCTGGGGGCGGCGTGAGCAGGCCGGTCATCGCCGTCGCGGGCGCATCGGGCGCCGTCGGGCGCGCGGTGACGCGGGAACTCGTGCGGCTCGGCCACCGCCCGCGCACGCTGGTGCGCCCCGGCTCGCCGAACCGCGCGCCCGACGCGGAGGTCGTCGAGTGCGACCTCACCGACCGCACGTCGACCCTGAACGCGCTGCGCGGCGTGGACCGGTTGTTCATGCTCACCCCGTTCCACCCGGAACAGCTTGTGCTGCAACGGAATCTCATCGAGACCAGCGGCGAGGCGGGGGTGAGCCGGGTGGTGAAGCTGTCCGCGCTCGGAGCACAGCCCGGGGCCGAGTCGAGCATCCACCACCAGCACGGTGTCGGCGACGATGCGCTGCGCGCCGCGGGCATTCCGCACGCGGTGCTGCGCCCCAACGCTTTCATGCAGAACGCATTGCAGTGGCTGCCGACCATCCGGGCGCGCGACGCGATCGTGCTGCCGGTCGGGGCGGCACGGGTCAGCATGATCGACGTCGAGGACATCGCCCTCGCGGCGGTGAGCCTGCTGACCGCGGACGTCGCGGCCGGGGACTACGACCTCACCGGGCCGGAAGCCCTCGGGTACCGGGAGGTGGCCGAGATCCTGTCCGAAGTGGCCGGACGCCCGATCCGGCACGTGGACGCCGCACCCGCCGAGGTCGCGGCAGCCATGCGATCGGCGGGAGTGCCGGACTGGGCGGTGGCGGCGCGCCTCCAGCTCTACGCCACCTACCGGGCAGGCGAGGCGGAGGTGGTGACGACGGCGGTCGCCGACATCACCGGCCGACCGCCGCGCGACTACCGGTCGTTCGCCGCCGGACTCGCCGAGCAACTGCGGAACTGAAGGGGGAACCGATGCACGTATTCGCCATCGGGGCCAGCGGGGTCCTGGGGCGCCACCTCGTCCCGATGCTGCTGCGCCGCGGACACGACGTGACCGCCATGGCGCCCGGAGACCGCCTCGACCGCCTGCCGGAAGAAGCCCGCCGAATCCGGGCGTCGCTGCTCGACCCGGTCGCCGGGCGACTGCTGGCGACGGAGTTCAAGGACGTCGACGCGGTGGTCAACGCGGCCACCGCGGTCCCGCCGACCGCGGGCAGCTGGGCGCTGAACACGGCGCTGCGCAGCACCGGAACCGCGGTGGTGACCGACGCGCTGCAGGAAGCCGGGGTGGGGCGCTTCGTCCAGATGAGCATCACGATGGCCTACGCGGACGGCGGCGACACCCCGCTGACCGAGACGGCGCCGTTCGACCACCGGCCGGAACGGACGACCATCGTCGCCCCGGTCCAGGCGATGGAAGCCGCGGTCCGCGAACTGCCCGCCGACGAGATCGCGTGGAGCATCCTGCGCGGCGGACGCTTCGTGGGCCCCGCGACGGTGCAGGACCAGCAGCGGGCCCGGCTGCGCGCCGGGCAGCTGCCCATCCCGGGCGACGGGCGGTCGTGGGCGGCGATGGTGCACGCGCGGGACTACGCGGAGGCGGTGGTCGGCGCGCTGGAGCGCGGCTGCGCGGGAGAGACGCTGAACATCGCCGACGAGCCCGTCCGGGTCGCGGACTACTACCGCGAGCTGGCCCGCGCGGACGGCAGCCCGGCCCCTGGGCAGGCCCCGGACGAGGCCGCCGAACCATCGCACCGCGTGAGCAGCGAAGCGGCGCGGCGCCTCCTCGACTGGTCCCCGGTGCACGGCATCTGGCCGGTGCGCGGCGGGGAGCGGTGACAGGAAGGTTCCCATCCTCGCACCGGAGCCGACGGCCGGAACGGCTCCACAAAGGCGCCCGGTGGGTCATCGGTGACAGGAAAGTTCCCATGCACGCACCGCAGGAACCGGCCTGTTGACAGGAAAGTTCCCATGCACGCACCGCACGGCCCGGTGGTGACAGGAAAGTTCCCATGCACGCACCGCAGGAACCGGCCTGTTGACAGGAAAGTTCCCGAGCTCGCACCGCACGGCCTAGTGGTGACAGGAAAGTTCCCATGCACGCACCACACGGCCCGGTGGTGACAGGAAAGTTCCCATGCACTCACCGGGCGTGCGGCGGGTCAGCACTCGATGACGTTGACGGCGAGGCCGCCGCGAGCCGTCTCCTTGTACTTGACCTTCATGTCCCGGCCGGTCTCGCGCATGGTCTTGATGACCTTGTCCAGCGAGACGAAGTGGGTGCCGTCGCCGCGCAGCGCCATCCGCGCCGCCGTGATCGCCTTCACCGACGCGACCGCGTTGCGCTCGATGCACGGGATCTGCACGAGACCGCCGATCGGGTCGCAGGTGAGCCCGAGGTTGTGCTCCATCGCGATCTCCGCGGCGTTCTCCACCTGGCTCGGGGTCCCGCCGAGCACCTCGGCGAGCCCGGCGGCCGCCATCGAGCACGCCGACCCGACCTCGCCCTGGCAGCCGACCTCGGCACCGGAGATCGATGCGTTCTCCTTGAACAGCACGCCGACCGCACCGGCCGCGAGCAGGAAGCGCACCACGCCGGCGTCGTCGGCGCCCGGCACGAACCGCATGTAGTAGTGCAGCACCGCGGGGACGATCCCGGCCGCGCCGTTGGTCGGCGCGGTCACCACGCGCCCGCCGGCCGCGTTCTCCTCGTTCACCGCGAGCGCGAAGAGCGTCACCCACTCCAGCGCATCGTCGTGCTCGGTCAGCGAAGCGGCCAGCTCCGCCGCCCGCCGCCGGACCTTGAGCCCGCCGGGCAGTTCACCGGAGTTCCGGCATCCGTTGTCCACGCATTCGCGCATGACCTGCCAGATGCCCAGCAGCTCCTTGTGCACGGCGTCCTCGCCGCGCCAGGACAGCTCGTTGGCCAGCATGACGCCGCTGATCGGCAGCCCGGACTCCTCGGTGCGGGCGAGCAGTTCCGCGCCGGTCCGGAACGGGTACCGCACCGCGGTCGCGTCGGGCTTGATCCGATCGGTGCCGGTGGCGTCCTCGTCGACGACGAAACCGCCGCCGACCGAGTAGTAGACCGCGCTCTCCAGCTCGACCCCGTCGGTGCCGGTCGCGGTGAACCGCATCCCGTTGGGGTGCAGCGGCAGCGACTTGCGCCGGTGCATCACCAGGTCGCGGTCCACGGTGAACCGGATCTCCTGCACGCCGTCGAGCCGCAGCCGCCCGGTCTCCCGGATCTCGGCGACCCGGCCCTCCACCGCCGCCGGGTCGACGGTCTCCGGGCTGTGCCCCTCGAGGCCGAGCAGCACCGCCTTCGGGCTGCCATGCCCGTGCCCGGTCGCGCCGAGCGACCCGAACAGTTCCGCCTTGATCCGCTTGACCTGCGGCAACCGTCCCTCGCCGTGCAACCGCTGCACGAACAGCCGGGCCGCGCGCATCGGGCCGACCGTGTGCGAACTGGACGGCCCGATACCGACCGAGAACAGGTCGAAGACGCTGATCGCCATTGACCGTCTCCTCCCTCGCCTAATCCCCGCTACTCCGCGATCACCGCGGCGTACTGCTCGGCGGTGAGCAGAGCACCGGTGTCGGAGGTGCGCACCTCCAGCAGCCAGCCCTCGCCGTAGGGCTCGGAGTTGACCAGCGCCGGATCGTCCACGACGGACTCGTTGATCGCCACGACCTCGCCGGTGACCGGCGCGAACAGGTCGCTGACGGACTTCGTGGACTCCAGCTCGCCGCAGGCCTGGCCCGCCTCGATCTGCTCCCCCACCTCGGGCAGCTGCACGAAGACGATGTCGCCGAGCGCGTCCGCGGCGTGCTGGGTGATGCCGATCCGGACCAGCTCGTCGCGGTCCTCGATCCACTCGTGCTCTTCGGTATAGCGCAGGTTCGCAGGCAGGGACATGGCGGGAGGCTCCAAGGCTTTCGGGGGCAGGGATGCCCGAGCGGGGCTGGGCCTCCCCCTCTGTTTCGGAACCTGAGAGCTTCGCCGCGGTTTCTCGCGGCTTGCACCGTGGGTGGAGCGTCAGGGATGACGCGCGCTTTCCAGAGTTGCCTCGCCCGAACGGTCATGGGTGCCTGAGAGTTTGTGGGGAGTCTTGCTCCTTCGGCGCCCTGACGGCTCGGCGTGAGCCCTCAAGGTCTCTCCCGCACGGGGTCGACGGCCGGTATGCGATTGTCGATGTGCTCAGCAACGATAAACGGGCCAGCCCTGGTGTCAATGCCCTCCCCCACCTGACCGGCGGCGGCCCGAAGCACTCAGGAGGCCGGTGATGCTGGACATCCGGGCGCTGGTCGAACGGGTCGGCCCCACACTGCTGCGCACCGTGGTCAGCCCAGAGCCGACGGTCTGCGTAGGGGACGTCGTCATCGCCGAACCCGATGAGCCGCCGACCGCGGCGGGCGGCGACCTCGTGCTGGGCGTGGCCGTCGCGGATCGCGAGCAGGCGAAGCGGCTGGCGAGGGCCTGCGGCGCGCAGGGCGCGGCAGCGGTGCTGCTCAAGCCGCCGATCTCGGCGGACGACGCGGTGGCCGCGGCGGCCGAGGAAGCCGGAGTGGCGTTGGTGGAGGTCCGGCCGGGTACCGGCTGGGCGCAGTTGGTGTGGCTGATCCGGGCGGCGCTGGCCGGGACCGGCATCGAGGAGGCCGACGCGCGCGGCACCGGGGTCGGCGACCTGTTCCGCCTCGCCGACGCGGTCGCCGACGTGGTGGACGCGCCGGTCACGATCGAGGACGCGCACTCCCAGGTCCTGGCCTACTCCGCCCGGCAGGACCTGACCGACCCGGCGCGGGTGTCGACGATCATGGGCCGGAAGCAGCCCGACGAGGTGCTCGCCAAGTTCCGGGCCCGCGGCACGTTCCGCCAGCTCAGCAAGGGCAGTTCGGCGATCTTCGTGCCCGCCCAGCAGGACGGCACCCTGCCCCGCCTGGTGGTGCCGATCCGGATGGGCGGCGAGCTGCTCGGCTCGATGTGGGCCGTGGTGCCCGGGGAGGTCTCCGAGGAGCGCTCCACCGCGTTCGCCGACACCGCGCCGCTGGTCGCGCTGCAACTGCTGCGGTGGCGGGCGGTGGCGGACGCGGAGCGCCGCCGGTCCGCCGAGCAGGTGCGGCTGCTGCTGGAGGGGGGCGAGGGCTGGCGGGTGGCCGTGAACGAGCTCGCCGTGCCCAACGAGGCGCATCGGGTCGTCGCGATCGAAATGCCGTCGTCCGCCGGGCCCGCGGAGGGGCACCGGCTGGCGATGTGGGAGTGGATCACGCGCGGGATCGGGCGGCGCCCGCTGGTCACCGAGATCGGCACCATGCTCTACGCCCTGGTGCCGGACCGGGCGGGCGCGGGCGGCTGGCCGGACCTGCGAGAAGCGCTCATGTCCCACGACGCTTCGCCGCGCCCGCTGATCGCGGTGGGCAATGCGGTGGCGGTCGCCGACCTGCCCCAGTCGCGCGCGCAGGCCGAGGAGCTGGTCGGCCTGCTGCGCACCGGCCAGCTGCGCGACCGGGTGGCGGTGTACGAGGACAACTGGCACCTGGTGGTGCTCAGCCGGATGGCCGGTGCGTCGACCGACGCGGGCGTCGGCTCCCTGGGCCCGCTGCCGGTGCTGCGCGAGCACGACCGAACGCAGGGCACCGAATACCTGGCAACCCTCCACGCGTGGCTGCGCCACCCGGGCGACCCGCGGCAGGCGAGCCGAGAGCTGCGCGTGCACCCGAACACCTTCCGCTACCGGATGAAGCGGCTCACCCAACTCGTGGACATCGACCTGGAGAGCCCCAACGTCCGCGCAGCGCTGTTCGTGCAACTGCTCGCCGACCGCTGGGCCCAGCACGGCTGACAGCAAGGGAACTTTCCTGTCACCCCGCCCCCGCCGAGCCGCGCCCCCGCCGGCTGCGAGCAAGGGAACCTTCCTGTCACCACCAGGCCCGTGACGCACCCCCGGTGACGTGCGGAAGGGAACCTTCCTGCCACCGCATGACAGGAAAGTTCCCTTGCTTTCACCGGCCGCTCGGGTGGCCGCGAGCAAGGGAACCTTCCTGTCACCCCGGCGTCCTCACCGCGCCGTTTCGGCCCCTGCCGACGCGTTGACTTCGCCGCCGCGGGCTTTGTGCTGCGGGCACAAGGCGCGCGGGGCAATCTCATCCCGCGGGAATGATGCGCCCCTTTCGGCGGCAGCGGATCGTGGTGCGCAACAGGAGACGAAAGGATTCCGCCGTGAAGATCGCAGTGCCGCGCGAGATCAAGAACAACGAGTACCGGGTCGCGATCACACCTGCGGGCGTGCACGAGCTGACCACCCGCGGTCACGACGTCTTCGTCGAGACGAACGCCGGCGCCGGTTCCTCCATCCCCGACGAGGACTACCTCGCCGCCGGGGCGAAGGTGCTGCCCACCGCCGAAGAGGTGTGGGGCGAGGGCCAGCTGGTCCTCAAGGTCAAGGAGCCGATCGCCGAGGAGTACCCGCGGTTGCGCCGGAACCAGGTGCTGTTCACCTACCTGCACCTGGCGGCCTCCGCCGAGCTGACCGACGCGATGCTGAAGTCCGGCGTCACCGGCATCGCCTACGAGACGGTGCAGACGGCCAACGGCGCTCTGCCGCTGCTCGCGCCGATGAGCGAGGTCGCCGGGCGCCTCGCCCCGCAGGTGGGCGCCTACTCGCTGATGCGTCCCTGCGGCGGCCGCGGCGTGCTGCCGGGCGGTGTTCCCGGCGTGCACCCGGCGCGGGTCGTGGTGATCGGCGGTGGCGTCGCGGGCCTCAACGCCGCGCGCGTCGCGCTGGGCATGGGCGCCGACGTCGAGCTGCTCGACACCAACGTCGACAAGCTCCGCGAGATCGACCGCGACTTCCACGGCCAGATCCGCACCGTGACGTCCAACCGCTACTCGGTCGAGCAGGCCGTGCGGGCCGCCGACCTGGTCATCGGCGCCGTGCTGATCCCGGGCGCGAAGGCCCCGAAGCTGGTCTCCAACCACCTGGTCTCCGAGATGAAGCCGGGCAGCGTGCTGGTCGACATCGCCATCGACCAGGGCGGTTGCTTCGCCGACTCCCGCCCGACCACGCACGACGACCCGACGTACCGGGTGCACAACTCGGTGTTCTACTGCGTGGCGAACATGCCGGGCGCGGTCCCGAACACCTCGACGCACGCGCTCACCAACGTCACGTTGCCGTACGTGCTGCGCATCGCCGACCAGGGCTGGCAGCAGGCCTGCCGCGCGGACGACGCGCTCGCCGGTGGCCTCAACACCCACGACGGCAAGCTGGTCAACGAGCCGGTCGCCGAGGCGCACGGGCTGACCAGCACCCCGATCAGCAGCGTGCTCGCCTGATCTCGCCTGCGAGCGGGGGAACCTTCCTGTCACCGCGCGGCAGGGCGGTTCCCCCGCTCGCGGCGTTTTCGCATGCGGGAGCCCGTTCTGGGACGTGTTCTCGGATCGTCGCCGCGGATGCACCGAACAGGTGATGCGCTCACACAGCCGAACGGGGCGGCCCGCTCAACCAGCCTGGGGGTCACCGGGAGCAGGCCGCCACTTTTAGTGTAGGCCACGATCGCCCATTTGCCGAAGCAGCGAGCCCCCGCTCGACCGCCAATTTCGGACCGAATCGATAACCACTCGATGGAGTGAGCCTCGAGTGGTGGATGTGCAGGCGTGCGCCTCGACTGCCGATGTCACCCGATGGGAGTCGTCGGAGTGCTCCGCTCCGCGATCTCCACCGGCAACACCGACGCACTCGCAACGTTCGACGGTGGGAGACGAAGTGACGGACACGGCGCTGCGGAAAGCTGTCCTCGACCGACTCGACAGGGTGGATCTGGCATCCGAAGACAACGCACCCGAGGTGCTGTTGCCGCTCGCCCGCTCCGAGCTCTACCGGCTCACCGAGGGCCTGCGCGCCCTGCTCGACGAACACGAACCGGCCGAGGACGGCAGGTGCCGGTCCTGCCAGGGCACGCTCCGCAGCCGACCGTGGCCGTGCACGATCTGGGTGACCGCGCACCGGCTGCTGATCGGGGACCACACCGGCGAGCCCGCGCACGCCCGCGGCAGCGGTCTGGACGCGCTGCGCCGGAGGCTGCGGCGCAGGCGGGACGACGAGGCGAAGGACATCGCGGTCATACCCGAGCCGATCATCTCCTCGACCGGCCCCGGGCCCAGCGACTGGGACACCAACGAATTCCTCCGCCCCGACCTGACCACGGACCCGACCCCGCCGCTGGCGACCGGTCACCTCGATGCGGATCGCGGCACGATCTACCGGGCCGCCGTGATCGACCGGTCCATCCGCTGGCCCTAGGGCCCGCACGTGGCGATGTCCGTCACACCGCAGGGCCGCGAACACGCCCGGCGCTGAGAACAAGCTGGGAAAACGCTCCTTCGCACCTGACCACCCGGGCCTGTCCGGCAGGATGGGCCCCGTCGGTTGAACGGGTGATGATGGAGGGCGTGTGCACGACGGCAGTGGCCGGCTCGTCGTTGAGGGTCTCAGCAAGAGCTTCGGCCCGGTCAGCGCGGTGCAGGACCTGAGCTTCACGGTCCGCCCCGGGGCGGTGACCGGCTTCCTCGGCCCCAACGGGTCCGGCAAGACGACGACGCTGCGGATGCTCCTCGGCCTGGTCATGCCCACCTCGGGCACGGCCACCATCAACGGCCTGCCGTTCCACCAGCTGCCGAACCCGGCGAGCGTGGTCGGCGCCGTGCTCGACGCGCAGAGCTTCCACCCCGGTCGCACCGCCCGCCACCACCTGCGGTGCTACGCCGCCGCGATGAACGTGCCGGACACGCAGGTCGACCGGGCCCTCGAACTCGTCGGGCTGGGCTCCGCGGGGAAGCGCAAAGCGGGCACGTTCTCGCTGGGCATGCGGCAGCGCCTGGCGCTGGCCACCGCGCTGCTCGGCGACCCGCAGGTGCTGGTGCTGGACGAGCCGGCCAACGGGCTGGACCCGGAGGGCATCGCCTGGCTGCGGAACTTCCTGAAGGCCTTCGCCGCGAGCGGCCGGACGGTCCTGATGTCCAGCCACTTCCTCCGGGAGATCGAGCACACCGTCGACCAGCTGGTGATCATCAGCCGCGGGCGCTGCGTCTTCGACGGCCACCTCGACGAGCTGCGCGCCGCGCAACGATCGCGGACGCTCGTGCAGGCCGCCGACCCCCGCAAGCTGATCGAGAAGCTGCACGCGGCCGGATTGAGCGTCGACTACATCCCGGACGGCCGGCTCGCGGTGACCGGCGCCGACTCCCGCACGGTCGCGGACCTGGCGCTGGAGGCCGGGATCGCGTTGTACGCGATGCAGGACGAGCGGATCGGCCTGGAACAGCTGTTCTTCCAGCTCACCCACGGCCAGTACACCGGCATCCAGCAGCACGGCGCGCAGGCCGCGCCGGACGCCCGCGGATTCGGGGGGACCGCATGATGGTCGCGCTCGTCAAGGCGGAATTCCGCAAGATCTTCACCACGAGCCTGTGGTGGGGGATGCTCGCGCCGGTGGTGCTGCTCGGCTTCGGCGCGGGCTCGCTGGGCGGCCCCATGGCGGCGCTCATCGACTCGGTGAAGGAGCTCGACCGGCCGGTCCCGCTGGGCCTGCTGTCGCTTTCGATGTCGACGAACTTCAGCACCATCTTCGCGGGGCTGTTCGGGGCCATGGCGTTCGCCGGCGAGCACCGGAACAGGACCATCTCGACGACGTACCTCACCGGCAACCCGCGCGGTGCGGTGCTGGCGGCGAAGCTGCTCGCCTACTCGGGCATCGGCCTGATCTACGGCGTGACGAACGTGCTGTCCGCGAGCCTCGGCAGCCTGGTGGGCGCGGGCATGGACTTCGGCACCTTCGGCAGCCTGGCCGACTGGCTCAGCGTCGGCGCGGCCGGTGTGCTGACGATGGTGCTGTGGACGGTGCTGGGCGTCGGGTTCGGCGCGCTGGTCGCGAACGCCGTGCTCGCGATCATCCTGCCGCTGATCTACAAATTCATGGTCGAATTCATCCTGTCGCTGGTCCTGATCGGATCGCCGATCTCCGGCGTCAGCCCGTACCTGCCCGGGACGGCCGGCAACGGCATCGTGGCGAACATGGCGGTGCCGCTGTTCGTCTCCGCGGTCGCCGGGCCCGACGAGCCGGACACGCCGCGGGCGATCTTCGAGATCCTGCACTTCTTCTTCGGCGGCAGCTACGGCCATCCGTGGTGGGCGAGCCTGCTCACCTTCGTCGGCTACGCCGCCGTGTTCATCGCCGGTGGCTGGCTGGCCGGCCGCCGGCGCGACATCGCCTGACGCGCACCACCTGCGGAAGGGAACCTTCCTGTCACTGCGGCGCCGGTGACAGAAAGGTTCCCTTCCTGCCATCGCGCCTCCCGGCAGGCCCGCAGCCCGACCCCAGGAACCGATGGGTGGTGCATGGGAACCTTCCTGTCATCCCACGCAGCGGAGGCCCTCGATGACGTGAGCATGGGAACCTTCCTGTCAGTCCGGCCTCGGTCTGGGCCGTCGTGGTGACAGGAAAGTTCCCATGCTCGCACTGCCTCCCCGGTTTGGCGGGGGTCACAGCGACCGTCCGGCCGGGCTGCGCCGTCGGTGGGGCGGCATAACCTGGCGAGGTGAGCGACTCCGGTAATCCCCGCCCGACTTCCGGCGGTTGGATCCGTCGCCTCTTCGCCGCCTGTCGCCGGCACCCCGTGGCCCTGACGTTGGCGATGGGTGCGTCCGTCACGGCGGTCGGGTTGGAGGCGCTGGTTCCGCTGCTGACCAAGCTGGCGGTGGACGACGCCGTCGCGCGCAGCACCGACCGCCTGTGGTGGATCGTGATCGCGCTGCTCGGGCTCGGCGTGTTCCGGTTCGCGTCGGCGTTCGTCCGCCGCTACAGCGCCGGGCGGCTGGCCCTCGACGTGCAGCACGACCTGCGCCGGGCGGTGTTCGCCGCGATGCAGCGGCTGGACGGCGGGAAGCAGGACGCGCTGCGCACCGGCCAGGTCGTGTCCCGCTCCATCAGCGATCTGCAGATGGTGAACTCGCTGCTGTCGATGCTGCCGCTGGCGGCCGGTACTGCGGTGCTCGCGCTGTTCGCGATCGTGGTGATGTTGTGGCTGTCACCGCTGCTCACGGTGGTTTCGCTGATCGTCGCGCCGCTGATCGCGGTGATTTCGGCGCGCAGCAAGAAGAGCTTGTTCCCCGCGACGTGGTCGGCTCAGCAGCGCGCCGCGGACATCGCGCAGCACGTCGAGGAAACCGTCACCGGTGTCCGGGTCGTGAAGGGCTTCGGCCAGGAGGACCGCGAGGTCGGGCGGCTGGAGGGCCGCGCGCGGCGGCTGTTCGCCGAGCGGCTGCGCGCCGCCAGGATGACGTCGAAACCGGCGGCGAGCCTGGCCGCGCTGCCCTCCGCCGGGCAGGTCGGGGTGCTCGGCCTCGGCGGCTGGATGGTGCTGCAGGACCAGGTGAGCCTCGGGACGTTCGTCGCCTTCGCCGGGTACGTGGCGATGCTGGCCGGTCCGGCCCGGATGTTGTCGAGCGTGATGATCCAGGCGCAGCTCGCCCGCGCCGGTGTCGAGCGCATCCACGAGCTGATCGACTCCCAGCCCGAGGTGCAGGAGAAGCCCGGCGCGGCGACCCTGCCCGACGGGCCGCTGGAGGTCCGGCTCGACGACGCGAGCTTCGGCTACACCCGCGATCAGCCGGTGCTGCGCGATGCGTCGCTGCTCGTCAGCCCCGGCGAGACCGTGGCGCTGGTGGGCCCGGCGGGTTCGGGAAAATCGACGGTTTCGCTGCTCCTGCCGCGCTTCTACGACGTGCACGCGGGGAGCATCCGGATCGGGCCGGCCGAGGACGGCGACGCGAGCCACGACATCCGCGACCTGCGGCTGGATTCGCTGCGCGCCGCGGTCGGGGTGGTGTTCGAGGAGGCGTTCCTGTTCTCCGACACCATTCGCGGCAACATCGCGTACGGCCGCCCCGACGCTTCGGAGGCCGACGTGATCGCCGCGGCGAAAGCCGCGGAAGCGCACGAGTTCATCACCAGCCTCCCCGACGGCTACGACACGACGGTCGGCGAGCGCGGCCTGACGCTGTCGGGCGGGCAGCGCCAGCGCGTGGCGCTCGCGCGGGCGCTGCTCTCGGACCCGCGGATCCTGGTGCTCGACGACGCGACGTCGGCGGTGGACCCGGCGACCGAGGCCGCCATCCACGACACCCTCCGGTCGGTGACCGCGCAGCGCACCACCCTGCTGATCGCGCACCGCCGGTCGACGCTGGCGCTGGCCGACCGGATCGCGGTGCTCGACGAGGGGCGCGTCGTCGACGTCGGCACCGAGGACGAGCTGAACCAGCGGTGCGAGCTGTTCCGGTCGCTGCTGGCCGGTCCCGGGGAGTCGATCGACAACCGCAGCGACGGCCATGTCGTGGCCGGGCCGGACGGCATCACCCCGGAGCTCTGGCCGCCGGTGGACGACGCCGAATCGGCAGCCGTCGACGCGGCGACGATGCCCGGGTCGCGCGGCATGGGCGGCATGACGATGCCGCCGACACCCGAGTTGGCCGAAGGCATCCGGAAGCTCCCGCCCGCGACCGATCAGCCCGATCTGCGGGGCGAAGACGCCACGGCGCCCGACCCCGATTTCAAGCTGTCCCGGCTGCTGCGGCCGATCCGCTGGGGCCTGCTGCTGACCGTGCTGCTGGTGGCCGGGGATGCGCTGACGTCGATCTCGCTGCCGTCGCTGGTGCGCCACGGCATCGACGGCGGGGTGAGCTCGGGCCACACCGACGCGCTGTGGGTCGCCACCGGCCTGGGCGTCGTGGTCGTCGTGGCGGGCTGGCTCGTGGTCAGGTTGCAGACCGTCATCACCGCGCGCACCGGCGAGACGCTGCTCTACCTGCTGCGCTTGCGCAGCTTCGCGCACCTGCAACGGCTCGGGCTGGACTACTACGAACGGGAGCTCGCCGGCCGGATCATGACCCGGATGACCACGGACGTCGACGCGCTGTCGACGTTCCTGCAGACCGGGCTGGCGACGTTCGTGGTCAGCGTGCTGACGCTGTTCGGCATCGCGGGCGCGCTGCTGGTCACGGACGTGTCGCTGGCGCTCGTGGCGATGGCGGTGCTGCCGTTCCTGCTGGTGGCCACCGTGATCTTCCGCAAGGTCTCGTCGACCGCTTACGCCGAAGCGCGCGAGCGGGTGAGCACGGTCAACGCGGACCTGCAGGAGAACGTCTCCGGGATGCGGGTGGCGCAGGCGCACCGCCGCGAGGGGCACGCCGCGAAGGTGTTCGCGCAGCGCAGCGACGCCTACCGGCGGTCGAGGCTGCGCGCCCAGCGCTACATCGCCACCTACTTCCCGTTCGTCGCGCTGCTGTCGGAGATCGCGCAGGCGGCGGTGCTGGGCGTCGGCGCGGCGCGAGTCGCGTCGGGCGATCTGACCGCCGGCGTGCTGGTCGCGTTCCTGCTCTACCTCGGCCTGTTCTTCTCTCCCGTGCAGCAGCTGTCCGGCGTGTTCGACGGCTACCAGCAGGCGAAGGTGGGGCTGCAGCGGATCGGGGACCTGCTGCGGACGCCCACCTCGGTGCCCGCCGCAGCCGATCCCGCTCCCGTGCCGGAGCGGTTCGAAGGGGGCGTCGAGCTCCGGTCGGTGTCGTTCCGCTACCCGGGCACGGAGCAGTTCGCGCTGCGCGACATCGCGCTGCGGGTGCGGCCCGGCGAGACCGTGGCGCTGGTCGGGGCGACCGGTGCCGGGAAGTCGACGCTGATCAAGTTGATCGCGCGGTTCTACGACGCCACCGACGGCGCCGTGCTGATCGACGGGCAGGACATCCGCCGCTACGACCTCGCGGCGTTCCACCGGCGGCTCGCCGTCGTCCCGCAGGAAGGCCACCTGTTCACCGGGGACATCGCCAGCAACGTCGCCTACGCGCAGCCGGACGCCGATCCGACGGAGGTCGAGGCCGCGGCCCGGGCGGTCGGGGCGCTGCCGGGGATCGCCATGCTGCCGCGCGGCTTCCGGCAGCAGGTGGGAGAGCGCGGGCGGGGCCTCTCGGCGGGTCAGCGGCAGCTGGTCGCGCTGGCGCGCGCCGAGTTGGTGGACCCCGATGTGCTGCTGCTCGACGAGGCGACCGCCGCGCTCGACCCGGCGACGGAGTCGATGGTGGTCGCGGCCAGCGACCGGGTGGCGGCGCAGCGCACGACGTTCGTCGTCGCGCACCGGCTGGCGACGGCGGCGCGCGCCGATCGCATCGTGGTCATCGACGACGGCCGGATCGTCGAGCAGGGCAGCCACGCCGAACTGCTCGCGGACGACGGCCACTACGCACGCCTGTGGCGGGCAGCGGACGGCGCGCCGGGCGAGCGGGAGCGGGACATCGACGCGACCAACATCGCCTGACCGATGTGAGCAAGGGAACCTTCCTGTCACCACCGAGCCCTGTGACGTGAGGAAGGGAACCTTTCTGTCATCCCCCGGCCTGCCGTGCCGCCGCGGATTGAGAGGAAGGGAACTTTCCTGTCATCGCCGGGCCCTGCGGTGTGAGGAAGGGAACCTTCCTGGCAGACGCCCTGGTCGGAGGGCGGAGCAAGGGAACCTTTCTGCCACCGAACCGCACAACGCCGCCCACTCGCGTACACGGAAAGGAACATTTCAGACACGCTCCGCAACCGCGGCCGCCTGTCGTCACACCTGCTCGGGACGAGTGGGGCCGGAGTGTCGCCGAGGCCCGAACTCCGCGAATGTCCATTTACGGAGAGGGAACACAGCGTGTCGATGAAACGTCATACTGGTGTCGGACGACAACCCGGATGGAGTAGTACCGAGCAACGCCGATCTTGAGTGGTGCATGCCGAAGTGCGGTCGATGATCGTTCGTCCGAGCCGGACGGGGCCCGTTCCCCGCGAGCTGGGCTTTCCTGATCGATTTTGTGACCGAGCTCGTCGGCCGAACGGCCGTCCTGTGTGTCAACCGCGCGAATCGGACCGCTAGCCTGGTACCTGAGTGTGTCTGTAAATCACGAGCATATGGATCGAGGCGAACGCCAGCCGTGTCCAGCAGCCCTGCGTCACAGTTCGGCCCCAACGAGTGGTTGATCGAGGAGATGTACGAGCAGTTCCTCAACGATCCCACTTCCGTAGACTCGGCGTGGCACGAATTCTTCGCCGACTACAAGCCGGGCCAGGCAGCCACCGAGAACACCGCTGCTGCCGCCGCTGCAGCGGCCCCGACGACCACGGCCACCGCGACGCGCCCGAGTGAGACCAATGGTCAGGTCCCGCCGGCCGCCGCTGCGACCGCGCCCCCGGCGAGCAAGCCCGCCGCCGCACCCAAGCCGTCCCCGCAGCAAGCCGCCAAGGCCGCTCCGGTGAAGGAGCCCCAGGCCGGTGGCGATGTGAAGACGCTCCGCGGGGCCGCGGCTGCGATCGCCAAGAACATGGATCAGTCGCTGACCGTGCCGACCGCGACGAGCGTGCGCGCGGTGCCGGCCAAGCTGCTGTTCGACAACCGCATCGTCATCAACAACCACCTCAAGCGGAACAAGGGCGGGAAGGTCTCCTTCACGCACCTGATCGGCTACGCGCTGGTCCGGGCGGTCCGGGACTACCCGAACATGAACCGCCACTACGGCGAGGACGCCAAGGGCAAGCCCGCGGCCGTCACGCCGGAGCACATCAACCTGGGCCTGGCCATCGACCTGCCGGGCAAGGACGGGTCGCGCAACCTCGTGGTCGCCTCCATCAAGGGCTGCGAGGACATGACGTTCCAGCAGTTCTGGCAGGCCTACGAGGACATCATCCGCAAGGCCCGCAACAACGCGCTGACCGCCGACGACTTCGCCGGCACCACGATCTCGCTGACCAACCCCGGCCCGTCCGGCACCAACCACTCGGTGCCGCGGCTGACCAAGGGCCAGAGCGCGATCATCGGCGTCGGCGCGATGGACTACCCGGCGGAGTTCCAGGGCGCCAGCGAAAAGGCGCGGGTCGACATGGGCATCAGCAAGATCGTGACGCTGACGTCCACCTACGACCACCGGGTCATCCAGGGCGCCGAGTCCGGTGACTTCCTGCGCAAGATGCACCAGCTGCTGCTGGGCGAGGACGGGTTCTTCGACGACATCTTCGCGTCGCTGCGGATCCCGTACGAGCCGGTGCGCTGGACGCAGGACATCCCCGAGGGCGCGGTGGACAAGACCGCCCGCGTGCTCGAGCTGATCGACGCCTACCGCACCCGCGGCCACCTGATGGCCGACATCGACCCGCTGAACTACCGGCAGCGGCGGCACGAGGACCTCGACGTCCTGTCGCACAGCCTCACCCTCTGGGACCTGGACCGGGAGTTCGCGGTCGGCGGTTTCGCCGGCAAGGAGCACATGAAGCTCCGCGACGTGCTGGGCGTGCTGCGCGACTCGTACTGCCGGACCGTCGGCGTCGAGTACATGCACATCCTCGAGCCCGACGAGCGCGAGTGGCTGCAGCAGCGGGTCGAGAAGCCGCACACCAAGCCGGAGCCGTCGGAGCAGAAGTACATCCTGTCGAAGCTCAACGCGGCCGAGGCGTTCGAGACGTTCCTGCAGACCAAGTACGTCGGGCAGAAGCGCTTCTCGCTGGAGGGCGCCGAGACCGTGGTGCCGCTGCTGGACGCGGTGCTGGACACCTCGGCGGCGCACGAGCTCGACGAGGTCGTCATCGGCATGCCGCACCGCGGCCGCCTCAACGTGCTGGCCAACATCGTCGGCAAGCCGATCTCGCAGATCTTCCGGGAGTTCGAGGGCAACCTGGACCCGGGCCAGGCGCACGGTTCCGGCGACGTCAAGTACCACCTCGGCGCCGAGGGCAAGTACTTCCGGATGTTCGGTGACGGCGAGACCAAGGTGTCGCTGACGTCGAACCCGTCGCACCTGGAAGCCGTCGACCCGGTGCTCGAGGGCATCGTCCGCGCCAAGCAGGACATCCTGGACAAGGGCCAGGAGGGCTTCACCGTTCTGCCGGTGCTGCTGCACGGCGACGCCGCGTTCGCCGGTCAGGGCGTGGTCGCCGAGACGCTGAACCTGTCGCTGCTGCGGGGCTACCGCACGGGCGGCACGGTGCACGTGATCGTCAACAACCAGGTCGGTTACACCACCGCGCCGGAGCACTCGCGCTCCAGCAAGTACTGCACCGACGTGGCGAAGATGATCGGCGCCCCGGTGTTCCACGTCAACGGCGACGACCCCGAGGCCTGCGTCTGGGTCGCGAAGCTGGCCGTGGCGTACCGCCAGGCGTTCGGCAAGGACGTCGTGATCGACATGGTGTGCTACCGCCGCCGCGGTCACAACGAGGGCGACGACCCGTCGATGACGCAGCCGAAGATGTACGACGCGATCGACAAGATGCGCAGCGTCCGCAAGGTCTACACCGAGGCCCTGATCGGCCGCGGCGACATCACCGTCGAAGAGGCGGAGAAGGCGCTGAAGGACTACGCGGCCCAGTTGGAGCACGTGTTCAACGAGGTCCGCGAGCTGGAGAAGCACCCGCCGTCGCCGAGCCCGTCGGTGGAGTCCGAGCAGCAGGTGCCGCGCGGACTGGCGACCGCGATCTCGCAGGAGACCTTGGAGCACATCGCCGAGGCGCAGATCAACCTGCCGGAGGGCTTCACCCCGCACCCGCGCGTCAAGCCGGTGCTGGAGCGTCGCGCCAAGATGGGTCGCGAGGGCGGCATCGACTGGGCGTTCGGCGAGCTGCTGGCGTTCGGTTCGCTGGTCATGGAGGGCCGCCAGGTCCGCCTGACCGGTCAGGACAGCCGGCGCGGCACGTTCGGACAGCGGCACTCGGTGCTCATCGACCGCAAGGAGAACGCCGAGTACACGCCGCTGCAGAACTTGTCGGACGACCAGGCGAAGTTCCTGGTCTACGACTCGGCGCTGTCGGAGTACGCGGCCCTGGGCTTCGAGTACGGCTACTCGGTCGGCAACCCGGATTCCCTGGTGTTGTGGGAAGCGCAGTTCGGTGACTTCTTCAACGGCGCCCAGTCGGTGATCGACGAGTTCATCTCGTCCGGTGAGGCCAAGTGGGGCCAGCGGTCCGACGTGGTCATGCTGCTGCCGCACGGCCACGAGGGCCAGGGCCCGGACCACAGCTCGGCCCGCATCGAGCGGTGGCTGCAGCTGTGCGCCGAGGGTTCGATGACCGTCGCGATGCCGTCGACGCCGGCGAACTACTTCCACCTGCTGCGGCGGCACGCGCTGGACAACATCCACCGCCCGCTGGTGGTGTTCACGCCGAAGTCGATGCTGCGGTTGAAGGCCGCGACCAGCCCGGTCGAGGACTTCACCAACGGCAGCAAGTTCACCTCGGTGATCGACGACCCGGCGCAGCCGGACCCGGCCAACGTGCGCAACATCGTGCTGTGCACCGGCAAGCTCTACTACGAGCTGGCCGCGCACCGCGACAAGGAGGGCATCACCGACACCGCGATCGTCCGGCTGGAGCAGCTCTACCCGCTGCCCCACCGCAAGCTGGGCGCGCTGTTCGAGCGGTACCCGAACGCCACCTCGATCCGGTGGACGCAGGAGGAACCGGCCAACCAGGGTGCGTGGCCGTTCCTCGGCCTGGCCCTGCCTGAGCTGTTCCCGCAGCTGGTCGGCAAGCTCCAGCGGGTCTCGCGCCGTCCGATGGCCGCCCCGGCCACCGGTATGGCCAAGGTCCACGAGGTCGAGCAGGCCGAGGTCGTGCGCAACGCCTTCGCCTGATCACGGCTGAAGCGGGCCGCCGGTTCCCTCCCGGAACCGGCGGCCCGTTTTTTGCGGCTGCAGCGGATTTCCGGAAACGCTGCGCTGGATACCGTCGGATCCGGTTGCCGCAAAGCTTGCTTCGGGGGAGCCCGCCGGATGATCGCACGTGAGGACCTCGCCGAGGTCTTCGAGGAGGAGAACCTCGTCCGCCTGGACGTGTCCGCGGCCGCCGGTTTCTCCGATGCCGACCGGCAGATCCTCACCCAGGTCGGCCTGCCGCGTTTCGCCGGTGAGCTGTTCACCACCGAGGTCGTCGGCCGGCCCCGGCTCTTCGACGTCGAGGAATTCACGGCGAACGGCGTGGCGAAACAGGGTCATCTTCATCGGCGGGCCGGAGGACGACTTCAGGCCCGGTTCTTCCTCGACGAGCGCGACGGATTCGTGGTGCTCATGGCGCTGACCTCCGGCGGCGGCGAGGCGGAGGTCGTGAACAGTTCGCTGCGCGACTTCCTGGAGTTCCTCTACTGGTACGCGGTGCGCTTCGACTCACCGGAGAACTCCCGGGCGGAAACCGACGCGCTTTCCGCTCGCCTGCAGGACCCGCGCGCCTTCCACTCCCCCGACAGCTGGTCCACGGCGCTCGACGGCCTCTCGGAGGCCGGGACCGCCTGACCCGCACCGCGACGTGGAACGGTGACAGGAAGGTTCCCATGCTCCACGGCCCCGGCTCGATGCGGTTGGCCGCGTCGGATTAGAGTCCTGCTCCGGCCTTGTGGCGTTCAGCCCCGGAGCTTCGCAAGCACAACGACCTTCCCGCCGTTCGGGGCGGTTCCCGTCGCCGCCGGAATTGCGTTTCGTACTCTGCTGTTCTGCCAACCCCGATCGCACCGGTCACGGACGGAAACAACTAGGAGGACACGGTGTACTTCACCGACCGCGGCATTGAGGAACTCGAAGATCGTCGCGGTGACGACGAGGTCACGCTGGCCTGGGTCGCCGACCGAATGCGGGCGTTCGTCGACCTCAACCCCGACTTCGAGGACGCCACCGAACGCCTCGCCACGTTCCTCGCCCGCGACGACGCCGACGACGAGTAACCAGCCCCGAGGTTCGACCAGCACCGGGGCGACCGGTTGGTGACAGGAAGGTTCCCATCCCCTCGCCCCGGGCCGTTCCAGAGGCAAGCGCCGGCCTGCCGGTGACAGGAAAGTTCCCTTCCTGCCACGGCCGTCGGGCCGGCGGATGATCGAAAGGTTCCCTTCCTGCCACCCCACCGCACGTCCCGCACGTTGGTGACAGGAAGGTTCCCTTGCTCTCCCCGTCAGGCCCGGTAGCGGGTCAGGCTGCGGTGCAGCCGGTAGAGGTCGCCGGCGGCAACGGTTTCCGGGTGGTGGGTGCTGCTGGCGACTGCGGCCTCGTCGGCCCATTCCTCGTAGATCAGCACCCGGGTGCCGTCGACGCTGATGTGGAAGTGCGCGGCGATGAGCCCCGGCGGCAGCTCGGGCGTGATCCGGCCGCGCGCATCGTCGGCCAGCTGCCGCGCCTGCTCGATGTCCTCGGTGTCGTAGGTGAAAACCGCGACCAGATCGCCGCGTCCGGGCTCTGGTGCGACGACGCTGCTGTGCAGGCGGTACCTGACGAGGCCGGGGCGTTCGATGCCCGGCACGGCCTCGTCGATGCCGCGGACCAGCGTCGGCCGGTAGGTCCGGACGAATTCGCGGTGGGCGTCGTCGTCGGTCCACTGCGCGTAGTTCAGCACCGTGGTGCCGTCGTCGCTCATGAAGCAGTTCAAGGACAGGAATGCCGGCGGCCACGGCGCGACGCGCCATTCCGCGATCGTCGAGTCCACCGCGTCGCGCTGCCGCTGCGGGGTGCCCACGAGCCACGGGCTGACCAGGATCGTGCCGACGTCGGATCGGGTGATGTCGGGCATTTCGGTGTGGCCGGTCGTCATCGGGCCTCCTCGTGATCATCGGCTTCGACACGATCCTCGAACCTCCACCTAGGTAGAAGTCAAGTCCTCGCCGCCGCGAGCCCACCGGCCGCCGCGCGTGACAGGAAAGTTCCCATGCTCGCAGCCCTCCACGACGGCTGGTGACAGAAAGGTTCCCTTGCTCGCAGCCCCGCTCCGCGGCGCCCGGGGTGACAGGAAGGTTCCCTTCCACACCTCACAACGGCTGGTGCGGGCTTCGTCGTGACAGGAAAGTTCCCTTGCTCGCACCACCGCCGCGACCGCTGGTGACAGGAAGGTTCCCGTCCTCTCGCCCGGGGCTCGGCGGGGTGTTCTGGGCGGCTCCCCTGGCCGGGTGGCCGGGGATGCGGGGTGATCCCCCACGGAGTGACGTGCGCGGCGCCCGAGGCCGATGTGTGATCGCCTCTGCGCTGGCAATGCCACCGCACTACGGAGGAATCGATGCGACGTCTGCTTGCCAGCACCCTGCTCACCGGTCTCGCCGTGCTGGGCGCCGCCGGAACGGCCGCTGCCGCCGATGGCCCCCAACCGTCGGCGTCGGACCCGTTCCTCGCCGCGATCGTCGGTAGCCCGCAGGGGCCGAACCAGCAAACCCAGGTGAGCCACAACGAGCAGCACAAGCACCACCACGTGAACCAGCACCACGTGAAGACCTCTTCCCCGCATGGGCAGCAGGGCTTCTCCCACACGCACGAGCAGTCGTCGAACGGTTGACCAGCCGCCAACGCCGCGCCCCATTCGTCGAAGGCGGGTGGGGCGCCGTGCGCTGTGCAGCACCGCTAACCAGCCAGTGCAGAAAGTCGCGATGGACCTGCGCTGCGGCACCGGGCCAGACTCCACTGCGACAAGCATCGAGAGCGGAGGAACCTTGCGCGCTCTGGTGAAGACCTCACCCGCGCCCGGCCTGGAACTGGCCGAGCTCCCCGACCCGACCCCGGGCCCCGACGAAGTCGTGGTGCGGGTGATGCGCACCGGGATCTGCGGTACGGACCTGCACATCGCGTCGTGGGATGAGTGGGCCGCCCGCACCGTGCCGACGCCGCTGGTGGTCGGCCACGAGTTCGCCGGTGAGGTGGTGGCCATCGGCGCCGCGGTCACGCGGGCATCGGTCGGCGACTTCGTCAGCGGCGAGGGGCACCTGGTGTGCGGCCGCTGCCGCAACTGCCTCGCCGGCCGCCGCCACCTGTGCGCGCACACGCAGGGTCTCGGGGTGCACCGCAACGGCGCGTTCGCCGAGTTCGCGGTGCTGCCCGAGCAGAACGTCTGGGTGCACCGCGGCGACGTCGATCCGGACGTGGCGGCGATCTTCGACCCGTTCGGCAACGCGGTGCACACCGCGCTCAGCTTCCCCGTCGTCGGCGAGGACGTGCTGATCACCGGTGCCGGGCCGATCGGGCTGATGGCCGCGGGGGTGGCCAAGCACGCGGGCGCCCGGCACGTGGTGATCACCGACGTCAGCGAGCACCGGCTGGAGCTGGCCCGCCGCGTCGGGGTGGATCTGGCCGTGGACGTTTCGCAGACCCGGGTCGCCGACGCGCAGCAGCAGCTGGGCATGAGCGAGGGCTTCGACGTGGCGATGGAGGTCTCCGGGAAGCCCGAGGCGTTGCGGGAGGCCGTGGCGAACATGGCGCACGGCGGCCGGATCGCGATGCTGGGCCTGCCCGCCGAGGACTTCCCGCTCGACTGGAGCGCGGTGGTGTTCAAGATGCTCACCGTCAAGGGCATCTACGGCCGCGAGATGTTCGAGACCTGGTACTCGATGTCGGTGCTGCTGGAGTCCGGGCTGGACCTGAGCCCGGTGATCACGCACCGCTTCCCGTACACGCAGCACGCCGAGGCGTTCGAGACGGCCCGCAGCGGCCGCTGCGGCAAGGTCATCCTCGACTGGACAACGAAGGGGTCCGCCTGATGTACACGATCGCTGACGACGTCCGCGCCGAGCTGGCCGAGATCCGCGCCGCCGGGCTGTACAAGGACGAGCGGGTGCTGGACTCGCCGCAGAGCGCGAGGGTGGGCGTCGGCGGTGCCGAGCTGCTGAACTTCTGCGCTAACAACTACCTGGGGCTGGCCGATCACCCCGCGCTGCTCGCCGCCGCCGAGGAGGCGCTGGCGAAGTGGGGTTTCGGGATGGCGTCGGTGCGGTTCATCTGCGGCACGCAGGCCCCGCACAAGGAGTTGGAGCGGCGGCTCGCGGAGTTCCTGGGCACCGATGACACGATCCTGTACAGCTCGTGCTTCGACGCCAACGGCGGGGTTTTCGAGACGCTGCTCGACGACCGGGACGCGGTGATCTCCGACGAGCTCAACCACGCGAGCATCATCGACGGCATCCGGCTGTCCAAGGCCCGCCGCGGCCGGTACCGGAACCGGGACATGGCCGATCTCGAACGGCTGCTCAAGGAGAACTCCGACGCGCGGCGCAAGCTCGTCGTCACCGATGGCGTGTTCTCGATGGACGGCTACCTGGCGCCGCTGGACGAGATCTGCGCGCTCGCCGAGAAGTACGACGCGATGGTGATGGTCGACGACTCGCACGCGGTCGGGTTCACGGGCCCGAAGGGGGCGGGCACGCCGGACCTGTTCGGCGTCGCCGACCGGGTCGACATCATCACCGGCACGCTCGGCAAGGCGCTCGGCGGCGCCAGCGGCGGCTACGTGTCCGGGCGCGCCGAGATCGTCGAGCTGCTGCGGCAGCGTTCCCGGCCGTACCTGTTCTCGAACTCCCTCGCGCCGTCGATCGTGGCCGCTTCGCTGGCCGCGCTGGACCTGGTCGCCGCGCAACCGGAGCTGCGGGAGCGGCTGCGGGACAACAGCTCGCTGTTCCGCCGCCGGATGGCCGAAGAGGGCTTCGACCTGCTGCCCGGCGAGCACCCGATCATCCCGGTGATGATCGGCGACGCGGCGGAGGCGGCGCGGATGGCGGACCTGCTGCTGGAGGAGGGCATCTACGTCATCGGCTTCTCGTACCCGGTGGTGCCCAAGGGCAAGGCCCGCATCCGCACCCAGATGTCGGCCGCGCACAGCACCGAGGACGTGGAGCGGGCGGTGTCGGCGTTCGTGGCGGCCCGCGATCGGATGGGTACCATCGCCCGGTGATAGACCCCCGGCGGCTCCAGGTGCTCCGCGCGCTCGCCGACCACGGCACCGTGCGCGCGGCGGCGGAGAAGCTCTACCTGACGCCGTCGGCGGTGTCGCAGCAGCTCACCGCGCTGGAGAACGAGGTCGGGCAGCCGCTGCTGGTCCGGCAGGGCCGCCGGGTGCGGCTGACCGCGGCCGGTGAGCTGCTGGTCGAACACGCCAAGGCGGTGCTGGCGGAGCTGGAGCGCGCGGAGGCTAGCTTGGCGGCGTGCGCGGCGGGCACCGTCGGCACGGTCGAGGTGGCATCGTTCGCCTCGGCGATCACGCAGGTCGTGGCGCCGTCGATCGTCGCGTTGCGACAGCAGGCGCCGGACGTGCGGGTGCTGGTGCGCGACGCCGAGGCGCACAACAGCCTGATGATGCTGCTGGCCGGGGAGATCGACATCGCGATCTCGATGGAGTACACGTCGACGCTGCAGGCGGATGCTCGCCGGGTGAGCCGGTTCCCGCTGTACGCCGAGCCGTTCGACGTGGTGCTGCCGCCGAACCACCCGCTCGGTTCTGCCGCGGAGATCGCGCTCGACGCGCTGCGCGACGACGACTGGATCGCGCCGCTGCCGGGCAACCCGTGCCGCGCGGTGGCCCAGGTGTCCTGCGAGAACGCAGGGTTCGTCCCGAACATCACGCACACCTCGGACGACTTCCACGCGGTGGTGGCGCTGGTCGCGGCGGGCACCGGTGTCGCACTGGTGCCCCGCACCGCCATCGCGGCCGGCCTGGACGTGGTCGCACTGCCGGTCGCGGGCAAGCCGCCGACCCGCCGGGTCTTCGCCGCCGTCCAGTGCGGACGGGAGGAGCACCCGCTGGTCCGCGTCGTGCTGAACGCGCTGCTGACGAGCAAGGACCGCTAGGCCCACCCACCTTCCGAACCTTCGTCACGCCTGGGGTGACAGGAAAGTTCCCATGCTGCGATCCAGACCTGGGATGACAGGAAGGTTCCCATGCTTGCGCACCTGCGCCAGGGGTGACAGGAAAGTTCCCATGCTGCGATCCAGACCTGGGATGACAGGAAGGTTCCCATGCTCACGCTGCGGGCGGCGCTGCTCGGCCCTGGGGATCAGCGGGCTTCGAGAGACGCGATGCGAGCATGGGAACTTTCCTGTCACCGACGCGACGCGAGGATGGGAACTTTCCTGTCACCGACGCGACGCGAGCATGGGAACCTTCCTGTCACCGACGCGTCAGGGCAGGAGCAGGGTTCGGCCCGGTGTGGTGCGGGCTGCGATCGCCGCGTGTGCTTCGGCGGCCCGTTCCAGCGGGAAGGTCTGGCCGATGGTCGGTTTGATCCGCCCTGCCGCAGCCTCCGCCAGCGCGCGTTCGGTCACCCGCTTCTTCTGCTCCGGGGAAGGCTGGACGTCCAGCAGCCCCACCACGGCCACGTCGCGCCGCTGCGCTTCCGCCGGGTCGATCTCGGTGAAGTCGCCGCTGGCCGCGCCGTACGAGTAGAACCGCGCACCGTTGTTCGTCGTCTCGAACGCCGCGCGCCCGAGTGCGCCGCCGACACCGTCGAAGACCACGTCGACGCCACCGGTCAGCTCCCGCACCCGCTGTTCCCAGTCCGGCTTCGCGTAGTCGACCGGCTCGCCGCCCAACTCGCGAACCAGGTTCAGCTTCGCGTCGCCGCGCGCCGCGCCGATGACGTGGGCACCGGCCGCCCGCGCCAGCTGGACCAGCACCGAGGCCGCTCCCCCGGCGGCGGCGTTGACCAGGACGCGTTCGCCGGGCTGGATCCGGGCGTGCTCGGCGAGGAACAAAGCCGTGGTGGCGTCGTGCAGCAGCGCGACCGCTTCGCGCTCGCCCAGCCCATCCGGCACCGGGAGCAGCTCGGACTCGTCGACGACGACCAGCTCAGCGTAGGTGCCGCCGTTGCTCGTGCTGGCGACCACCGACCGCCCGATCCAGCTCAGGTCGACGGATTCGCCGACCGACACCACTTCTCCGGCCACGCCGTCACCGGGCACGTACGGCGGCGCCTGACCGAAGAACTCCTTGCCCCACCCCTCGCGAAGCTGGGTGTCCAGGAACAGGATGTCCACTGCGGACGCTCGCACGAGCACCTGCCCCGCGCCGGGTTCGGGATCCGCGACATCCGCCACTGCCAGCACTTCCGGCCCACCGAATTCCTTCACCTGCACCACGCGCATATCGCTCTCCTCCGTTGACTGCCAACAGCCTCCGACTTCGACTTAACTGGAGGTCAACACGCCGGCGCGGCGACAGGAAAGTGCCCTTGCTCACGCCTCCTGGAGGTGTGAGCAAAGGCCGGTGACAGGAAAGTTCCCTTGCTCGCGCGCGTCAGCCGACGCGCGCGCCCTTGCGCCAGACGGCGTGGGTGAGGGGCACGCCCGGCCGGTAGGCGAGCCAGGTCGTGCTCGGGGCATCGAGGACGTGGACGTCCGCACGCGCGCCGGGCCGGAGCACGCCGACCGCGCCGTCGCCGGTCTCCCGGCGCAGCGCCCGCGCGCCGCCCCAGGTCGCCGCCCGCACCGCCTCTTCGATGGTCATCCGCATCTGCAGCACTGCCGTCGCCACGCAGAACGCCATCGACGACGTGTAGGACGAGCCGGGGTTGCAGTTGGACGCCAAGGCGACCGTGGCACCGGCCTCGATGAGCGCTCGGGCGTCCGGCAGCGGCTGCCGCGTGGACAGGTCGCAGGCGGGCAGCAGCGTCGCCACGGTGCCCGAACCCGCCAACGCGTCCACATCGGACTCCGTGAGGTAGGTGCAGTGGTCGACGCTCGCGGCGCCGAGTTCGACGGCCAGCTGAACGCCCGGCCCGGGGCCGAGCTGGTTGCCGTGCACGCGCAGCCCCAGCCCGCGTTCCTTCGCCGCCACCAGGATTCGCCTTGACTGGTCGGCGTCGAACGCGCCCTGCTCGCAGAACACGTCGCACCAGCCGACGTGCGGTGCCACGGCGTCGAGCATCTCCCCGCGCACCAGGTCCGCGTAGGTGTCCGCGTCCTCGCCCGGCGGCACCAGGTGCGCGCCGAGGAACGTCACCTCGTCGGCTTCGGCGGCGATCTTCGCGGCGCGCAGCTCCTCGGCGACCGTCAGCCCGTAGCCGGTCTTGGTCTCCATGCACGTCGTGCCCTGCGCGGCGGCTTCGGCGATGTGCTTGCGCAGGTTGGCGGCCAGCTCCTCATCGGTGGCGGCCCGCGTCGCTTCCACTGTGACGGCGATCCCGCCCGCCTGGTAGGACTGCCCGGCCATCCGGGCGGCGAACTCCGCGGTGCGGTCGCCGGCGAACACCAGGTGCGTGTGGCTGTCGACCCAGCCGGGCAGGACCGCTCGCCCGGCCGCGTCGAACCGCTCGTCGGCTTCCGGCGCGGCGGCCGCGGGGCCGGCCCAGACGACCCGGTCACCGTCGATGACCAGCGCGGCATCGGTGAGCGTGCCGAGCTCGTCGTCGTTCGTCGTCAGCTCGCCGATTCCAGTAATAACAGTGCTTGTCATCGCTTCCTGATCCTCGTTCGTAGTACTCATGCGCGCAGCGCGGCGATCGCTTCGCCGAGCTCGCCCGCCGCGTCGATCGCTTCGTGCTTGCCGTCCTGCACGATCCTGCGCCCGTCGGCGATCACCACCCGGACGTCGTCGGCCCGCGCGACCGCCGGGACGGCCTCGGGCACGACTCCGGCCAGCCGGGTCGAGCCGAGGTCCACCGCCACGAAGTCGGCGCGGGCACCGGCTTCGAGCCGGCCCGCGTCGGCCCAGCCCAGGGACCGGTGCGCGGTCTCGGTGGCCATTGCCAGCAGCTCGGCGGCCGCGAAGTGCCCGCGGGTCTCGGTGTCCAGCCGCAGGTAGGACTCGACGGCCTGCACCTCCGCGAACGGGTCGATCACGGAGTGCCCGTCGCTGCCGACGGAAAGCGGGCTCCCCGCGACGGCCAGCGCCGCCGCCGGGCCGATCCCGTCGGCCAGGTCGGCTTCGGTCGTCGGGCACAGGCACACCCCGGTCGCGCTACCGCCCAGCAGCGCCACGTCGGACGCGGCCAGGTGCGTGGCGTGCACCGCCGTCACGCCGGGCCCCAGCGCGCCGCGCGAGTCCAGCAGCTGGGTCGGCGTGCAGCCGTGCGCCGCCAGGCACGCTTCGTTCTCGGCGCGCTGTTCGGACAGGTGCACGTGCAGCGGTGCTTCGTTCTCGCGCGCCCAGCCGGCCACTTCCGGGATCTCTTCCGCGGGCACCGCGCGAACCGAATGCAGCGCCGCACCAAGGCGAACCCGGCCATCGTCCACAGTGCACCGGTCGATCCGGTCGATCCAGCTCGTCGCCGAACCGTCCGAGAAGCGCAGCTGCACGCCGTCCAGCGGCCGCCCGAAACCGCCCGCCAGGTAGCACGTGTCCAGCAGGGTGAGCCGGATCCCCGCGTCCCTCGCGGCCTGCGCGAGGGCCTGGCCCATCGCGTTCGGGTCGTCGTACCGGGTGCCGTTCGCGGCGTGGTGCAGGTAGTGGAATTCGCCGACGCAGGTGATCCCGGCCAGCGCCATCTCGGCGTATACGCCGCGGGCGAGCCGGTAGTAGCTGTCCGGGTCCAGCACCTCCGCCACCCGGTACATCTGTTCGCGCCAGGTCCAGAAGGTGCCGCGCGCGCCGTCGTCCCCGCCGCGGAGCGCGCGGTGGAACGCGTGGGAGTGCGCGTTGGCGATGCCGGGCAGCGTCATGCCCGGGAGTTGTTCGGCGTGCTCCGGCGGGTTCTGCGCGGAGCCGACGGCGGCGATGCGGCCGGCGTCGACTTCGAAGAGCACGCCCCGCTGCGGTCCGCTCGGCAGCCAGGCCCATTCGCACCAGTAGGTGGTCAACCGCCTCACCCGGCCAGGTCTTCCAGGACCTGGGCGAGCGCGTGCGCGCCGGAATCGCAGTCGCCGGGCTCGGCGTGTTCCTCCGGGGCGTGGCTGATGCCGGTCGGGTTGCGCACGAAGAGCATCGCCGTCGGCACCTCGGCGGCGAGGATTCCCGCGTCGTGCCCGGCTCCGGTCGGCAGCGCCGGGGCGTCGCCGAGCAGGCCTGCGAGCCGGTCGCGGAACGCGGCGTCGAAGTGCACGGTGTCGCCGTAAGACTCCTCCGTCACCTCGACCTGGCAGCCCTCGGATGCGGCGAATTCCGCGGCCGCCCCGGACAGGTCCTCGACCATGGACCGCGTCGACCGGTCGTCCGGCGACCGCGCGTCCAGCCAGATGTCCACAGTAGACGCGATGACGTTGGTGCCGCCGGGGTTCGGGACCAGCCTGCCCACCGTCGCCCGGCCGCCGTCGACGCCCGCCGCGATCCGGCGGGCTTCGAGGACCAGCCGCGACGCGGGCAGCATCGGGTCGTGGCGGTCGGCGATCAGCGTCGCGCCGGCGTGGTTCCCCTGGCCGCTGAACCGGAACCGCCACCTGCCGTGCGCCAGGATCGACGACGCGACCGCCACCGGGCGGTCCAGGTCGATCAGCCCCCGGCCCTGCTCCACGTGCAGCTCGACGAACTGCCCGATGCTCCGCAGCGCCGCGTCGTCGCGCCCCAGCCTGGCCGGGTCCGCGCCGAAGGACCGCATGGCCTCGGCGAACGTCACGCCGTTCGGGTCGCGGAGCGCGCGGGCCCGGTCCGCGTCGATGGTCCCGGCCAGCAGCCTGGAGCCCAGGCACGGCACGCCGAACCGGCCGCCTTCCTCCTCGGCGAAGACGACCATCGCGAGCGGCTTCCGGGGCGTGAAACCCTTGGCCCGCAACAGATCCACCGCGCTCAGTGCGCTGACCACGCCGAGCGGGCCGTCGAACGCGCCGCCGCCGGGCACCGAGTCCAGGTGGCTGCCGGTCACCACCGCGTCATCGCCCGGCTCGCCCCACCACGCCCAGATGTTCGCGTTCTGGTCGGTGGTGACGCGCAGGCCGCGAGCCTCGGCCTGCTCGACGAACCACTCGCGCAGCTCCCGCTCGGCGTCGTCGAAGACGTGCCGGGAGTACCCGCCCCGGCGCCGGTCCGCGCCGACATCGGCGATGGCCGCCATCAACTCGTTCGGTCCCGCCACACCCGCTCCTTCCCGAACACCCGCGTCCCGGGCAGCAACCCGTCAGTTCCAGAGCTCGTGAGCGTTGCGACGAAAACGCTCACGAGTGCTCAGCCGACCAGGGGCGTGCGGACGCCGCGCTCGGCGGCGACCTGCTCCGCCCGGTCGTAGCCCGCGTCGACGTGCCGGATCACGCCCATGCCCGGGTCGTTGGTCAGCACCCGCGCCAGCTTCTGCGCCGCGAGTTCGGTGCCGTCGGCGACCGTCACCTGACCCGCGTGCAGCGACCGCCCCATGCCGACGCCGCCGCCGTGGTGCAGCGACACCCACGTCGCGCCGGAGGCCGTGTTGACCAGCGCGTTCAGCAGCGGCCAGTCCGCGACCGCGTCCGAGGTGTCGGCCATCGCCTCGGTCTCCCGGTACGGCGAGGCCACCGATCCGCAGTCCAGGTGGTCGCGGCCGAGCACCACCGGCGCCGCGAGCTCGCCGGAGGCCACCATCTCGTTGAACCGCAGGCCCGCCTCGGCGCGTTCGCCGTAGCCGAGCCAGCAGATCCGCGCGGGCAGCCCCTGGAAGGACACCCGCTCGCCGGCCAGCCGGATCCACCGCGCCAGGTGCTCGTCCTCGCCGAAGAGGTCGAGGATCGCCTGGTCGGTCTTGGCGATGTCGGCCGGGTCGCCGGACAGCGCCGCCCACCGGAACGGGCCCTTGCCCTCGCAGAACAGCGGCCGGATGTAGGCGGGCACGAAACCCGGGTAGGCGAACGCCCGCTCGTAGCCGCCGAGCTGGGCCTCGCCGCGCAGCGAGTTGCCGTAGTCGAAGACCTCCGCGCCGCCGTCGAGGAATCCGACCATCGCTTCCACGTGCTTGGCCATCGAGTCGCGCGCCCGCTCGGTGAACTCGTCGGGCTTCTTCGCCGCGTAGTCGGCCCAGTCGTCCACGTCGACGCCCAGCGGCAGGTAGGACAGCGGGTCGTGCGCGGAGGTCTGGTCGGTCACGATGTCGGCGGGCACGCCGCGCCGCAGCATCTCGGGCAGCAGCTCGGCGGCGTTGCCGATCACCGCGACCGAGTACGCGCGCCGCGCTTCCTTGGCCGCCACGGCCTTCTCGATGGCGTCGTCGAGGCTGTCGGCGACCTCGTCGAGGTAGCCGCCGTGCCGGACGCGGCGGTGCGCGCGTTCGGCGTCGCATTCGACGACGAGCGCGACGCCCTCGTTCATCGTCACGGCCAGCGGCTGCGCGCCGCCCATGCCGCCGAGCCCGGCGGTGATGGTCAGCGTGCCCGCTAGGCTGCCGCCGAAGCGGCGGGCCGCGATCGCGCCGAACGTCTCGTAGGTGCCCTGCAGGATGCCCTGCGTGCCGATGTAGATCCACGATCCGGCGGTCATCTGGCCGTACATCATCAGGCCGAGCGCGTCGAGGCGCCGGAACTCCGGCCAGTTCGCCCAGTCGCCGACGAGGTTGGAGTTGGCGATCAGCACCCGCGGCGCCCACTCGTGGGTCTGCAGCACGCCGACCGGCTTGCCGGACTGCACGAGCAGCGTCTCGTCCTCGCGCAGCGTCGTCAGTTCCCGGACGATCGCGTCGAACGACGCCCAGTTCCGCGCCGCCTTGCCGGTGCCGCCGTAGACGACGAGGTCGTCGGGCCGCTCGGCGACCTCCGGGTCGAGGTTGTTCTGCAGCATCCGCAAGGGTGCTTCGGTGCTCCAGCTCCGCGCGGTCAGCGTGCTCCCGCGCGGAGCGCGCACGGGTCGGGCTTCGCTCATGGCAACCTCCGGTCCACTGTGGAGTTCGTGAAGCCGGCGGCGGTGTCGCGCACCGCGCCGGAACGGATCAGCGCTTCGGCCGCCGCGATCTCCGGCGCGATGTGGCGATCGGGGCCGGGGCCCGGGACGCGGGTGCGCAGCAGGTCCCGCACGGCGCCGGTGGCCGGGCCCGGCTGCAGCGGCGCGCGCAGGTCGAGGGCGCGGGCGGCGGTGAGCAGCTCGACGGCGAGCACGGTCGTCAGGCCGTCGATGGCGCGGCGGAGCTTGCGGGCCGCCGACCAGCCCATCGACACGTGGTCCTCCTGCATCGCGCTCGTCGGGATGGAGTCGACCGACGCGGGCGCGGCGAGCCGCTTCAGCTCGGCGACCAGGCTCGCCTGCGTGTAGTGGGCGATCATGTGCCCGGAGTCCACGCCCGGGTCGTCGGCGAGGAACGCGGGCAGCCCGTGCGAGCGCGCGACGTCGAGCATCCGGTCGGTGCGGCGGTCGGACATGCTGGCGACGTCGGCCAGCGGGATGGCCAGGAAGTCCAGCGCATAGGCCAGCGGCGCGCCGTGGAAGTTGCCGTTGGACTCGACCCGGCCGTCGTCGAGGACCACCGGGTTGTCGATGGCTGCCGCGAGCTCCCGGTCGGCCACGGCCTCGGCATGGGCGACGGTGTCCCTCGCCCCGCCGTGCACCTGCGGCGCGCACCGCAGCGAGTACGCGTCCTGCACGCGCGTGCAGTCGGGGCCCTGGTGGCTCGCCACGATCGGCGAGTCCGCCAGCAGCGCCGACATCCGCGCCGCGGACACCGCCTGCCCCGGGTGCGGGCGCAGGCGCTGGAGGTCGGCGGCGAACACCCGGTCGGTGCCCAGCAGCGCCTCCACGCTCATCGCCGCGGTCACATCGGCCACGTCCAGCAGCGCGGACAGGTCGTGCAGCGCGAGCACCAGCATGCCGAGCATGCCGTCGGTGCCGTTGGTCAGCGCCAGGCCTTCCTTCTCCACCAGCACGACCTGCTCGATCCCGGCGTCGGCCAGCGCTTCGGCGGCCGGGCGGAGCCGCCCCGAAGCGTCGAAGACGTCGCCCTCGCCGGTGAGCGCGAGCGCGACGGACGCCAGCGGCGCGAGGTCGCCGGAGCAGCCGAGGGAGCCGTGCTCGTGCACCACCGGCACGATGCCCTCGTTGAGCATCGCCGCCAGCGCGTGCGCGGTTTCCAGCCGGACGCCGGTGCGCCCGGTGGCGATCGTGTGCAGCCGCAGCAGCATCTGCGCCCGCACCACCTCCGGCTCCACCGCCGGACCGGCGCCGGCCGCGTGCGACCGGACGAAGGACTGCTGCAGGGCCGCACGCCGATCGGCCGGGATGTGCCGCACGGCCAGCGCCCCGAAGCCGGTCGACACCCCGTAGGTGGGGCGCTTCTCGGCGGCGAGGGCCTCGATGTGCTTGCGCGTCGCGACGATGCCCTGTTCGGCGAGCTGGGTCAGTTCCACCCGCGTCGCGGCGCGCGCGACGGCCACGACCTGCTCGCGGTGCAACGGCTCCGGACCAACATTCAGCATGTCGTCCTGCATATCTCCATACCAGCGCGACGGCGCTACCGGCAGAAGCCCGGATGGGGTGAGAATGTCTGGAATACGAGACCGGAACCCGAATGGAGGCGGTCGTGGGCGGTAGCAGCGACGTGCCGGCGCTGCGGCGCGGGCTGGCCATCCTGCGGGTCCTCGCGGGCCGCGCCGGGCCGGTGTCGGCCGGGGTCATCGCCCGCGACCTGGACCTGCCCAGGTCGACGACCTACCACCTGCTGGCCGAGCTGGTCGCCGCCGGCTTCGTGACCCACCTGCCGGAGGAGCGGCGCTACGGGCTGGGCATGGCGGCCTTCGAGCTCGGCTCCGCCTACCTGCGCCACGACCCGCTGGAACGCCTCGCCGGGCCGCTGCTGCGGCGGCTGGTGGACCAGGTCGGCCGCACCGCGCACCTGGGCGTCCTGCACGGCGGCGAGTCGCTGTACCTGATCAAGGAGCGGCCGTCGCAGCCGCAGACGCTGGTCACCGACGTGGGCGTCCGGCTACCCGCGCAGCTGACGGCGTCCGGGCGCGCGATGCTCGCGCACCTGCCCGCCGCGCACGTGCGCGCACTCCTGCCGTCCAGCGAGCGGTTCGTGCTGCGCACCGACCGCGGCCCGCGGAACCTGCCCGAACTGCGCCGGCTGCTCTCGGCGGAGCGCCGCCGCGGCTGGGCGGTCGAGGACGGCTTCGTGACGGCGGGCTTCGCCTCGGTGGCGTGCGCGGTGTTCGACCACGGCGCACGTCCCATCGCGGCGATCAGCGTGACGTTCCGCCACTTCTGCGACACCCCGGGTGGCGGACCCTGCGCCGAGACCTGGCCGGACCTGGCCGCCCAGGTCCACCACGCGGCAACGGAGCTGACCACCAGGATCAGCGGCCGCACCGCCTGACGGCACGGATGCATGCAGCAAATGCATGCTAGCGTGGACGCATGACTAGCGTGCAGGTCAGAAATGTTCCCGACGACGTCATGGACGCGCTGCGCGCTGAAGCCGAGGAACACGGGCTGTCGCTCCAGCAGCATCTGCTTTCCGTGCTGGAAGAGCACACGGCGCGAACCCGGATGCGGAACATGTTCGCTCAGCTCGACGCGGTTCTCGGCGACGAGCCGATGCTGACCAAGGACGCCGCAGAAGCAGTCCGCGAGCTTCGGGACGAACAAGACGCGCGCGACGCCGACCGCGCCGAGGGGCACTCATGAGCACCGCTGTGATCGACGCCAGCGTCTGGTGCGACGCGCTGCTGCCCGGCGAACGCCGCGCGGCGGCGCGAGCAGCGCTCGAGTCGTACACGAAACTCGCCGCGCCTGAACACCTGCGCTTGGAAATCGCAAACGTCCTGCGCCGTCATGCGCGGAACGACCTCAGCGACGTCCAGGCATCGGCGGTGCTCAACGTCATCCGGGAAATGGCGATCGAAGTCGTTCCCACGGCCGACCTGCTACCGAGGGCGTGGGAGCTCCGCGGCAACCTCACGGCTTACGACGCCGCCTACGTCGCGACAGCGGAACATCTCGGCGCCCCTCTCCTCACGCGGGACAAGGGCCTGCTCGCGCAGGCCGGACTCGTGCGCTGCGCGATCCAAGCCGTTTGACCGGTCATGAGTGCGAAAGCGATCTGGACCCACTTTCGCAGCCACCAGGATCAGCGGCCGCACCGCCTGGGCGGCGTTGATCTCCGCCTTCGAAGCGGCGCAGCCGCTTAGCCCACCCTCGCAGCTTGCACCGCCGCGGGTTCTCAGGGGCCTTCTCGCGAGGACAGCCCCGACTTGGCATTCATGAGTCGGGGATCCCACAGCGAGAAGGCCCCTGTAATTCCCGCAGGGGGGCCGCCACCCGCACCGCCACGCAAAGCGAGCCTGGCACACCTGAAATGTCAGAGGCCGGCCGAGGCGACGAATTCCTTGGCGACGTCCGCCGGGTTGGCCTTCTCGACCTCCAGCTTGCGGTTGAGCTCCGTGAGCTTGTCCGTGTCGAGGGCCTTGGACACCTTGTTCAGCGCTTCCGCGTGCTGCGGGGTCAGCTTCCCCTTGTGCACCAGCGGAACCACGTTCTGCGCCGGGAACATGTTCTTCGGGTCGTCCAGCTTCACCAGGTTGTTCGCCGCGATCTGCGACGAGGTGGTGAACAGGTTCGCCACCTGGATCTGCCCGGCGGTCAACGCGTTCACCGTGATGGTGCCCGCCTCCACGGGGCGGATCTCCTTGAACCGGCAGCCGTAGTCCTCCGCGATCTTGGTCTCCCAGCGGGACTTCCACTCCGCGGGCGCGCCGAGCACGAACTCGCCGCAGCGCGGCCCGAGGTCGGCCATCGAGCGCACCCCGGTACCGGCGGTGGCCGCGGTGACCGTCAGCACGTCGGAGTCCTCCGCCGGGGACTGCTCCAGCAGCTCCATCTCGCCCGGCACGACCTTCTTCAGCTGGTCGTAGACCTGCTGGGTCTCGGTCGCCGGCGACTGCGGGTCCAGGTACTGCAGCAGGTTGCCGGTGTAGTCGGGAACCACCGCCAGCTCGCCGTTGCGCACCGCGTTCACGTAGAACTCCCGGGCGCCGATGCGCGGCCGGGTCTCCACCTCGGCGCCGGTGGTCTTCAGCGCCTCGGCGTAGACGTGCATCAGCAGCTCGCTCTCGGCGAAGTCCGCCGAGCCGACCACCAGCGCGCCACCGGCGGCGTCCCGGTTGGCCTGCAACGGGTCCTGCGAACCGCAGCCGGTCAGCAGCAGCGCCGCCGCGGCGGCGCACACCAGCAACCGCTTCATCAATCCTTACCTCCTCGTCGGGCGGCCAGCACCAGACCGCGCGGCACCAACAGCCGGGTCGCGCCGGCCAACACCAGGTCGAGCAGGACCGCGAGCACCGCGATGACGATCGCGGCCGAGGCCATCTGCGCGTAGTTGCTGATCTTCAGGCCGTCCAGCAGGATCCGCCCCAGCCCGCCGAGCCCGACGTAGGCGGCGACGGCCGCGGTGGCGACCACCTGCAGCATCGCGCTGCGCACCCCGCCGAGCAGCAGCGGCAGCGCGGTCGGCAGCTCCACCTGCCACAGCCGCTGCATCGGCGTCATGCCCATGCCCTTGGCCGCGTCGACCGCGTCGGCGGGCGCGTTGCGGACCCCGGCGTAGGCGCCGGAGAGGATCGCCGGGATGGCGAGGATGACCAGCCCGGCCAGCGCCGGGCCTTCCCCTAGCCCGAATCCCAGCACCAGCAGCGTCACCACGCCCAGCGTCGGCAGCGCACGCATCGCGTTGCTGATCCCCACCACGAACACCGCGCCGCGCCCGGTGTGTCCGATGTAGACACCCAGCGGGACGGCCACCACGGACGCGACGGCGACCGAGAGCACGCAGTAGTACAGGTGCAGCAGCGTTTGCGCCGCGATTCCGCCCGGCCCCGTCCAGTGCGCCGGGTCGGTCAGCCAGGCGATCAGCGAGCCGATCATGCGCCGCTCACCCCCGCCCGCGCCCACGGCGTCAGCAGCCGCCACAACGCCACCAGCAGCAGGTCGACCACCAGCGCCAGCAGCACGGTCAGCACGATGCCCACGATGATCTGCTCCGGGTAGTCCAGCTGGAACCCGGCGGTGAACAGCCGCCCGAGGCCGCCGATTCCGACCAGCGCGCCCACGCTGACCAGGCTGATGTTGCTGACCGACGCGACCCGGACGGCGGACGCCAGCACCGGCACCGCCAGCGGCAGCTCCACGGCCAGGAACCGCCGGCCGGAGCGGTAGCCCATCGCGGTCGCGGCGGTGACGATGTGCGCGGGCACCGATTCCAGGGCGTCCCGGACCGGCCGCACCAGCAGCGCCGCGGTGTAGAGCGTCAGGGCGATGATCACGTTGATCGAGGACAGCAGCGGCGTGCCCAGCAGCCCGGGGATGATCACGAACAGGGCCAGCGACGGGATCGTGTAGAAGATGTTGGCGCTGCCCTGCAACAGGCCGCGCAGCCAGCGCACCTGCTGCGCGAGGCGGCCCAGCGGCAGCGCCACCAGGACGCCGAGCAGCAGCGGCAGCAGCGAGAGGTAGATGTGCTGGCCGAGTTGTTCGAGCACCATCTCCCGGTTGCTGGGGCTGCCGAAGAAGTCGATCATGTCAGCCCTTCGCCGTCCGCGCGGCGGTGCTGCTCGATCAGGCCGAGCACGTGGTCGGCGGTGATCACGCCGACGTACCGGCCGTCGCCGTCGACGACGACGCCGAGACCCGACGGCGTGGACAACGCCGCGTCCAGCGCTCCGCGCAGCGGGGTGTGCCGGGTGTGCAGCGAGCCGCCGGCGACCAGCTGCTCCTCGGCCAGCTCACCATCCACAGTGGAGCCCGGCGGGAGCCAGCCGCGCGGCCGGCCGTCGCCGTCCAGCGCGAGCCGCCAGCGCTGCTCCGGCGCCACCCGCGTCCCCACCTCGACCGTGGCCACCGGTTTCGGGCTCAGCCCGTCGGAGTCCACGAAGGACAGTCGGCGGTAGCCGCGGTCCTTGCCGACGAAGGAGGTCACGAAGTCGTCGGCCGGCTCCGCGAGCAGGTCGTCGGGCGCGGCGTACTGGACGAGGTGCCCGCCCTGGCGCAGCACCGCGACCTTCTCGCCCAGCTTCACGGCCTCGTCGATGTCGTGCGTGACGAACAGGACCGTCTTGTCCAGCTCGTCCTGCAACCGCAGCAGCTCGTCCTGCAGGCCCTCGCGCACGACCGGGTCCACGGCGCTGAACGGCTCGTCCATCAGCAGCACCGGCGGATCGGCGGCCAGCGCCCGGGCCACCCCGACGCGCTGCTGCTGACCACCGGAGAGCTGCGCCGGGTAGCGCTTGCCCAGCTCCTGCGACAGCCCCACCAGCTCCAGCAGCTCGCTCGCGCGCCGCCGCGCCTCCTGCTTGCTGCGACCGTCCAGCACGGGCACCGTCGCCACGTTGTCGAGGACGTTGCGGTGCGGGAACAGCCCGGCCTGCTGGATCACGTAGCCGATGCCGCGGCGCAGCTGCGCGGGATCGCGCCGGCGGACGTCTTCGCCGCCCACCAGCACCGTTCCCGACGACGGCTCGATCATCCGGTTCACCATCCGCATCAGGGTGGTCTTGCCGCACCCGGACGGCCCCACCAGGACGGTGATCGTGCCAGCCCCCACCGACAGGCTCAGCTCTTGGACGGCGACAGTGCCGTTGTCGTACTGCTTGCGCACGGCCTGGAACTCGATCAACCGAGCCCCCTCGTAGATCGTCGCGGTCCCCCAAACCTGGCCGACCCTAGCTCGATCGGCCGAATCGTGCGATCGGCTGAGACCATCGCGTGATCTTCTCGACAGCGCGCTCCCACGCTCTGGGAACCTGCGCGGCAGCGGCCGCGCGGGGCACGCCGTAAGGTTGAGAACCCGATGAACACTGCTCAGCACCCCGCAACTCCCGAGCCCGTCGACGCCGTGCAAGCGGTGCTCGCCGAAGCCGGAGTCCTCGCCCGACGGCTGCGCGAAGTCCTCGCCCAGCTCGCCGAAGGCGCGCTGCCGCTCGACGAGCTGATCCGCCGGACGGCCGTCACGCGGCGCACGGTCGAAGACCTGATCGCCACCGCCGGCCCCGACGTCGAAGCCTCCGGCGAGACGTACCGGCTGACGCCGGAGGCCCGCGACCGCTACCGGCAGCGCTTCGCGCTGGACGAGCTGCGCCCCGCCGCGCCCACCGGCGCCGAGCAGCTGGCGAAGATGCGCGAGTTCGTCGAGAGCGGGCCGGCGCCTACGGCGGCGCTCGACCACGTGACCGCTACGCCGGAAACGGCGCTGCGCCGCGCCGAATGGCTGCGCGACACCTACGACCTGCGCGGCGCGCAGGTGCTCTGCCTGGGCGACCACGACCTGACTTCGCTGGCGTTGAGCATCGTCGTGCCGTCGGCGTCGGTGACCGTGGTGGACGTCGACGAGCGCATCCTGGAGCACATCGACTCGGTCTCGGCCGAGCACGGCTTCGCCGTCCGCACGATGCACGCCGACCTGCGGTTCGGGGTGCCGCCGGTGCTGGAGAGCAGCGCGGACCTGGTGTTCACCGATCCGCCCTACACCCCGGAGGGCATCGGGTTGTTCGCCACCCGGGCCGCCGAGTGCCTGGCCGGCCCGAACAGCCGGCTGCTGATCGCCTACGGCTACAGCCCGCGGACGCCGGCGCTGGGGCACAAGGTGCAGCAGGAACTGCTGCGGCTGGGCATGGTGTTCGAGGCGATCCTGCCCCGGTTCCACCGGTACTTCGGCGCGCAGGCCATCGGCAGCGCCAGCGACCTGTACGTGTGCCAGCCGACCGCGCACACCCGCAAGCTGGCGCTGCGCCAGGCGCCGGGGATCTACACGCACGGCCCGCAGTCGGTGGAGGCGCTGGAAGCCTCCGCGCCCGCGGAGTTCCTGGAAGCGATCGGCGAGCGGGTCGGCGGCCCGGTCACGTCGCTGCGAGACCCCGGCTGGCCCCGGCCGATCCGGCAGCAGCAGGGCGCGCCGGTGTTCGACCTGCGGGCCGATCCGGGGCCGTGGCTGCTGCGGATGTTGTTGGCCTGCAACGCCGAACGCGCCGGATTTGTGGTGCCGAACAACCACCCGGACATCACCAGCGAACGCGCCCAGCACGCCATTTCCGAGCTGGTCGCGGGGAAGTACCGGCTGCGGTTCCACCGCAGCAGCCCGGACTCGAAGCACGCGATCCTGGTGGCGGACCTGGTCGACACCCCGACGGTGGCGCACCACCTGCTGACCCGGGCGCATGGCAAGGTCGGCAACGTCTGGCGGGAGGCGCTGATCGCGCGCTCCGAGGCGGACCTGACCAAGCGCGAAGCCAGGGAACGGGTCGCCGCGCTCGCCCCGAACGCGGCCGACCTCGAACTGCGCCTGATCGACCTGCCCCGCCACCGGATCGCCGACCTGCTCCGCGCCGCGACACCGTAACGGCCCTGCATCCCCTGGGACACCAGGACGTTCAGCGTTTCCGCTGGTAACGGGGGTCGTGAGCGTGTTGGACCGCTATCGCGATCCAACACGCTCACGACCCCGGACCTGCGGAAACGCTGCTGCGGTCAGGCTCCCGGGATCGGCACGGGGCCGCGTTCGAGGAGATCGCGGAACTCGCGGGCCGGGATCGCCTTCGAGAACAGCCAGCCCTGGTAGGCGTCCACGCCGACGCCGCAGAGCACGTGGAACTGCGTCGCGGTCTCCACGCCCTCGGCGACGCACTGGCGGCCCATCGCGCGCGCCATGTCCACGACCGCCCGCGCCACCGCGAAGTCCGAGGCGTCGCCGCCGACGCCGGCGACGAACCGGCGGTCCACCTTGATGATCTGCGCCGGCAGGTCCTTCAGCCGGGCCAGCGACGAGTAGCCGGTGCCGAAATCGTCGACGGCGAACCGCACGCCGCGCGCCACCAGCTCGCCCATCTCGTGCCGGGTCCGCGACGGCAGGTCCACCAGCGCCGTCTCCACCAGCTCCAGGATCACCCGGTTCCAGGCGATGCCGGTCTCGGCGACGATGTCGGCGACCCCGTCGACGAACTCCGGGCCGCCCGGCACCAGGCCCGCCAGGTTCACCGCGACGCCGACCGGGCGGCCGTTGCGGGCCGGCCACGTCGCCGCCTCCCGGAGCGCGGTCCGCAGCACCCAGCGGTCCAGCTCGCGGAGGAGGTCGCCCTGCTCCGCGACCGGCAGGAACGCGTCCGGCGCGAGCATCCCGCGATCCGGGTGCGGCCAGCGCACCAGCGCCTCGGCGGTGACCACCACGCCTTCGGAGTTCACCACCGGCTGGTAGTGCAGGACGAGCCCGTCGTTGTTCAGCGCCTCCCGCAGCTGGCCCTCCAGCTGCAGCTGCCGGTCCGCCGAGGCCATCAGCGCGGGGCTGGCCAGCGAGACCTTGCCGGTGCCGCGGCGCTTCGCCTCGAACATCGCCGCGTCGGCGAACCGCAGCAGGTCCTCGCCGCCGGCCCCCGATCCGTTGGGCACCGCGGCGCCGATCGACGACGAGACCCGGATCAGCTGGCCGTGCACCGGCACCGCGGTGCGCAGCAGCCCGGACACCCGGGTCGCCAGCGAGTCGACGCCGCCGACGGCCTCGATGTCCTGGCAGATGATCACGAATTCGTCGCCGGACAACCGGGCCGCCGTGCAGCCGTCTGGCAGCCCGCCTTCGAGCCGCCGGGCCAGCGCGACCAGCAGTTCGTCCCCGGCGTCGTGGCCCAGTGAATCGTTTACCCGTTTGAAGTTGTCGATGTCGCAGAACAGCACCGCGACGCGGTGCGAGTCGGCGCGCCCGAGCAACCCGAGCAGCAGGTCCTTCACCGCCGCGCGGTTCGGCAGCCCGGTCAGGTCGTCGTGGGTGGCCTGGTAGCGCAGGGCCTCGGCCGCGCGCCGCCGCTCGGTGATGTCCTGGAAGACCACCAGCCAGAACTGGGTGCCGTCGTCCTGCACCGACGAAGACGTGTGCAGCTCGCAATACACCGGCTCGCCGTCGGAGCGCACCAGCACCCGCTGCGGCACCCGGCGTCGGAGGCCGGGCCGCTCGCTCGGCGTGGGCAGGCCTGTCTGCCGCTCGTCGGGGTGGGTGATCTGGGGCACGGACATGCCGCGCAGCTGCTCCAGCCGGTAGCCGAGCAGGTCGCACAGCGCGTCGTTGGCGTCGACCAGCCGCTCGGCCCGGTCGAACAGCCCGATCCCGACCGGCGTGATGTTGACCAGGTCGCTGAAGCGCTGGCTGGACCGCTCCATGCGGGTCACCACCGCGCGCTGCTCGGTGACGTCCTGCACGGTGCCGACCATGACGACTTCGCCGTCGGCGTCCTTGATCGCGGTGCCGTGCAGCCGCAGGATCCGCATCGTGCCGTCGATCCGCACGTAGCGGTGCTCGACCTCGATCGGTTCGCGCCGGTCGATCAGCGGTTCCCACGCCTGCCGGACCCAGTCCTTGTCGTCCGGGTGCACCCGCTCCAGGTAGGTGTCGAAGGTGACGTGCGCGGTGGTCGGCTTGCCGATGATCTCGTGCAGCATCCGGGACAGCCGCATGGCGTCGGCCCGCGGATCCCACTCCCAGGTGCCGAGCCGGGCGATCCGCTGCGCGTCCTGCAGCTTGCGCCGCTCGTCGCGGAGCTGGCGTTCCAGCGCCCGGTGCTCGGTGACGTCCTGGACGGTGCCCTGCACCCGCTCGATCCGGCCGGAGCGGTTGTACTCGGCGCGGCCGGTGCACAAGTAGATCCGTTTGCCGGGCAGGTCGCGGAGCTCGACCTCCAGCAGTTCGCCCTCGGGCGCGGAGAGCACGTCGGCGTAGAACTGGGCGGCGCGGTCCACGTCCTCGGGATGGGTCGCCGAGATCATCGAGCCGGCGTCGGTGGCGTTCTCGGCGCCCGAGCCGCCGAGGAACTCGGCGAGCACCGGGCTGCGGTAGAGCTCACCGGTTTCCGGGTAGAACACCCAGCTGCCGACCTTGGCGATGCGCTGCGCCTCGATCAGCCAGCGCCGCTCGTTGGAGTTGGCGGCGTCGGCCGCCGCCGGTGCCGCCTCGGTGAGGTCGGAGACGTCCGTCAGCACCGTGACGCGCAGCTGCTCGTCGTCGGCGTGCGGCCAGCTCAGCGGGCGGACCGGGATCCGGCCGGTGCGCGTCCGCAGCATCGACACCACGCCATCGCGGGACACGAGGTCCGCGAGGCGGCAGCCGATCAGCGCGTCGGGGCCGGTCTCGCCGGCGAGTGTCGCGGCCTGTTCCGTCGCCCGCACCACGATGCCGTCCGCGGTGCTCAGCAGGGCCGGTGCGGCCGGCAGCGGGACGAGTTCGAACGTTTCGGCGCAGGCGCCGGCCAGCCCGAGACCACCGGAGGCCGTCCGGTTCCGCTCGCTCCGCTCGGTCAACTGCACCCCTCCTGCGTGGCGGCCGCGCGGCCGCCTATTCCGGACGCCGGATCCGCCACTGACGAGTGACGTGAGACACAGCGATCCGTGCGGCCGACCTTACCGGTCTATGCACCCGCGGTAACGCCATGGTGCCGGGGCATCTGACCGGTTCCCTGGAGTGGTGACAGCCGTCGCCCGACATGATGACGCCGACAACCGAAATCCGTTTGCCGCCGCCGATGCGACGGGGCCGGGGGAGCCGCTGCTGGCTCCCCCGGCCCCGCTGCACGCCAACCGAACCTACCGCCGTCCGGTCAGGTGGCAACAGCTTCTATTGCTCATGCCTTCGCGACTCCGTCGGCCCGCGCCGCCTTCGCGACGGCCGCGCTGACCTCGGGCGCCACCCGCGGGTCCAGCGGGCTGGGCACGATGTAGTCGGCGCTGAGGTCGTCGGCGGCGACGGCCGCGAT